>JAEWRC010000132.1 GCA_023460175.1 Actinomycetes bacterium
GACCCTGGCCGAGGACGTGGCCCGGGTCAACGCCGTGCGCGCGCACCTGCCGACCGTGCGGGTGGACGCCAACGCGGGCTGGGACGTGGACGGCGCGGTGGCCGCCATCGAGGCGCTGACCGCCGACGGCCCGCTGGAGTACGTCGAACAGCCCTGCCGCTCGGTCGCCGAACTGGCTGAGGTGCGCCGCCGCGTCGTCACGCCGATAGCGGCCGACGAATGCATCCGCAAGGCCGACGACCCGCTGCACGTGGTCCGCGCCGGGGCCGCCGACGTCGCGGTCCTCAAAGTTGCCCCGCTGGGCGGGATCTCGGCACTGCTGCGGATCGCCGAGCAGATCGACATCCCGGTGGTGATCTCGAGCGCGCTGGACTCCGCGGTGGGGATCGCGATCGGGCTCTCGGCGGCCGCGGCGCTGCCGTCGCTGCAGCATGCGTGCGGGCTGGGCACCGGCGGGTTGTTCGTCGAGGACGTGGCCGAGGTGCCCGCGCCCGTCGACGGCGAACTCGAGGTGGGCGCGGTGACGCCGGATCCGGCCCGGCTGAGCGCACTGCGCGCGACGGGGGAGCGGCGCGACTGGTGGCTACGGCGCATCGCCGAGTGTCATCCGCTCATGTCCTGATCTGTGGGGTACATGGCATAGACGCCATCGCCGGGGCGCGCAACGATGAGAGTCATGCGGCGATCGGTGATGCTGCTCGGCTATCCGGGCGTGCAGTCCCTGGATGTGGTCGGCCCGTTCGAGGTGTTCGCGACGGCCGCCCTGGTGCTCGGCGGCGACACGGCCGGCTACGACGTCACGCTGGTGTCCGCGGGGGGCCGCCCGGTCCGGTCCGACAGCGGCCTGGAACTGGCCGCCGCCCCGCTGCCGTGGCACGACGACGTCGACACCGTGGTGCTGCCCGGCGGCGCGGGCGTCACCGATGCACGCCGCGACCCGCAGGTCATCGACTGGATACGACGGGTCTCGGGCACCGCGCGGCGCGTCGTCAGCGTCTGCACCGGCGCCACCCTGGCCGCCGAGGCCGGCCTGCTCGACGGCTGCCGCGCCACCACCCACTGGGCCTTCGCGCAGGCCCTGGCCGACGAGTTCCCGGCCATCGACGTTGACCCCGAGCCGATCTTCGTGCGCAGTTCGCCGCGGGTGTGGACGGCGGCCGGGGTGACGGCGGGCATCGACCTGGCGCTGGCACTCGTCGAGGACGACCACGGCACCGACATCGCGCAGACCGTGGCCCGCTACCTGGTGCTCTACCTGCGTCGCCCCGGCGGGCAGACCCAGTTCGCCGCGCCGGTCTGGATGCCGCGTGCCAAACGCGCACCCATCCGCGCGGTGCAGGAACTCGTCGAGGCCGAACCCGGTGGCCGGCACCGCATCCCGGACCTGGCCGACCGCGCCGCGATGAGCCCTCGGCACTTCGTCCGGGTGTTCACCGCCGAGGTCGGCGAATCGCCGGGCGCCTACGTCGAGCGGATCCGCACCGAGGCGGCCCGTCGTCAACTCGAGGAGACCGACGACACCGTCGTCGCGATCGCCGCGCGGTGTGGCTTCGGCACCGCAGAAACCATGCGCCGCAACTTCGTTCGCCGCATCGGGATATCTCCGGATCAGTACCGCAAGAGTTTCGCCTAACCCCTCGTCACTCAAGGAGCAAGTCATGACCCAGGTCGCCATCGTCCTCTACCCCAACTTCACCGCGCTGGATCTCATCGGTCCCTACGAGGTGCTGCACCGGCTGCCCGACACCGAGGTGCGCTTCCTGTGGCACGAGACCGGCCCGCTGACCGCCGACTCCGGCGTGCTGATGATCGGCGCCACCCACACCTTCGCCGAGACCCCGGCCCCCGACGTGGTGCTGGTGCCGGGCGGGCCCGGCTGTGTGGAGGTGGCCCGCGACGAGGCGGTGTTGGCTTGGTTGCGCCGGGTGCACGAGGGCGCGACCTGGACGACGTCGGTGTGCTCGGGTTCGGTGGTGCTGGCCGCCGCCGGCCTGCTCGACGGCAAGCGCGCCACCTCGCACTGGTCGTCGCTGGCCGCGCTGAAGATGTTCGGCGTCACCCCGGTCGGCGACCAGCGCATCGTCCACGAGGGCGACACGGTCACCGCCGCCGGCGTCTCGGCGGGCATCGATCTGGGGCTTTGGCTGGCCGGTCAGCTGGCCGGGGAGGCCAAGGCCAGGGCCGTGCAGCTGGGCATCGAGTACGACCCGCAGCCGCCGTTCGACTCCGGGCATGTCACCAAGGCCTCGGCGGCCACCAAGGCCACCGCTGCCGCGCTGCTGGGCAAGGACCTGGTCAAGCCGCCGCTGCTGAAGGCCGGCGCGCTGCTGGCCTGGGACCGGGCCATCGCGACCGCCCGCGGCCGCCGCCGCCACAGCCGCAGCCGAGCGACTTCGGCGTGATCTGCCACGGTGGGCGTGTGAGATCACGCCGAAGTCGGGCTCGGCTAACGTGGCCGGGTGACCAATCTGGCCTATGACGACCGAGGCACCGGAGACCCGGTGCTGTTCATCGCCGGCCGTGGCGGCGCCGGACGCACCTGGCATCTGCATCAGGTACCGGCCTTCGCCAGGGCCGGTTTCCGGTGCATCACGTTCGACAACCGCGGCATCGGCGCCACCGAGAACGCCAGCGGGTTCACCACCGAGACCATGGTCGCCGACACCGCGGCGCTCATCGACGAGCTCGTGGGCGGCCCGGTGCGCATCGTCGGGGTGTCGATGGGGTCCTTCCTGGCCCAGGAACTCATGCTGGCCCGGCCCGAGCTGGTCAGCCAGGCCGTGCTGATGGCCACCCGCGGCCGCCACGACCGCACCCGGGAGTTCTTCAACGGCGCCGAGCGGCTGATGATGGACGCCGGCGTGCAGCTGCCGCCCGAGTACGACGCCAAAGTCCGTATGCTGGAGAACTTTTCGCCGAAGACGCTCAACGACGACCGCGTGGCCGACGACTGGATCCAGATGTTCACCATGTGGCCCAGCAAGCCGACCCCCGGGATGCGCTGTCAGCTCGAGATCAACCCGGCCGCCAACCGGCTCTCGGTCTACCGGTCCATCGCCACCCAGGTGCTGGTGCTCGGCTTCGCCGACGACGTGCTGCTGCCGCCGCATCTGGGCAAGGAGGTCGCCGACGCCCTGCCCAACGGCCGCTACCAGGAGATTCCGGATACCGGCCACCTCGGCTTCATCGAGCGGCCCGACGTCGTCAACGCCGCGATCCTGGAGTTCTTCGGCCGGCTCCCGCTGTGACACAGTGATGTAGTGACGGACCGATGAACCCCTCGACGGCCCAGGCGCGCATCGTCGTTGACGAATTGATTCGTGGCGGCGTGCGCGACGTGGTGTTGTGCCCCGGCTCCCGCAACGCCCCGCTGGCGTTCGCGTTGGAGGCCGCCGACCGCGCCGGCCGGCTGCGGTTGCACGTCCGCATCGACGAGCGCACCGCCGGTTACCTGGCCATCGGCCTGGCGGTGGCGGCCGGGGCACCGGTCTGCGTCGCGATGACCTCCGGTACCGCGGTGGCCAATCTCGGACCGGCCGTCGTCGAGGCCAACTACGCCCGGGTGCCGCTGATCGTGCTGAGCGCCAACCGGCCCTACGAGCTGTTGGGCACCGGCGCCAACCAGACCATGGAGCAGCTCGGCTACTTCGGCACCCAGGTGCGGGAGAACATCAGCCTGGGCCTGGCCCCGGATCAGCTGGCCAGTTCCCCGATGGACGTCCTCAACGCGCAGTGGCGTTCGGCCACCTGCCGGGTGCTGGTGGCGGCCAAGGGATCTCGCAGCGCCAACGCAGGCCCTGTGCAGTTCGACATCCCGTTGCGCGAACCCCTGGTGCCCGACCACGAGACCGACGGCGGCGCGAGCCTGCCCGACGGGCGCCCCGACGGGCGGCCGTGGACGCTCACCCCGCCGGTGAGCTTCGATCAGCCGCTGGAGGTCGACCTGAGCCTGGACACCGTGGTGATCGCGGGCCACGGCGCCGGGGCGCAACCGAACCTGGCCGCCCTGCCCACCGTCGCCGAACCCACCGCACCGCAGCCCGCCAACCCGCTGCACCCGCTGGCGCTGCCGCTGCTGCGCCCGCATCAGGTCATCATGCTGGGCCGCCCGACGCTGCATCGCCCGGTCTCGGCGCTGCTGGCCGACCCGTCGGTGCCGGTGTTCGCGCTCACCACCGGGCCGCGCTGGCCGGATGTCTCGGGCAACTCGCAGGCCAACGGCACGCGGGCGGTCACCACCGGCGAGCCGAGCGCGGCCTGGCTGCGGCGCTGCGCGGAGGTCAACGGGCACGCCGTCGAGGCCGTGCGCGGCCAACTGAAGGCGCATCCGCTGACCACCGGCCTGCATGTGGCCGCCGAGGTCGCCGACGCGCTGCGCGACGGCGATCAGCTGGTCCTGGGCGCCTCCAACCCGGTACGCGACGTGGCCCTGGCGGGGCTGGCCGGAACCGGTGCGCCGCGCGCCGTCACGGTGCGGTCCAACCGCGGGGTCGCCGGCATCGACGGCACCGTGTCCACGGCCATCGGGGCCGCGCTGGCCCACGAGCGCGCCACCGGCGGGCGCACTGTGGCGCTGATCGGGGACCTGACGTTCGTGCACGACAGCTCGGGGCTGCTGATCGGGCCCACCGAACCCACCCCGCGCCGGCTGACCATCGTCGTGTCCAACGACAACGGCGGCGGCATCTTCGAGCTGCTCGAGCAGGGCGATCCGCGGTTCTCCGATGTGTCCTCGCGGATCTTCGGCACCCCGCACGACGTCGACATCGCCGCGTTGTGCCGCGCCTATCACGTCGAATACCGCCAGGTCGAGGCCGCCGGACTGGCGGGCGTCCTCGACGAGCCGTACGACGGGATGCGCGTCGTGGAGGTGAAGGCCGACCGGTCGTCGCTGCGCAAGCTGCACGCATCGATCAAGGCCGCCCTGTGAGGCAGCAGCTCAAAGTCTTTGCGCGCCAACTCCTGCCGAGCAAGGCGCCCGGGGTTCCCGACACGCCGATGCGGAAGGCGTTGCGGTGGGCCAAGGCCGGCGTGTGGGTCTTGGTGTTCGTGGTGACGCTGCAGTCGGTGTTGCTGGTGGCCGGCGCGTGGCGCAACGACCGGCAGATCGAGGCGAACCTGGGGGTGGCGCAGGCCGAGGTGCTCAGCGCCGGTCCGCGCCGCTCCACCATCGAGTTCGTGACGCCCGACCGGGTGACGTACCGGCCCGAACTCGGGGTGCTGTACCCCTCCGAATTGGCCACGGGCATGCGCATTTACGTCGAATACGACACCACCGACCCCGACCTGGTGCGCGTGCAGGGCCGCAACGCGCTGCTGGCCATCGTCCCGGCCGGCTCCATCGCCGTCGTCGGCTGGCTGATCGCGCTCGGCGCGCTGGCCGGGCTGGCGGCCCTGGAGCGACGGCTGGACTGACGGGTCAGGCCGCTCGCATCAGGTTCGAGAGCCAGTCGACGTCGTCGATGTCGAGGATCTCCTCGGATTCGAGGTCGACGACCACCGGCGTGGCGACCCGTCCCAAGATGTCGCCCAGCAGTTCGGCGTTGATCTCGGACACAGCGTCGGCGTCGACCACGACCGTGCCCTGGCTGATGCTCTCGACCAGCCGGGTCAGCAGCCCGCTGTAGGCCGCGATGGCGGCGAAGTCCGCATCACCGAAGTCGGTCTCCGACAGGCCCTGGTGCGCCCACAGTTCCTGCACGAACGCCTGGAAGCCGCCGGCCGAGGTCGCCGGGTCGACGGCGGTGAACAATGCGTTGGTGACGTCGGCCGAATAGTCCAAGCCCAGGGCGTTGTCCAGGAACGTCAGGGGTCGGTAGGTGACGGCCAGCCGGCCGGAATCCAGATGTGAGCGCAACTGGTCGCCGAAGTCGGCCTGCAGGTATGCGCAGGCCTGGCACTGCGGTTCGGTGAACAGCTCGAGTTGCACCGGGGCGTCGGGGAAGCCGACCAGGATCCCGGCGCCGTCGGCGGTCACAGCGACCCCGGGGCCGCGCAGGTCCGGCCGGGCGGTGCCGGCGACCTCGACGGTGCACCCGGAGATCAGCAGCGCCGCGGTGATGGCCGCCAGGACCGCCCGCCAACCTCGCATGGTGTCTCCCTTTCGGTGCCAGAAGGCGTCCGACGCGTTTCGTCTGCCGTCTGCCTGTCCGCAACCTGGCGGCAACGCGGCGCTGGCACGCTCGGCGTCGTGCGCGTTGCGATTGTCGCAGAAAGTTTCCTCCCGAACGTCAACGGTGTCACCAACTCGGTGCTTCGGGTGCTCGAGCATCTGCGCCGCAACGGCCACGAGGCGCTGGTGATCGCCCCGGACACGCCGCCGCGGCAGCCCAGGGCCGACCGGGTGCACGACGGGATCCGCGTGCATCGGGTGCCGTCGCGGATGTTCCCGAGGGTGACCTCGCTGCCGCTGGGCATCCCCTGGCCGCGGATGGTTGGGGTGCTGCGCGGCTTCGATCCCGACGTCGTGCACCTGGCCTCGCCGGCGCTGCTCGGCTGGGGCGGCGTCCTGGCGGCGCGGCGCCTGGGGGTGCCGTCGGTCGCGGTGTTCCAGACCGACATCGCCGGGTTCGCCGAGAGCTACGGGCTCTCGGTGGCGTCGCGGGCCGCCTGGGCGTGGACGCGTCAGCTGCACAGCAAGGCCGACCGCACCCTGGCCCCATCTACCTCGGCCATGGAAAACCTTGCCGAGCATGGGATTCCGCGGGTACACCGGTGGGCCCGCGGCGTCGACGTCACCGGCTTCGCGCCGTCGGCCCGCAGCGACGCGCTGCGCCGAAGCTGGTCACCGGAGGGCAGGCCGGTGGTCGGTTTCGTGGGCCGGCTGGCACCGGAGAAGCACGTCGAGCGGCTGGCGGTCCTGGCGGCCCGCGACGATCTGCAGGTCGTGGTCGTCGGCGACGGCGTGGACCGGAACAAGCTCCAAAATGTCCTGCCCACCGCGGTTTTCACCGGCGCGCTCTACGGGGCCGAGCTGGCGGCGGCCTACGCGAGCATGGACGTCTTCGTGCACCCCGGCGAGCACGAGACGTTCTGCCAGGCCGTGCAGGAGGCGATGGCCTCGGGCTTGCCGGTGATCGCGCCGGACGCGGGCGGCCCGCGCGACCTGGTGACCCCGATGCAGACCGGTTTGCTGCTGCCCGTCGACGGGTTCGAGCAGCAACTCGATGCGGCGGTCGAGCATCTGATCGCCGAGCGCGTGCGGTACTCGGTGGCCGCGCGACGCAGCGTGCTGGGCCGCACCTGGCCGGTGATCTGCGCGGAACTGCTCGACCACTACGCGGCCGTCGCCCACCCCGCGCGCGTGCAATCCTCCAGCGCCAGTGTGCGGGTCCCCGGGCAACACGCCGGGTGAATTTCCGGGTTTGCGCCCGCTCGCGACCCCGTCAACCCTGGGCCAGCTCCGCCATGTGCTGCCAGGCCTCCCACGTGTTGATCCGCTGCGCGTAGTCGGCCTTGGCCAGTTCGAGGGACAGGCTGCCGAAGAACACCCGCAGCGGCGATTCCCGGTTCGGGCAAGTTCACAGGTAGCGTCGGTGCGGTGAGCCGCGCGACGCTGGACAAGGATCCCCGTGAGGTGGCGTCGATGTTCGACGCCGTCGCCCGTCGTTACGACCTGACCAACACGGTGCTGTCGCTGGGCCAGGACCGGTCCTGGCGTCGGGCCACCCGGGCGGCGCTGGAGATCGGGCCGGGGGACCGGGTGCTGGACCTGGCCGCCGGGACCGCGGTCTCGACGGTCGAGCTGGCCAAGTCCGGCGCGTGGTGCGTGGCGTGCGACTTCTCGGTGGGCATGCTCAAGGCCGGCGCGCAGCGCACCGTGCCCAAGGTCGCCGGCGACGCGACGAAGCTGCCGTTCGACGACGAGTCGTTCGACGCGGTCACCATCAGCTTCGGGCTGCGCAACGTCGTCGACCACGTCGAGGGGCTGCGCGAGATGGCCCGGGTGACGCGGCCCGGCGGCCGACTGGTGGTGTGCGAGTTCTCGACGCCGACGGTGCCGGTGTTCTCGACGGTGTACAAGGAGTACCTCATGCGGGCGCTGCCGGCGATGGCCCGCGCGGTGTCCAGCGACCCGGAATCCTATGAGTACCTGGCGGAGTCGATCCGGGCCTGGCCGGATCAGGCGGAGCTGGCCCGTCGCATCGCCACGGCGGGGTGGTCGTCGGTGCGCTGGCGCAATCTCAGCGCGGGCATCGTGGCCCTGCACGCGGCCACCAAGCCTTAACCCCCTCCCCGCCCTACTCCTTAGCGCGAGCGGGCGCGTCCCCGGCCGACACGCCGACGGTTTCGCGTGGTTTGCGCACCTTCGCGGGTGCTCGCAGGGCCGGGACGGTCGCGCCCGCGCGACACAGCCCCGCGAACGTGCGCAGGGCCCGTCGGTCCCGTGCGCTCGGCTGCACGCCGGTCAGTTCGATGGCCGTCTCGTGCTGCATCGCCCGGATCGCGCCGCGCGGCACCAGGGCCGGCCACCAGTCCGAGGGCGCGAAGATCTCGTCGCGGAAACGCTCGAAGTGCTCTCCGGCGGATAGCATGGTGCGGCAGTAGCTTTCGAAATATTCCCGGAACGACGGCCAGTCCGGCGGCATCGACCGAGCCGAGATCCCGTACTTCCGATACCAGTCGCAGCACTGCTGATAGAGCCGCTCGTGTCCGTCGTCATCCAGCGGCCGGACGAACGTGTTCACCATCGCGACAAGGCTTTCCACGTAGGTCGCGTGCTGGAAGTGAAAGAGTTCGGGGTCCAGGGCGTGGTACTTGCCCCCGTCGGGGGTGTGGCCCTTGACGTGTTCGTGGCCGAACCGGATGACCGAGCGCAGGTCGGAGTCGGTGTAGGCGATGTCGACGGCCATGGTCACGGTGCGCTTCTTGTGCTGCCAGATCCGCTCGCGCAGCAGCGCGTGCTCCCAGATCCCGGTGGCGATGGCCGGGTGCAGCAACTGCAGACAGACGGCGCGGGGCAGCATGAACAGGAACCGTCGATCGCCGGCGTAGCGGTGCAGCAGGTCGTCGGTCAAGCGGCACTCCTATCGTGAGCGTGCGCAAAACCCGGAAATCGATCGGCGTGTCGCCCGGAGACACGCCCGCTCGCGCTTGGGGGAAGGCTCGCGCTCGAGGGGAGGGCTCGCGCTGAATGTTGTTGGGGCTAGAGGATGGACTTTTGGCGGCGGAGGCGTCGGCGCAGGTCCTTCATCAGCACGGTGTAGTTGTAGGTCCGGATGAACCGCGGGATGAACCGGTTGACGAACGACACGAACAGGAACAGGTGCTCGAAGCGCCGCCGGTCGGTCTCGCTCCACTCCAACCCCATCGGCTCGCGGAAGACCGGCGCCAGGAAGCCGATGGTCAGGAACCGCAGCAGCGGGGCCAGGATCATCCGCGGCACCACGTTGATCATCTTCAGGGCGACGAGTTCGTTGAGGAAGTCGCGCACGAAGTCGTCGATCTGGATGCGCTCGCACGAGGTGTTCCAGTACACGTCGAAATCCTTGCGGGTGGCCGGCCACATGTCCTCGAGCACCTGCAGGGTGGTGCCGATGGTCATGGCGCTCTGGTAGAAGGTTTCCGCCTGTTCCTCGTCCATGGCCCCGTGGATCAACTGGTGGGTGTCCTCGTAGAAGATGAACAAGCAAGCGGCGACCCACAATTGGAGCTCGCGGTTGAAGGCGTTGTACTTGACCGGGCTGTCCGCGGTCGAGCGGACCTGCCGGTGCGCGACGTTGACCGCGTCCCGGTAGGCGTTGCGCTCCTCCTCGGTGCCGAGAATCGCCACTGCCAGATACTGCGCGGTGGTGCGCAACCGCTTCCACGGATGATGCATCAGGGACCCGGATTCGACGCGGCTCTCGGCCACGCCGTAGCCGACCTCGGGCCAACTCAGCTGCATGATCACATTGGCCGCCGACGCGGCCGCCGACCAGAAGTCCAGGGCGTCGGTGAGATCGACCTGCTTCTTGTTCCAGCGCGGCGTGCGCTGGGTGATCTGGATCCGCGTCTGCTCGGTGGTCAACACCGGCTCTGACTCGACCTGCAGGTACTGCGCTGGCATCGCGATCTCCTTTGTCCGGTTACAGGGTCTTGACGTCGTTGACGATCCAGCGGTCGCCGTCGCGCACCAGCTCCACCAGCATCCGGTAGCGCTGCGTGTTGCCCTCGGGCGCAGTCACGTTGGTGACCTGCTGGTCGACGAAGCCGATGACGGTCGCCGACTCCTCGTCCAGTCGTTCGACCGCCACGTGCTCGGCGGTCGCGGCGGCCACACCCTTGCTGGTCACCACGATGTCGCGCAGGGCGGCGACCATCTCGTCGTACTTCTGGGCGAACTCGGGCGTGGAGTCGGCGGTGATGGCGCCCTTGTTGGCGTCCAGGTCTTGGTAGTCGAACGACGCCATCGCCACCAGGTAGTCCCGCGCGGTCGCGACGGCCTGCTCCTGCCAGCGGTGCAGTTCGCTCTGCTGGTAGGCCGTGTAACCGAGGATCCCGCCGAGGGCGAGCACGACGGCCAGCAGCACCGGGACGACGGCGCGACGCAGCCAGGATCGCGGCGCGGTTTCCGGCGCCTCGGGTGCCTCGTCGAGGACGGTCTTGTCGGCGACGTCCGTCTTGTCGCTGTCCGTCTCGACGATGTCGGTCTCGTCGAGGTCGGCCTGGGTGGTTGACACTTCGGGGTCCTCCGGGTTTGTCACGTCATCTCGGGACATCGTTGTTCCGCAAGATCATTCGCCACTTGTAGACGAGTTCGGCCAGGGTCGGGATCTTGATCGGGTCGCGCACGACGGGCGGGCCGACCACGCCGCCGGGGATCTGCGAGTTCTGCATGCCCAGGTCGTTGGGTCGCGGCGCGTTGGCCGCTCCGCGCATCTGCATGTCCGGCGACGGCGGGCAGTACCGGACCAGGTTGGGCTCCACCGGGGTGACATCCCCGATGGTGCGCCGGTCGACGTCGTGCACGCACACCGGCCCCTGGGTCGCGATCAGCGCGAAGTCCGCGCGGTCGCCCTTGACGATCGACGAAAGGTCGTAGAGCCCCTGCGGAATGGCGGTCAGCCCGGTCTCCAGCGACGCGGTGCGGTCACTGATGATCGGCGTGACGGTGGCGAGGTTGGCCAGCGTCGCGCCGAAGCCGTCGCGGTAGGTGTCGAGCACCTGCCGCACCGAGGCCAGCGCGGCCGGCGAGTGATCGGTCAGGTGCAGGAAAACCGGTCCGCTGTCATCGAGTTGGGTGGCGAAGCGCGCGCTGGCGTTCATGCCGCGCACGAAGCTGTGCTGCTGGGCGGCCATGGTGGTGACCAGCCGGGCGGTGCCCTCGATCAGCGGCTGCAGTTGCTCGGTGCGCTCGTGCAGACCCTCGGAGATGACGGCGCCGCTGTCGATCAGCGCGGCCAGGCTGGGGCCCAGCCCGGTGAAGGAGTCCGACAATTCGGTGGCGACGTCGCCGACGGCCTGCGCGTCGATGCCTTTCACCAGCCGGCCGGCGTCCTGCATGACCTGGTCCATCTGCACGGGCTGCCGGTCGGCCGGGGCCGCGATGGTGTCCCCGGACTCGAGGAACGGGCCGTCGGCGGATTGCGGGAAAATGTCGACGCTTTGGATGCCGGCGGCGGTGCCCATGCCGACCGTCATGATCGAGTCGCGCGGGATGCGGGTATCCGGATCCACCGACAGCTGCACCCGGGCACCCCCTTCGGGGGCCAAGCTGACGTCGGCGACCGTCCCGACCTCGACCCCGCGGACGGTGACGCTGGTTCCCTTGGTCAGGCCGAAGCCGTCGGTCATGGTGGCGTGCAGCGTCATCGGGGTCTGAAAGCCCTGTGCGCCCACCACGTAGCGGATGCTGAACGGCACCACGATCGCGCTGATCGCGGCGAAGATGGCCACCTGGACCAGAACGAGACGGGTCAATGCAGCCCCCCGGAGAGAAAACCGTCGAGTGCTTCCTGGCCGGTGATCGGGATGCCGTTGACGATGAGACCGCCGGTGAGCAGCTTGTCGATGGTGCCCGGAATGTCCAGCGCGCCATCGAACATCAGATAGTCGCCGTGCACGGACTCCCCGAACCGGTCGAGGAAGGTGTTCATGGTGCTCAGGGTGTCGGTCAGCCGGTCGTTGTAGCTGCTCAGGGCGGACACCACGGTGCCGGCGTCCTGGACCAGGGCTGCCGTATCGGCCTGGGCGAAGGCGTCATTGGCGGTGGCCGCCAGCGCGGTGGTCGAGGCGAACAGCGTCTCGATCTTGGCCCGCTGGACGTCGAGCATCGCGACCACCCGCGGCAGCGAATCCAGATACGCGCCGATGGTGTGCTGTTCGCGCTTGAACTGGGCGCTGATGTCGGCGGCCAGCCGCAGCGCCTCGTCGAAGTCACCCTGATGTTCCTGGGTTTTGGCCGTGAGTACCGACATGGCGTCGATGAGCCCGCGGATCTTGTCCGATCGGCCGCCGAACGCCTGGTCGAGTTCGTTGACGATGGTGGTCAGCTGGTCGACGCCGCTGCGCGACATCAGGGCGCCGAACGTCGCGAGCGCCGTTTCGATCTGCGGCCCCAGCTCGGTCTGGGTGGGCGGGATGATGTCGCCGTCGCGCAACACCCGCCCCGCCGGCTGCGCCGGGGCGGCCAGCCGGACGAACGGATTGCCCAGGGCCGACGGCAGTTCCACGCTGGCGATGGTGTTGGCCGGCAGATTCGCGTCGGCCTGCACGCTCAGTTCCACCGAGGCGCCGGAGGCGGCCAGGTTCAGCTTGCTGACGCGTCCGACCACCTTCTGGCCGTCGCGGACATCGGCGCCGATGGCGATGCCGTCGGCCGTCGGCAGGATGACGGTGACCGACATGGCCTGCCCCGGCGCGCTGCGCCCCAGCGGCAGGTCCTGGATGCCGATGTCGGATCCGGCCCACAGCGCCACACCGCTGAGCGCGGCGATGCCGAGCATCGCGGCCGTGGTGCTCGCGGGTTTGGGGAGGCGGCTCATCGGGGGTGCTCCGGGTTCGGCGGGGGAATGACGCCGGTGACGGCGCTGACGATGCCCAGCGGGTCGGACCGGCTGATGGGGAAGGACAGCGGGTTGACGATGCCGACACCCGAGCAGATCTCCCACTGATGGCGTTCGCAGAAGTTGTGCGCATCGGCGAACTGGAGCAACGCCGAGGACACGTTGAGCCGGATGCGGCCGCGGCGGTCGGGGCCGATGGTGCCCGACAGGTTCTGCATCATCAGCGGCAGCAGGTCCATGAACTCGGCGAGTTCGGGCTGACGCTGGGTGAGGACGTCGCCGACGGCGTTGAGGTTCGTCGAGATGGCGCCCATGTCGTCGGCGTGCTTGTGCACCACGGTGTTCACCTGGTCCAGCACGGTCTTGAGGTCGTTCATCGGGCCGGTGATGTCGAGGTTCGCCTCGGCCCACGAATCGCCGAGCAGGCCAAGGGAGTTCACCAGGCTGTTCAGCGACACCTGCCGCTGATTGAACGCGGTCAGCATGGTGTCGAGGTTCTCGACGACGGTGTCGATGTCCTCCGCGCGGGTGCCCACCACACCGGTGGCGCTGCTGAGATTGCGGATGGCGGTGTTGAACTGTTTGCCCTGGCCGCGCCACTGGTCGGCGCCGCGGGCCAGCAGTTGGCCCATGTCGCCCTGATCGGGGCCCAGCGCCTCGGTGAGCGTCGTCAGGCTGGTCAGCATGCTGTCGAAGGTGATCGGCGCATGCGTGCGTTCGACGGGGATGACGTGGCCGGGCGCCAGTTGCGGTCCGCTGCCGCCGTAGGCGGGTCCCAGTTCGACGCTGCGGTCGCTGATCAGCGCCGGGCTCATGATGTACGCGTCGACCTCGGCGGGCAGTTCGACGTCGGGCGGCATCGACATCGACACCCGCACGGTGGTGCCCTGCGGGGTGACCTCGGTGACGCGGCCGACCGGGACCCCGAGCACGGTGACCTTGCTGCCGGGGTAGATGCCGTTGACGTAGGTGAAGTCGGCGTGCACGACGGTGGCGTTGTCGGTGCGGCCGAACACGTACCAGCTCCCGGCACCCAGGAAAACCAGCACGGCCACGGCCATGACGACGGCGCGCTTGCGGTGACTCATCGGCACGTCCTCTGGATGTTCAAGGCGCACAGCAGGTTGTCCGGCATCACCAGCGACGGCGAGTTGACGTCGGCCCAGTTCCCGTTGCCGGTGGCGTTGGTGACCGAGCGCATGGCCGGCGGCAGGTTGCGCAGCGTGGCGTCGATGTGTTCGGCGTTGTCGCGCAGCGTGGCGGTGATCCCGGTGAGCTTGGTGATCACCTCGCTGAAGTCGTGTTGTTTTTCGCCGTAGACCGCGGACAACTCCCGCAGCAGCGCGCCGAGGTTGGTGACGATCTGGCTCAGCGCATCGCGGCGGGCCGTCAACGACGAGACGATGTGCGCGGCGTTGGCCGCGGTGTTGGTCACGGTGTCGTTCTGCTCGACGAGCAGGTCCGACAGCGATCGCGAGATGCGCAGCAGCTCGTCGAACTTCGCGCCGCTGTCGGCGAATACGGCGCTGGCGCTGCCGATCCCGGCCAGGGCGGCGCTCAGGTCGGTGTTGTCGGCGGGGATGGACTCGTTGACGGTGCGCAGCGCCGCGGTGAGCGCCTCCCGGTCGAGTCCGGCGGCGGCGTCCTCGGCCTTGCGTCCGACCTCGTCGAGGCTGTAGGGGACTGTGGTGCGCGCGAGCGGAATCACGTTGCCGTCCTGCGGATCCACCACACCGGCGGGCATGACGTCGAGGAACCGCTTGCCCAGCACGGTGCGCAACCGCACGGTTGCGGTGGTCTGGTTGCCCAGCGGCTGGCCGTCGTCGAGCCGGAAGTCGACGCGAACCCGGTCCCCGGCGAGGTTCACCCGCTCCACCCGCCCGGCCGGCACACCCGCTACGTAGACCGGGTCGCCGCTGGTCAGTCCGCTGGCGTTGGCCATCTCCGCGGTGAACGCGTCGGTGCGGGCCTGGTAGACGGCGCGGGGCAGGCCGATGGTCACCAGCATCAGCACGATCAGCCCGAGGGTGCCGATGGCGCCGAGGGTGAACGGGATCGTGGGGTTGTGCCCGCGGTCCTTCTTGAGCAGGAACATCACCGCCCCGACGAACAGGTCGATGAGTTTCACCAGGAACATCACAGGCACACCTCCGTATGCCGACTGCCGAAGATGTTCGCCTCGTGCTTGGCGATCTTGAGCGTGAAGTTGCAGAGGTACAGGCTGACGAACCCGCCGTAGCTGCTGGCCCGATTGATGGAATCGGCGAAGTGCGGCAGCTTTTCGACCAGTGCCTGGAAGTCGTCGGTGTTCTGTTCCCAGGCGCCCAGCATCGCGTTGAGGTCGGTCAACGCGTCGCCGTAGGCGGCGCTGGACTGGGTGACGGTGTTGGTGAGGGTGGCCAGCACGGCGTTGCCCTGATCGAGCAGCAGCTCGAGCTGACCGTGGGGGCCGGTGACCGTGGCGGTCAGCCGCTCGAGCCCGCCGAGCATCTCGGTCAGCTGCGGCTGGCGCGCGTTGACCGTGCTCATCAGCGCCGACACGTTGTCGATCAGGGTGGTGAAGATCTGGTCGTTGTGGTCCATCGACGCCGTCATGGTGGCGATCTGGGCCAGCAGCGTGGTCACCGTTTGCGTTTGGCCGCCGAAGGTTTCGGCGAACCCGCGGGTGATGGTGTTGACCTGCGCGGGCTCGAGCGCATCGAACAGCGGCTTGAACCCGTTGAGCAGCGCGGTCAGGTCGACGGCGGGGCTGGTGGCGGCCAGGGGGATGACCCCGCCGGCGGCCAGCATCTGGCGGGGCTCGTCGGTGGACAGTTCCTGCACGGTCCCGGTGGGATCGGACAGCGCGACGTAGCGGGCGCCGAGCATGTCGCCGTAGCGCACCGCCGCGGTGACGTCGGTGGTCAGCGCGTAGCGCGACCGGACCTCGAGGCCGACGTCGGCGCGGCTGGTGCCCTGGCCGTTGTCGGCGAACCGGATCGAGTCGACGCGCCCGATGCGAATCCCGTTCATGGTGACCGGGTTACCGACGCTGAGGCCCTCGACGCTGCTGAATTGCGCCACGTAGTTGGTGGTGTTGCCGCGTACCGGCACCGACAACGTGTTGACCACGAGCAGGCCGCTCATCACCCCGGCGGCGCAGAAGCTGCCCACCTTGGCCCAGGACTGCCAGCTGACCTTCATGCGACCCGAACCTCCGTGCCGCGCACCAGGGGACCGAGCATCACCACGGTGGCGATGTGGGGCTCGGCAACTTCCGGCCCGCCCAGCACCTCGTTCTGCAGGACGCCCAGCGCGTGCGATTCGGCCGGGCCGCCGACGATGGCCGAGGCCGGCGCCGCCTCCGCGGGGAAGCCTGGTCCCGGGGCGGGCCCGGGGGATGGTCCGGGAGCAGGCGCGGGCGCGGGTGCCGGCGGCGGGGGAACACCGCCGCTGCGCTGCCCCTCGGGGAAGAACGCCACCGGCGGCGGCGCCTTCAGGTCGACCGAGTCGGGCAGCGGGATGTCCAGCGGCATGGTCGGCACCGGGTTGAACGGGTCGGCGTCGGCGCAGTGCGCGCCGTAGGTCGTCCCGTAGACCGGGCAGTCCGCGGCCGTGTACGGCATGGGGCCGGAGAAGGTGGCGACGGCGGTGATGCTGAACTTCCCGGTGGCGAAGGTCCGCGCCCCGGCGTCGCCGAAAGTACGTGCACCGGCCAGGGTTTCGACCAATCCCTCGGGCTGGGCCGCGGTGGTGGCCAGGATCTTGCCGCCGGCGTCGAGGATGGTGATGAACGATTCGCGATGGTCGGCGAAGAAGGCGGTCAGCACCGAACCCAGGCCTGCCATCTCGCCCAGGGTCGCCCCGAAGGCGGCGCTGTCGTCGGCCAAGCGCTCGGAGACGTTGGTGGCGGCCGACAGGGTGGTCAGGATGTCGGGTGTCGCGGTGTGCAGGGCGCTCATCACGTCGCGGAACTGCGGGGTGGTGTCCAGGAACTGGGTGACGGTCGGGGTCAGCACCGCCGAGGCCGCGCTGAGATTGTCGATGGTGGAACCGATGTCGGAGCCCCGGTTGCGCAGCGCCTGGCTGACCGCGGTGAGCGCGGTCTGCATCTTCTCGGGCTGCAACGTGGAGAAGACGTCGACGATCTTGGTGAACACGTCGTAGAGCGCCAGCGCGTCGGCGCTGTCGTCGATCGAGATGGTGGTCCCGGCGCTCAGCGGCGCGGCGGTGCCGGTCTGGTCCGCGCGGTCGGCGAGTTGCAGGTAGATGTCGCCGAAGAAGGTGCGCGGCACGATGCGGGCCACCACGGTGGCGGGGATCAGCGGCAGCTTGTCGCGGTCGATCGCCAGGCGCACGCGGGAAGTCTCGGTGCCGGACTGGATTTCGGCGATGCGCCCGACGTTGACCCCGTGATAGCGCACCGGCGCGGCGGTGGTGATCAGTCCGGCCGAGGCCGGCACGCCGACGAACACGTCGCCGGTGGGGTCGAGGCTGCCGGTGGCGCGGCCGACGAGGACCGCGGCCACCACACCGGCGACCGCGACGGCGATCAGCCCGCGCACCGCCAGCCAGGGCCGGCCCGGCAGGAAGGGCCTGCGGCCCCGCGTCTTTCGGCCGAACATCACACCCCCATCCCCGGGATCTCGGGCACCAGGCCCCACAGCGCGAAGGTCAGCAGGACGTCCAGCACGCCGATGGCCAGGATGGCGGTACGCAGCGCCCGGCCGGCGGCCTGGCCCACCCCCTCGGGGCCGCCGGAGGCGAAGTAGCCGTAGGTGCAGTGCACCAGCGCGACGACGACGGCGAACACGATTGCCTTGATCCCCGAATACAGCAGATCCTGGGGTCCCAGCGCGAGGTGGAAGAAGTAGTCATAGGTGCCCGGGGAGGCCCCGTTGAAGAACACCACCACGGTGCGCGTCGACAGGTAGCTGGCCAGCAGGCCGATCATGTAGATCGGGATCACGCAGACCACGGCGGCGATCACGCGGGTGCCCACCAAGAACGGGATGGACCGCAGCGCCATCGCGTCGAGCGCGTCGATCTCGTCGGAGATCCGCATGGCCCCGATCTGCGCGGTGAAGCCGGTTCCGACCTTGGCGGCCAACGCAATTGCCACCACCACCGGGGCCAGTTCGCGGGTGTTCGCGACAGCGGCGAGCATGCCCGACAGGGTGTTCATCCCGACCAGGTCCAGGCCGCGCTGGGTCTCGACGCCCAGCATCATCGCCGCGGCCAGCGACATGGCGAACACAATGCCGATGGTGCCGCCGCCGGAGAGCAGCGAGCTGTTGCCGAAGGTGACCTCGCCGATCTGGCTGAGCGAATGCTTGCGGTACCGCACCAGCGCGTAGGGCAGGGAGCCGATCACCTTGCCGTAGAAGCTGACGTGCTGACCGATGGTGGCCAACCCGTTGTAGCTCGCCGCCGCGGGCTGCGTCAGGTGGTGCAGGGGTGCCGAGCTGGTCAGGGCGGTCATCGGTAGCTGCCCACCGCGGGGACGACGACCGTGTAGAGCGCCGAGAGGATCGTGTTGAGGATGAACACCAGGGCGAAGGCGAGCACGACGGCCTCGTTCACCGAGTCCGCGACCCCGCGCGGTCCGCCCTTGGCGTGCAGGCCCTTGAAGGTCGCCACCAGCGTGGCGGTGAGGCCGAAGACGGCGGCCTTGATCAGGGCCATCACGAAGTCCGAGACCCGGCCGTACTGGCTGAAGGTGGCCAGGAAGCTGCCGGCGGGCAGTTGTTGCACGCCAATGTGATACGCGTAGCAGGCCAGGACGCCGCCGAAGGTCACCATGGCGCACAGTGCCACCGACACGATGACCGCCGCGATCAGCCGCGGGGCGACCAGGCGTTCGATCACGTCGAGGCCCATGACCTCCATGGCGTCGACCTCTTCGCGGATCTTGCGCGAGCCCAGGTCGGTACAGATGGCCGAGCCCGCCACACCCGCCATCATCAGGGCGCAGACCAGCGCGGCCGCCTGCCCGACGACGATGAAGGCCACCACGGCACCGGAGTAGCCGCCGGCGCCGATCCGGCCGGCCAGTTCGCCGACGGAGACGGCGATGAACACGCCGATCGGCATCATCAGCAGCAGGGCGGGGCCGGTGCAGACCCGGCCGATGAACAGCGTCTGGGTGATGAGTTCGTCGAGTGCCAGCCGCCGCCGGACCACCGCGACCCCGACGCTAATGAGCGCTTGGACCGAGAATCCCAGGACGTAGCCGCCCTGGACCATGAGGTCGCGCAGCGGGCCCTTGGTGGCCGGCAGCTCGTAGGTCATGGCGTCCTTTCCCGGATCGAGTCACGGCGTCCGGGGTGCAACAGCCCGACCCCCCGGTCGAGTGGAGCATGTCACAGGTCCGCTCGATCGCGCAAGGTCTAAGTTAATGACCATTCGTCGATTGGTGGGTGGCTCACCGGGCGGCCACGCCGCCGGGGTGGCGCGGCTGCGTAGGTAGTCAGCGGCGTTATTCGACCGGGGCGAGCCGATATGACTCGCGATCTATGTTGAGCGATGTTCCTACGCCGTGCAAGCTGACCGCGAGGGCTTGGGTGGGTTACCGTGTCCGCCATGTCCTCGGTTCGCAGGCGACCCCGTAACCGCAAGGCTCAGATCGCCCGCGCGGCGGCCGAGGCCTTCGGGGAGTCCGGCTACCACGCGGTGAGCATGGACGACATCGCGACCCGCGTCGGCATCTCGGCCGCGGCGCTCTACCGCCACGCGGCCGGCAAGTACCAGTTGTTCCGGGACGCGGTCCTGGCGCTGGGAACTCAGCTGCAGGACTGTACCGCGTTCGTCGAGGAGTCACCGACCTTCCCGGAGCCCGCCCACCTGCGCGATGAGATCCTGACGGCCCTGATCGACACGGCGCTGGCCAACCGCAGCTCGGGCGGGCTGTACCGGCGGCAGGCCCGCTATCTGGTCGACGACGACCACGTGCTGTTGATGGACCAGTTGAAGTCGGTCAACCGGCGTATCCAGGTGCCGCTGCGGGAACTGCGGCCGGGGCTGGCCGCGCCGCAGCGCTGGACGTTGTCGGCGGCGGCGCTGAGCGTCATCGGTTCGGTGGCCGACCACCATGCCCAACTGGGTCACCCGCAGCTTCGGGTGTTGTTGCTCGGCCGCGCCGCGACAGTTCTGAATGCCGAACTGCCCCAGCGGGTCTCACGCGAGGCGGTGGTGACGGCCGCGGAGGTCAGCGCCGGCCGGTACGAGGACGTGCTGCGCCAGTCGCTGATCCTGTTCCACCGCCGCGGCTACCACCAGACCAGCGTGGAGGACATCGCCGGGGCGGTCGGCATGCCGGCGTCCGGCATCTACCGGTATTTCGCGGGCAAGGCCGACATTCTGGCCGCCTCGTTCCGCCGCGCCGCCGACCGGGTTTCGGCCGATGTCGCCAATACCCTGGCCGCAGAGTCGGATCCGGGTCAGGCGCTGGACCGGCTCATCGAGGCCTACATCGCCCGGTCGTTCGAGCACCCGGAACTGGCCCACGTCTACCACACCGAGCGGATCAACCTTCCGCCCGCGGATGACAAGGTGCTGCGCAACATTCAGCGCGCCACGGTGGAGGCCTGGGCGCAGTTGCTCACCGCGGTCCGGCCGCAGTTCGGGGTGGCCGAGGCGCGCATCGTGGTCCATGCGGGCTTCGCCGTCGTCGTCGACATCGGCCGCCTGGTGGGGTTCGACGACGCCGGGGGAGCGGCGCAATCGCGGGCCTGGGTGCGCACGTTGATGACCGCGACGCTGCTCGGCGGTGAGATCGCCGAAGCGCCCGTGGAAACCGCCGGCGTCAGCGTCGACCTGTCGGCCTGAACCGCAGGCGATCTCAGCGCGCCCGCCACAACCGGTCGGAGGCCGGACCCGCCGACTCGGCGCGGATGCGCTGAAAATTGCGACCGCCGCGGCGAAACGTCGCGAGCACCTCGGCCGGAACCTCGTGCTCGACCAGTGGCCGGTCGGTCCAATCGCAGTTGCGCACGTGCACCAGATCGGCCGTGGCCGCGGCCGGATCGGCGTCGTAGGTCCACGGCCCGGTCAACTGCCCCAGCCAGAACAGCCCGTCGGGGTCCCGGGTCCACACCAAGGCGCCGGCGGCGACGGCGGCGAAACGTTCGATGCGCGCGCTGGTGCGCGGGTCGTACTGTTCGGCGGCCAGGCGCAGCGCCGTAGCCAGATCGCGCGGGGCGGGCCGCAAGACACCGCCGAATCCGCACAGCCCGACGGCCATCGCCCGATCAAAGGCCAACGCGGGGTCGACGTCGTCGCGGCGAGACCGCAGCGGCGCCCGATACACCCCGGCCGACATGGCTACGCGAACGGCGCACGCCGGTCGAGGCGCCGTGAGCCGGCACCCGCGGCGCGCCAGACCCGCGCGACCCAGTCGGCGTCCTCGTCGGTCACCAGGTTGCCCATGACACGCACGGCGATGCCCATCAACGTTGTCGAGCGCATCGCGATCGGGCCGGTCATGGGCAGGAATCGGGGGATGGTCAGCAGCAGCGCCAGTCGCCGGGCCACCGAGAATCCCTTGGCGTAGTGCTCCTGTAGGACGGCCGGCCAGGCCTGCGACAGGTCGGTGACGTCGAGCATGTCGGCGGCCAGTCGCCCGGTCTCGAGACCGTAGTCGATGCCCTCCCCGTTGAGCGGGTTGACGCAGGCCGCAGCGTCGCCGATCAGCATCCAGTTCGGTCCGGCCACCCCGGACACCGCCCCGCCCATCGGCAGCAGCGCCGACGACACCTGCAGGGGCGGGCCCTCGAAACCCCAGTCCGCGCGCTTGAGGTCGGCGTAATGCTTGATCAGCGGTTTGAGGGCGACGTCGGCGGGGCGTTTGACGGTGGCCAGCGCACCGACCCCGAGGTTCACCTGCCCGTTGCCCAGCGGGAAGATCCAGCCGTAGCCGGGCAGCACGGCGCCGTCGGTGGAACGCAGTTCCAGGTCCGAGGAGATCCACGGCTCGTCGGCGCGCGGGGAGTCCAGATAGCCGCGCACCGCCACGCCGTAGACGGTTTCCTGATGCCACTGCCGGCCCAGCACCCGACCCAGCGTGGAGCGCGCCCCGTCGGCGACGATCAGGGTCCGGCACCGCACCCGGGCCCCGTCGGAGAGCACCAGCGTGTCGACCCGCCCGGAGGAATCGCGCTCGACATCAACGACTTTCACGCCGAGCAGCATCTTGGCCCCGGCGTCCTCGGCGACCTGCCGGATCCGGTCGTCGAGTTCGGTGCGCGGAACCGCCGAACCCGTCGACGGGAACGCCGGGCCCGGCCAGTCCACCTGGACCGCCGAACCGAAGCCGGCCAGCCGCAACCCGCGGTGCCGGATGTGCTCGTCGAGCCAGCCGTCCAGACCCAGGAGGCCGAGTTCGGCGACCGCCCGCGGGGTCAGCCCGTCGCCGCAGGCCTTGTCCCGCGGGAAGGTGGCCGAATCGATGACGACGACGTCGCGACCGGCGCGTGCGGCCCAGGCCGCGGCCGCGGAACCAGCCGGTCCGGCACCCACGACAGCCACCTCGGCGGTATGGGCGGCACAGGTTGGTTCCGGGATGTTCACGAAGCCCAGTATGTTGGACGCATGAGGACGCCGGCGAGCGTGGTTGCGGGAGTGGACTTCGGGGACCCCGATTTCGCGCGAAGTGTCCGCGACGGGGTTGGTCAGATCGAGACGCTGATGGAGGCCGAGCTCGGCCGTTCCGACGGCCTGATGTCCGAGGCGGTGCAGCACCTGTTCCGCGCGGGCGGAAAGCGGTTCCGGCCGTTGTTCACCGTGCTGTCGGCCGGGCTGGGGCCGCGGCCGGACGCGCCGGAGGTCACCATCGCCGGTGCGGTGATCGAGATGGTGCACCTGGCGACGCTGTACCACGACGACGTGATGGACGATGCCCAAGTGCGCCGCGGCGCGCCCAGCGCCAACGCGCGCTGGAGCAACAACATCGCGATCCTGGCGGGCGACTACCTGTTCGCGACGGCCTCGCGGCTGGTGTCGCGGCTGGGCCCCGACGCGGTGCTGGTGATCGCCGACACGTTCGCCGAGTTGGTCACCGGCCAGATGCGCGAGACCCGCGGCGCGTCCGAGGACGCCGATCCCATCGAGCACTACCTGAAGGTGGTGTACGAGAAGACGGCGTGCCTGATCTCGGCCTCGGGCCGCTTCGGTGCGACCTTCTCCGGGGCCTCGGACGAACAGATCGAGCGGTTGGCCCGCCTCGGCGGTCAGGTCGGCATGGTCTTCCAGATCTCCGACGACATCATCGACATCGACAGCGATCCCGACGAGTCGGGCAAGCTGCCCGGCACCGACCTGCGGGAGGGCGTGCACACGCTGCCGGTGCTCTACGCGCTGCGCGAAGACGGTCCCGACGCCGCGCGACTGCGGGAACTGCTGAAGAAGCCCGTCGAGGACGACGACGTGCTGGCCGAGGCCTTGGGCTTGCTGCGGGCCTCCCCGGGGATGGCCAAGGCCAAGGAAACCGTGCGGGATTACGCGGAGCAGGCGCTGGCCGAGCTTCAGCACCTGCCCGACGGGCCGGGTCGGTACGCCCTGGCGTCGCTGGTGAACTACACCGTCAACCGAGACGGTTAGCCCCGTTCCCGGAACTTCGGTGCCTCGGTTGCCGTTTAATCAGCTGACAGCTGTCAAGGTAGGAGGACGTTGATGACTTGGCACCCGACCGGTAACCGGATCAAGACTTTCGTGTTGTTGGTGGGCTTCACCGCCCTGATCATGTTCATCGGCGCGCTGTTCACCCAGTCGACCGGTTCGACGATCTGGATCTGGATCGCGCTGCTGTTCGCGCTGGGCACCAACGCCTACACCTACTTCAACAGCGACAAGCTGGCGCTGCGGGCCATGCACGCGGTGCCGGTCACCGAGGTGCAGGCCCCGGTGATGTACAAGATCGTGCGCGAGCTGGCGACCACCGCGCACCAGCCGATGCCGCGGCTGTATGTCTCCGACACCGCCAACCCGAATGCCTTTGCCACCGGTCGCAATCCGCGCAACGCCGCGGTGTGCTGCACCACCGGCATCCTCAACATCCTCAACGAGCGTGAACTGCGCGCGGTGCTCGGCCACGAGCTGTCCCATGTCTACAACCGCGACATCCTGATCTCGTGCGTGGCCGGGGCCATGGCCTCGGTGATCACCGCGCTGGCCAACTTCGCCTTCTTCGCGAACATGTTCGGCGGCAATCGCCAGGGTGGCGGCGGGAACATCTTCGCGCTGCTGCTGATCCAGCTGCTCGGCCCCATCGCGGCGACCGTGGTGCGGATGGCCGTCTCGCGGTCGCGGGAGTACCAGGCCGACCAGTCGGGCGCCGAGTTGACCGGCGATCCGCTGGCGCTCGCCTCGGCGCTGCGCAAGATCTCCGGCGGGGTCGAGCAGGCCCCGCTGCCGCCGGACCCGAAGCTGGCCGATCAGGCACACCTGATGATCGCCAGCCCGTTCCGCGCCGGCGAGAAGATCGGCAAGCTGTTCTCCACGCATCCGCCGATGGAGGAACGCATCAAGCGCCTCGAGGACATGGCCGGCCGCGGCGGGCTACGCCCCGGCGGCTACTGACCCCCGAACTCGGGGCGCAGCACCGGCTGCAACGCCGACAGCGGGATGTGCGCCTGCACGGTGCCGCCGTCCATCGACCACTGCATGACGCCCGGGGTGAAATCGGTTGGGCTGTCCCGGCCCACCGGATAGTCGGGCATGTAGAGGATCAGTTCGTTCGGGGTCAACGCCCACGCCTTGTAGCCACCCGAGTACACCTTGTCCGGGGTCCAGCGGTCCGCGACGAACGGGTAGGTCCCCGGTTGGTGCGGCGGCTGCGCCCGGTCCAGCGCGGCCACCACGTAGGGCTGCGCCAGCGGCGGTAGCGCCACCAGCGGGTCCACGCCCGGCTGCACCAGATCGGCCAGGCCGAGTTGACGGCCACCGGCCATGTCGAACGTGAAGGTGCGGTAGGCGTTGTTGAAGTCCGGCCCGTCGGCGTGATAGGTCTCCCGGAACACCGCCGAGACGACGTCGCCGCGCCGGTGGATCTGGTAGTTGCCCTCACCGAAGCTGTCGGCGACCATGTCCGTCCCGGCCCGCCGCCAGTTCTCCACCAGGGTGTTCAGGTATCCGCGCACCACCGGACCGGCCACCGGGTCGTCGACGAGCTCGGCGGGGATCGCGACCTTGATGTCCCGCACCGCGTTTCGCTGCGAGACGACCGAGGTGCGGCAGTACTGACCGTCCCACTGGCCGCGCAACTCGTCGCAGAACGATGCCTGCGAGGCGCCGGCTCCGGGGGAGGCGAGCAGCGCCGCGGCCGCCGCGATCACCGCGGCCAGCCCGTACCGGATACCCATGCTTGTCACCGCCGGGCTCAGGGCAGCTCGACTTGGCTTGCGCGCCAACGGTCGTCGACCAGCTCCATGGTCATCTTGATCCGGCTGCGGTCGATGCGCGGGTCGGGGACGCTGGTGTTGGACACCGACTGGTCGACGAACAGCAACACCACGACCTTGTCGGGGGTGGCGGACTGCACCGCGGACTCGACGACGACGCCGTGCGCGGTGGCCTTGTTGTCGATGAGCAGCTGCCGCAGTTGCGTGCTGGACTGCGAGTACATGTCCTTGAACTCGCCGGTGGCGCCGTCGAGCACCTGGTCGAAGTTCTCGTCGACCTTGTTGGAGTCGATGCTGGTCAGCACCTGCGCGTAGGCGGTGGCGGCCTCCTGGGCCTGCCGGCCGGCGTCGTCGACGCTGGTGACGTTCCACAGTTTCCAGCCCAGGAACCCGGCGCCGGCCAGCGCGACGACGAGCGCCGCCGCCAGGGCGCCGACCAGCCACCCGGGCCGCGACGACGGCGCCGTGGTCGCGGGCGCGTTGGTGGCCTCGGAGCCCTCGGGGCTGTCCGCAGCGTCGGTGGTCTCGGCGTCGGTGGCCGAATCCTCGGTGCCTTCGGTCTCGTGGATCTCCTCGGTGGCCTCGGTGAGCTCCTCGGGCGCGGTGTCGGACTTCTTGTCGGTGGTCTTTGCGTCGGTGGTCTTCTTGTCAGTGGTCACAGTCAAGTCAGTCTCCTTTCTCTGACTGTCGGGGTCAACGGGGTGGGTCGATCGGCAACTTGGGGCCGCCGTACTGGGTGGGGATGGAGAAGCGGCCCTTCGGCGTCGGATCGGTCTGCCGGCCGAGGTCGGCACCGGCGGGCGGGCCGGCGCCGTTGTCCGCCTCGGCGGGGCGCGGCGCGTTCTTGGCGCCCCGCACCAGCACGCCGGGATGGTCGTCGCGGCAGTAGGTGTACATGAACGGTTCGGCGAAGTCGGCGGCCGACGGTGGGCGCCGCGGCGTGCCGTAATCGCAGGAATACCGGGTGTAGATGTCCGCGGTGGCCCACAACCCGTTGTCGTGCATCACGCTGCCCAACGCGTCGAGCACCGAGGTGCGGTAGTCCGGGAACAGCGCGTGCAGCGCCGGCACGCGCAGGTAGAGCAGCCGCGAGGTGGTGGTGAGATTGCCGAGCAGTTGGACCATGGTGTCGGAGTTGTCGGCGAACAGGTTGTCGATCGACGTCAGCGCGTCGGGGGTCTGGTCGGTCAGGCGCCGGAAACCCTCGCGCATGCTGCTGACGCCAGTCAGCGTGTGGCGCAGATTGTCGGCGGCCACGTCGATGCCGGCGTTCTTGTCGGCGGCCAGGGTCAGCACCACCTGGCTGGTGCGCAGCACGCTGGTGGTCTCGGGCAGCACGGAGTCCAGGGTCGAGAGCAGGAACGTGCCGCCGTCGATGATGTCGGCCAGCTTCTGCGGCCCGGCCTGGCTCAGGCTCAGCTCGCGCTTGATGAGCTCGATCTTGTCGGTGTCGACCTGGGCCAGCGCCCCGTCGGCGTTGGCCAGCAGTTCGGCGAGGCTGACCGGGACGGTGGCCCGGCCGTGCTCGACGACGGCGCCGTCCCGCAGGAAGGGGCCGGTATCGGAGTCGGCGACGAAGTCGATGTACTGTTCGCCGGCCGGCGACAGTCCGGAGACTCGGACGTCGCTGGATTCGGGTATCTGGACGGTCGATTTCACGGTGACCACCGCGTCGACGCCGGCCGGGGTGATGTCGAGGCGTTCGACCCGCCCGATCGGCACCCCGCGCAGCGTCACGTCCTGATTGGGTAGCAGCCCAGCCGATTCCGGCAGTTCGACGGTGACCCGGTAGCTCGAGGCGAACGGGTTGACCCGCAGCGCGCCCAGCAGCAGATACGCGGTGGCCACCAGCAGCGTGAGGACCAGGGCGAGCCCGGACAGCCAGGCGCGCCTGCGGTGCCCGGCCCGCACCACCCCGACGATGCCGTCGGCGACCGCGCCGATCACCGCGGTCCCTCGGCCGGTAGCGGCCCGGGCGCGGGCGCTTCGGTGGGGGCCAGCACCACCTGTCCGGGTTCGGTGGGGCTCGGCTGCACGGGCACCTGCGGCACGCCCGGGCCCTTGCCGACGATGCGTTCCTGCAGGCGCCACAGGGTGTACTTGAACGAGCCGACCAGCTGCTCCCAGTTGTAGCGCTTGGGGCCGTGCAGACCTGCGTCGCCGGTGAACCCGATGTCGGGTATCGAACCCAGGATCAGGCGGTCGATGCTGGCCCGGGTGGCCAACGAGTTGCCGGCGGTGCCCTTGATCAGCGGCGGCATCAGCCGGTTGAGCGAGTACAAGGTGGCGTCCGGGGCCAGCACCAGATCGTTCCAGGCCGCGGCGATCTGGTTGGCGTCGGCGATGACGCTGCGCCCGCTGGTGTCGGTGCCGGCGATCGACGGGAACTTCTTCAGCTGATCGGTGGTGTCGCCGACCTGGCGGAGCAGATCGGTGATGCCGGTGGTGTGCTCGGCCAGGGTGTTGGCGGCCGGACCGGCCTGGGTCATCAGTTCGCCGAGCTTGTCGTTCTTCGTCTCGATCTGCGCCACCAGTTGGTTCGTCTCCGAGATCGCGGTGGAGATCTCCTCGGAGCGCGCGTTGAGCTTGCCCAGGGTCCGGTTGGTCTTGCCGATCAGCGCGCCGAAGGCATGGCCCTGATCGCCGGTGGCCTTGCCCAGGCCGTTGATGATGTTGGTGAAGTTGCGCACCGCGCCGCCGTTGACCAGGATGGCCGCCGATCCGAGCACGGATTCGACGGTGGCCGCGGAGGTGGTGGCATCCAGGCCGATGGTGTCGCCCTCGCCCAGCACCGGTGCGTCCGGTTCGGCATCGTCCGGCGGTCGAACGGAGATGAACACGTCGCCCAGCGGTGTGGCCGAACGCAATTCGGCGGTGGTGCCCTGCGGCAGCCGCACGCCGTCCATGATGCGCAGCGTCGCGACCGCCGTGTAGTCGCGGGCCACCATCGATTCCATCTGCCCCACGTCGGCGCCGGCGAGTTTCACCTTCGCGTCCGACGGCAGGTTGAGCGCGCTGCCGAACACGGCGGTGACGGTGTAGCCGCTGGAGCCCACGCCGGGCGCGGGCAGCGGCAGGCTGCCCAGACCCTCGGTGGCGCAACCGGAGAGCCCGAGCGTCGTCGCCAGCACGACGGGTAGCAGGGCGCGGCGGCGGAACATCATTTCTGCCCCATCGCCGCGAGCCCGTCGAGCACGTAGGACAATCCGAAGTCCGGGCCGAAGTCCTGGAGTGTGCCGGTGCTGCAACCGAGTTGGCGCAGGCCCATCATGTTGCAGACCTCCTTGATGGTCTGGGTGTCGAACAGCACCTTGTCGACCAGCACGTGCGCGCGCGCAGCGCCGTTCTTCTGGTCGATGACGTTGTAGATGTTGTCCAGCGTCAGCGGCGCCACATCGAGGAACTCGGCGAGGTCGCGGCGATGCTCCACGGTGGTGAACAGCGAGGTGTCACCGTTGGCCACAATCTGTTTGATGGTGTCGCGGTGGGTGTCGAGCACCTCGCTGAGCTGCGTGACGACCTCGTTGATCTTCTGGCCGGTGGTCCCGGAGCCCAGGTTCTCGTCGGCGAGGATCTGGCTCAGGGCGCGCACCGAGGACCCGAATTCGCGCAGCGTGGCGTCGTTGTCGGCGGCGGCTTGCATCAGCGAACTGAGGTTGCGGATGATGGTGGTCAACTGATCGCGGGTGACGTCGCCGCGGTCGGCGCTGAGTCGCAACGCGTTCGACAGCTCACCGAGCGCGTCCTTCATGAGTTGCCCGTTGCCGTCGGCGATGGCCGCGCTGGCATTGACCACCGAGGCCAACGGGCCGTCTCCCTGGCCGTCACCGCGCAGGGAACCGGCCATCTTGTCCAGGACGTCGAGCACGCGGGCGAATTCGACCGGTGTCTTGGTCCGGTCCAGGCCGATGGTGGCGTGGTCCTGCAGCCGGGGCCCGCCGCTGTAAGCCGGGGTGAGCTCCACCTGGCGGTCGGTCAGGATCGAGTTGGAGATGGTGACGGCCTGCACGTCGGCGGGCACCGCGACGTCGGCGTCGACGGTGAAGTCGACCTCGACGTAGCCGCCCTTCGGGGTGATCTTGGTGACCTGCCCCACCGCCATGCCCAGCACCGCCACCGTGTTGCCCTCGTAAAGTCCTGCGGCGCTGTCGAACTGTGCGGTGACGTTGATGGTGTTCATCCGGTCCTGCAGATAGAACCAGCCGACGCCGACCGCGGCGAGGACCAGGGCGACGGCGGCGACGAGCACCACGGCGAGCCTGCTGCGGGCGCTCATGCCTTGCAGTCCTGGTAGTACTGGATCATCCCGAATTGTTCGGCGCGACCGCTGATGGCGCACATCCACGAGTCGATCAGCAGACCGCCGGGGGCGTGCAGGTCGGCGGCGTTGCCGTTGCCGGTGGCGTTGGCGATGCCGCGCAGGGCCACCGGGCCGGACTGCAGGATGCTGCGCAGCAGGTCGTCGTGCTGGGTGAGCATGTCGGTCAGTTCCCGGATGTTCTGCAGCAGCGCCTCCAGTTCCGGCCGGTCCTCGATGACGGTGTCGGACAGCGTCTCCACGAGGTTGGTCAGGCCGGCCATCATGGCGCGGAACGAATCTCGGCGCGCGACGAACTCACCGATCAGGCTGTTGCCCTGGTGGACCAGGCTGCCCAGCGTGGACTGTTGCCGACGCAGCGTGTTGGTCACCTTCTCGGTGGTCGCGAGCAGCGATCCGAGTTGGTCGCGGCGTTCGGCGATGATCGTCGACAAGGTGTGGGTGTTCTGCATGGCTTGCGGCACGATCTCGGGCAGCGACTCCATCTGGTTGCCCAGGATGCCCAGCGTTTCGGCGAACTTGTCCGAGTCGACCTGCTCGAAGGTGGTGGTGACGTCGGCCAGCGCCTCCTGCAGGTCATAGGGGACCTCGGTGTGGTCGAGGTCGAAGGTGTTGTCCGGCAACGATCCCGGGCCGGCGGGGTGCAGCGCCAGGTAGCGCGAGCCGGTGGTGATCTTGATGGTGGCGCGGGAGTTCTCCCCGAAGGAGATGTCGTCGCGCACCTTGAGTTCGGCTTCGACGTGGTCGCCGGCCAGGCGCATGGCGGTCACCTCGCCGACCGGGATGCCGGCGATGGTGATCGGGTTGCCCGCGCGCAGCGCCGCGGCCTGGGCGAACTTGGCGGTGTAATGGTGGTGGCCGACGTCGGCGAGCTTGACCGCCAGCAGCCCGCCGATCAACACCGCGACGACGGCGACCGCGACCAGGCCGAGCCAGGTTTTGTTCAGGCTCTCCAGGGTCCGGCGCCGGTGGCGCTCGTTCGGGGTGTCCTCAGCCATGTCAGTTGTTCCTGCATCGGGGCGTGTATTGCACGCCGTCGCCGGGGCTCGCGGCGTCGACGATGATCGGCACGACATCGTTGAGGCCGGGGAAGAAGCCGGTGATGTTCAGGTCGCAGATGTAGGCGTTGACGTAGGAGCCCTCACCGGTGACCCGGGCAAAGCCCTTGAGCAGCAACGGCAGATTGGCGCCGGTGAAGGCCAGCTGCGGTTCGATGCTGACCAGGTGCTGGGCGAAGCCGGGCTCGCGGACCACCAGTTCGTTGAGGTCGGGATACACCTCGTCGGAGATCCGTGAGAGCTGCTGGACCACCGCCGAGATCGACCCCACCGACTCCACCAGTTCGGGGCGCCGCGCGTCGAAGGTGCTCACCATGGACCGGGTTTCGCCGATCACCTCGTCGAGGGTGTCGTTGTGCTGGGCCAGGTTGCCCACGACCGAGTTCAGGTCGGTGATGACCTTGCCGAGTTCCTGGTCCTGACCGGCGAACGAGTCGGTCAGTTGCGAGGTCTGATCGACCAGCGCGGCGATCGAGGCCCCGTCGCCCTGCAGCGATTCGATGACGCCCTTGGTGAGATTGTCGGCGGCGCGGGGATCGAGCACGCTGAACAGCGGTTCGTAGCCGTTGAGCAGGGTCCCGACGTCGAAGGAGGGGTCGGTGCGTTCGACGGGGATGACGCTGCCCGGCGGCAGCGGTCCGGGCTCGCCGAGCTTTCCCAGGGACAGCCCGAGGTAGCGCTGACCGACGATGTTCTGGTAGATCACCGAGGCCACGGTGCGGCCCAGCACCTGCTGGTCGGCCTGCACGACGAACGACACCTTCGCCAGATCGCCCTGCAGTTCGATCTTTTCGACCCGGCCCACCCGGACCCCGGCCATCCGGACGTCGTCGCCCTCGCGCAGGCCGAAGACGTCGGAGATCATCGCGGCGTAGGGCACGGTGTGGCCGACGACGTCGCGGCGCAGCGTCACGTACACCAGCCACGTCAGGGTGAGGGCGACGACCATGAACAGCGACAACCCGATGAGCGCACCGCGGTCTTTCATGGCGATCCTCCCTCTGCGGCAAAGCCCGGCGGTGGCGCCTGAACCGGCGGTGGCGCCGCAACCGGGGGTGGCGCCGCAACCGGGGGTGGCGCCTGACCCGGCTTGGGGGCCACCGGCGCCGGCGGCGACAGCGGCACCGGCGGGGGCGGCGTGGGAATCAGGGCGGGGTTGGCGGTCCCGGGCACCGGCGGCGACGGGTTCATCCCCGGCGGCAGCGGCGGGTTGGGGTCGGCGAGGCTGGGATTCGGGTTCACGTATGGCGGTCCGACCGCGACGAGATTGCCGTTGGCGCCCAACACGGTCCCCGGCGGCGGCGCCAGATCCTTGGGCGGCTGATAGTTCTGCGGCAGCAACACATCCGGCAGCTCCGGGCGGGTGGGCACCAGCGGCGCCGTGAAGCAGCTGGGACCCTTGAGTTCGCCGTACTGCGGGCAGTCGGCCCGGGTGTAGGCGTACGACGGCGTCAACGACAGGTTCACCCGCATGTTCCCGATGCCGTACTCGGGGAGATAGACGTGTTCGAAGTACTTGTCCGCCAGGCCGTTCATCTTCAGGAACGCCGGCAGGAAGTGGTGGGCGGTCTGGGCCACCGCACCTAGGGCCGGGGTCAGATCGCCGGTGATCCCGACCAGTCGGTCGGAGTGATTGTGCAGGGCGGTGTGCGTCGTGCCCATGGTGTGCAGGCCGCCGCTGAGCAGCGTCGAGAGCTGCGCGCGCTGTTCGACCAGTGTCTGCATGGGGGCGACGGCCTCGTGCAGCGCGTCGACCAACTCCGGCGCCGTGCTCTGCAGGCCGCGGGCCGCGGCGGTCAGCGCCGAGACCGTGGTGGGGCCGGGGTCGGTGGCCACCACGGCGTCGAGTTCGTCGAGCAGCCGGTTGAGCTGGGCGCCGGCGGTCAGCAGTTCGGTGCGCCGGTTCTCGGTGGCGGCGTTGACCGCCGCCAGCAGGCCGATGGTCTTGTCCTCGCGGCCGCGTCCGGTGGCGGCCAGGACGTCGCGCAGCTTGCTGATGGTGGTCTGGAACAACACCGTCGGCAACTCGGTGTCCTCGGGGATCTGCGCACCGGCCTGGATGGGCGGCGCGTCGCCGCGGTCGACCAGCTGGACCGAGGACACCGCGAAGACGTTGCTGGGCACCACCCGCGCGGTCACCGAGGCCGGAATCGACGCGGCGTATTCGGGTTTGAGGTCGATGTCGACGTAGTTCGGATGGCCGTGCGCGGCGGGGGTGACGCCGTCGACCATGCCGACCAGCACGCCGTGGTACTTGACGTCGGAGCGCTGCGGCAGGCCGTCGCCGACGTTGATCAGCGCCGCCACGACGCGCACCCGCGCATCCAGGCGCCCAGTGGCCTTCACCACCAGGGTGGCCGAAATCAGCGCGGCGACAACCAGTACGGCGGCGCCGCAGGCCAGCAGCTGGCGGTCGGTGACGCCGCGGCCGTCGGGTTCCAGTGAGTTCGCCACCTAACCCCCGAACCTCGCGCCGGCGTCCACCGTCCACAGCGCCATCGTCAGGAGCATGTTGACGATGATCACGACGGTGATGCTGGCCCGCATGGCGTGCCCGGCGGCGACCCCGACACCCTCGGGCCCACCCGAGGCGTAGAAGCCGTAGTAGCACTGGATCGTCGAGGCGATCCACACGAAGATGATGGTCTTGATCAGGGAGTAGATGATGTCCTGACCGGACAGCATCAGCGTGAAGTAATGCAGGTAGGAACCCGTCGCGCCGCCGCTGATGATCCGCACCACCAGCTGGGTGGTCAGGTAGCTGACCGCCAGGCACGCCGCGTACAGCGGGATCACCGCTATCACCGAGGCCATCAGCCGCGTGGTCACCAGGTACGGGATGGGCCGGATGGCGACCGCCTCGAGCGCGTCGATCTCCTCGGCGATGCGCATCGAGCCCAGTTGCGCGGTGAAGCGGCAGCCGGCCTGGGTGGCGAAGGCGAGCGAGGCCGCGATCGGCGCCAGCTCACGGGTGTTGACCAGCGAGGAGATGATGCCGGTCGCCGGCCCCAGCCCCAGCAGGTCCAGGAAGTTGTAGCCCTCGATGCCGACCAGCGCCCCGACCGTGATGCCCAGCACGATCGCGACCCCGGCCGTGCCGCCGCCGACCACCAAAGAGCCGTTACCCCAGGCGATGTCGGAGAGCAGTCGGACGAACTCGTTGCGGTAGTGGCGCAACGCGATGGGCACCGCGGCCAGCGCCCGCACGAAGAACACCAGCATGTGGCCCAGCCGGATTAGCGGCACCGATGTCCGCTGGTACAGCCAGCGCCAGGGCGCGAGGATCTTGGGGGTGTAGGGGGATGCCGTCACGTCACAGCCCCACGCGCGGGAACATCATGATGTAGAGCTGGCTGATGGCCACGTTGACCACCATCAGGATGAGGATCGATTCCACGACGGCCGCGTTGACGGAGTTGGCCACCCCCGTCGGCCCGCCCACCGTGGACAGCCCCTTCTGGCAGGAGACGATCGCCACGATGGCGCCGAAGATCACCGCCTTGATCAGCGCGACCACCAGGTCACCGGTGGTGGCGAAGGAGGCGAAGGTGGCCACGAAGCTGCCCGGGGCGCCGTTCTGGAAGTACACGTTGAACAGGTAGCTGGCCAGGAAGCCGACGAAGCACACCACCCCGGTGAGCGCGACACCGATCATCACCGCCGCTACGAACCGCGGCACCACCAGGCGGCGGATCACCGAGACGCCCATGACCTCCATGGCGTCCGTCTCCTCGCGCATCTTGCGGGAACCGAGGTCCGCGGTGATCGCCGAGCCGACGGCCGCGGCCATCAGGATGGCGGCCGTCAACGAGGCGGCCTGCCGGATGACGGCCAGCCCGCTGGCCGCGCCGGCCAGGGAGGTGGCCCCGACCTGCCCGGCCAACAGTGCGAACTGGATCGACAGGGTGACGCCGATGGGCAGCGCCACCAGAATCGTTGGCACCACGGCCGTCCCGGCCATAAAGGCGCCCTGCCGGATGAACTCGCGCCACTGGAAGCGCCCGGTCGCCAGGTCGATGAACAGGTACTGCAACGTGCGCAACCCGAGGACGAACTGGTCGCCGACAGTGGCCAGCGAGGCGAGCGGGTGCCGTCGGGCGTAGCCGGTGGCCCAGTCCTCGATGGTGTTGATGCCGGACGGCGGGGCGCCACTCGGTGGGGTCCCGTCGACCGGCACAGTCAAACTTCCTCCCTGGATCCCCGACTCCAGCGGTCTTGTGAAGACCGGCGTTGTCAACTTGAAGACGGTATCGACGCTGCGGCGGCCTGTCTCGGTTTTGGCGAGAATCGACGTACACATATTCGCCGATGTTGTTTACTGTGGGTGCCGATGCGATACATGTCGCCCGATAGCGTTATTGACGCCGAAGTCAGGTGTCACAATGGCTTTTCCGGCATGAGCCCGGTTCGCTGGCGGGGCAGGGCGCCGTTGGTTCATCGCCCCCGGCGTCGGTGCTTCGGGCTAGCCGCGACTGGCTACCGTGGTTAACTTAGCGCGGCCGTACCCGCAGCGAGTGTCGTCCCCATGAGGATGCTGCTGCCCCGTTCACAACCGGCCGCCCACAGGTCGACCCAGTGTAAGTGCGCGGTCGCGGGGCCGCCCCGTTATCCACGCACCGTGGCCCGGGCGTAACGATCTGCGGGTTCGATGCCGACCCCTTAGTGTGAGCATCGTGTGGAGCAGAGTTGTTCTGGCAGGAGCAGGGGTGGCCGCGGCCGCCGCGATCGCGTCGCCGCTGTCGGCGTCGGCCGAACCCGCGCCGCCACCGCCGGCCATCCCGGACGTCAACGCGCTGCCGTTGGTGAGCCCCGTGGAGTACTCGGTGATGAACGACCGCTACTTCGCCTTCGGTACGCCCGACGGCCTGACCTGTGCCTTCGACCGCACCAACGGGGCCTACGGCTGCAGTGGGCCCATTCCGGCCGCACCCGGTGGCGCCAACGTCGTCAGCGGGGGCGCTTTCGGCGCCCCGGGCTTCACCTCCGCGGCCCAGCCGATCTTCCAGAACCTGGGGCCGGTCAAGCAGTTGCCGCCGAACACCCGGATGAGCTTTCGCACCGTCAGCTGCACCACCGACGGCGTGGCCACCACGATGTGCGTCAACACCCAGGACCAGACCGGGTTCGTGCTGACGCCGTCGGGCAGCTTCGTGCTGTCCAGCAATCCACTGCTCGAGCGCCCCGAGGGCACCAACCCGTACGCCAACTGACCGCCGGCCAACTGACCGCCGCCCTCAGAAGCCCGAGCCGTGCACCTCGTGGCCGGGCTTCTCGGCGATCAGGCCGCGGTAGGCCTGCTCCACCGTGGAGCCGTGGTTGATGACACCGTCCACCTCGCGGGCGATCGGCATGCTCAGGCCGTACTGGTTGGCGAACTCCATGACGACGCTGGCGGCCTTGACCCCCTCGGCCACCTGATTCATCGCGGCGATGACCTCGTCGATGGATTTGCCCTGCCCGAGTTGCTCGCCGACGTGACGGTTGCGGCTGCGCTGGGAGGTGCAGGTGACGATCAGATCGCCCATGCCCGCCAGCCCGGCGAACGTGTCGCGCTGACCGCCGACGGCCTCGCCGAGCTTGGACATCTCGCGGATGGCGCGGGCCATCACCATGGCGCGGGTGTTCTCCCCGATGCCCAGCGAATAGCCCATGCCGACGGCGATGGCGTAGACGTTCTTCAGGGCGCCGGCCATCTCCACGCCGATCACGTCGTCGGTGGTGTAGGTGCGAAACCGCTTGGTGCGGAACAGCTTTGCCAGGTAGGCGGCCTGGCTCTGGTCGGGCATGGCCAACACCGCCGCGGCGGCGTAACCCTCGGCGACCTCGCGGGCGATGTTGGGGCCGGCGAGGATCCCGGCCGGATGCCCCGGCAGCACCTCCTCGACGATCTGGCTCATCCGCATGTTCGTGCCCTGCTCGAGGCCCTTGACCAGCGATACCACCGGCACCCACGGCCGCAGCTCCTTGGCCAGCTCGCCCAGCACGCTGCGGAAGCCGTGCGAGGGCACGCCCATCACGATGACGTCGGCGGTGTTGGCCGCCTCGGAGAAGTCGTTGGTGGCGCGCAGCGATTCCGGCAACTCCACCTCGCCGCCGAGGTAATCGGTGTTGCGGTGGTGTTCATTGATGTCCTTGGCGGTGGCCTCCGAACGCACCCACTGCAGCGTCGGGCAGCGGCGGGCGCAGATCGCCGCGACCGTGGTTCCCCACGACCCTCCGCCCAGCACCACAACCTTCGGTTGACGCAGATCTGAACCCATGCCGCTCAGGGTATTGCCGGCCTTGCCCGTTGGCGGCGCTTTGCCAGGACCCAGCGGCGCGTCGGGTGCGGTTAGGCGCTCAGCGGGCTGCGGTGCGCGACGCGGCCGAAGATCATCGACTCCTCGATGCGGTCGAAGCGGTGGTCGATGGCGTCGGCGAAGAAGTTCTGCCGCACGTTCCAGGGCCGCTTGGTGCCCGACTTCGGCAGCGCGTGCGGGGAGCGCTGCACGTAGCCGGCGTTGATGTCCCACGACAGCTTCTCGGGCATCGGCTCGTCGCCGAGGTGCGGATAGGCGTGGGTGTAGCCGTGGGCGTCCATGAAGGCCACCAGCTTGGCGAACTGTTCGGCGGTCATGTCGGCACGCAGCGTCCAGGAGGCGTTGGTGTAGCCCAGGCACCAGGCCAGGTTGGGCACATCCTCGAGCATGTGCGCCTTGTAGGCGTAGCGGTCCTGCGGTTTGATCTCGTTGCCGTCCAGGCTGATTCGAACCCCGCCCAACGCCTGCAGCTGCAGGCCGGTGGCGGTGGCCACGATGTCGGCGGTGAGGTGCTGGCCGGATTTCAGCCAGATGCCGGTGGCGTCGAAGCGGTCGATGTGGTCGGTGATGATCTCCACCGTGCCGGCCGAGACCGCGTTGAACAGATCGCCGTCGGCGTCGAGGCACAGCCGCTGATCCCACGGGTTGTAGCGCGGCTTGAAGTGCACGTCGACCGGATACCCGCCGGGCAGGCTGGCGGTCGCGCGGCGGCGGATGAACCCGCGCATCATGGCGGGGAACTTGCGCGACAGGAACCAGACGACGCCCTCGAACAGGGCGGCGAACCAGCGCGCGAACCAGTGCGAGAACTTGCGCGGGGCGAAGTTACGCACGAACTGGACCAGCCGGTTGACCCGCTTACCCGGGAACACGTAGGTCGGCGAGCGCTGCAGCATGACGACCTTGGCCGCGCGTTGGGCCAACGCCGGCACCAGCGTGACCGCCGTGGCGCCGCTGCCGATCACCACGATCCGCTTGTCGGTGTAGTCGAGGTCCTCGGGCCAGTGCTGCGGGTTGGCGACGACGCCCTCGAACTTGTCGATGCCGGGGAACTCCGGGACGTAGGGCTCGTCGTAGTTGTAGTAGCCGCTGCCGAAGAACAGGAAGCGGGCCTGGAAGGACTTGGTGGCGCCGCCCTGGTCGACCTGCACGGTCCAGGTGTCGGTGGTCGAATCCCAGTTGGCGCTGCGCACGTAGGAGCCGAACCGGATGTGGCTGTCGATGCGGTGCTTGGCGGCGAAGTCGATGAGGTAGTTGCGGATGTCCGCGCCGTCGGCGACGCCGTCGCGGTGCGTCCAGGGCTCGTACGGGAAGCTCAGCGTGAAGATCGAGCTGTCCGAGCGGACCCCGGGGTAGCGGAACAGATCCCAGGTGCCGCCGATCTGGTCGCGACGCTCCAAGATGACGTAGCGTGCGCCCGGGTTCCGCTCGGTCAGGCGGTAGGCGGCGCCGAGGCCGGAGATCCCGGCGCCGATGATGACCACGTCGAACTGTTCGGTGTTGCCGCCGGTGTCGACCTGGGATTCGTGCTCGACCGTCGTCATGGAAGACCCTCTCGCGGTGTGCTCTTCGTCACTGCCCACGATAGGCATCAACCCACCGGTTGACCAGCGGCCCGCGGAGTCAGCGGTAGTTGACGAACTGCAGCGCGACCTCGAGGTCGGCGCCCTTGAGCAGCGCGATCACGGCCTGCAGATCGTCGCGCTTCTTGGAGCTGACCCGGACCTCCTCACCCTGGATCTGCGCCTTGACGCCCTTGGGCCCCTCGTCGCGGATGAGCTTCGTGATCTTCTTGGCGTTCTCGGAGTCGATGCCCTGCTTGAGGGAGCCCGTCAGCCGGTAGGTCTTGCCGCTGGCCTGCGGCTCGCCGGCGTCGAACGCCTTCATCGAGATATCGCGGCGGACCAGCTTCTCCTTGAAGACGTCGACCGCGGCCTTGAGGCGCTCCTCGGTGGAGCTGACCAGCTCGATGGCCTCCTCGCCCTTCCAGGCGATGGTGGTGTCGGTGCCCCGGAAGTCGAAGCGGGTCGCCAGTTCCTTGGCCGCCTGGTTCAGCGCGTTGTCCACCTCCTGACGATCGACCTTGCTCACGACGTCGAACGATGAATCCGCCATTGGATGCCATCCCCTCTCACTCGGTGGTGTCCCGTTTTCGTGTTGGGTACATCCTCGTTGTACCCTGCTAGTCGCACCAACCCGGGTGCAGGTCTGGCCCGGGCGTGGCGCACACCCGGCAGGTTGCCCGAGCGGCCAATGGGAGCGGACTGTAAATCCGTCGGCTTACGCCTACAGTGGTTCGAATCCACTACCTGCCACCATGGTCAGGCCCCCTTTCGAGGGGGCCTGATTTGGTTTGTGGGGGCTTCCGCTCCCCAGGGTTGACATGTTGTACCCATCGCGCGAGTAGGCCCGCGAACAAGTCATCCCTCGGCGAGTGGCAGCTGTGCGGCGACACTCATACTGCTTCGAAACCGGGCCGGGCCACTACTCGCTCTATCTCCCGGACTACTGAGCGTGCGGTGGTCACGCCCTACCTCCGGGCCCAGTGGGCTCCATCGCCCGCAACCGCTGGGTGACCCGCAACGTCACTGCCTCCAACTGCGACGCCATCCCGGCCAGGTCTGAAGGTTCGAACTCGCTTTCCGCGATCAGCTTCAACAACTGCTCACGTGCAACCGTGGACGACGGCAAGCCCCGCCTCTTCGCGATCTGCTCGATGGCCTCGAACTCCTCCGGGTTCAACCGGACCTGCAGCACCTTGGACCGGGCCCGGCCGGGACGGCTGACCTTGACGTGCGGAGGGGTCGGACGATCGGTTTGGTCAGCCTCGGCGGCCTCGATCTCGTCGGCTTCGGCCAGGGCCTGCTCGAGCCGTTTACCCATGGTCATTCCTGCCTTTCGTATTTGCGAGAGTCGGTGTCGTTCGACGGCCACGCGTTGATTCCATATACCGTGTCGGCCTCTTCGACGGTGATAACGGTGACGAGCGCGCCGAATGACGGCGAGTATCCGATGGTTCGGATGCTAACGCCGGATTTGCTGGCGGGGTCGGGATTCTGGACCAGACGCGCTGGGTCTGTAAGCGCCTCGTCGGCTATCGCCGGCGTCATGCTTCGCTTGGCGATGTACTCGCCTCGCTTGGTCCAGTCGACGGCCATGCTGTGAGTGTATTTGAAAATGTAATACAGAAAAAGGCGCGGCAAGCGTTTGTGGATAAATCTTCAGCCGAGGTCGCCGGACACTCGAACAGCCGCCGAGATCGATGAAATGCCGGACTGCCTTCGCGGACCGGCCCGAGCTCACCCTTGGATGGCCAGCATCAGTGCCGAGCGTTGACCGGCGTGAGCCGGGCCATTCCGCGTAGGACCCACGGTGTCCGCCGGGCCATTATCGCGATGGCGCGGTCCGACCGGCGCATCGCGGTTCGCGGCCCCGGCGTGGGGATCGAGGCCAATTCCGCCTCGACCGACCCCACCCGCGCACCATGTGGGTCGACCGCCAGCAGTCGCCAGGTGCCCGGCACCCCGCGCAACCGAAGCGGTGCAGCACCGCCCGCCACCGCTCGTCGCCCGTGGCGGCGGCACGTTGGCTGAGATCACCGCAGGCTGCGTATGCGGTTTCCGCCACGCTGTCGAGCGTACTGCCGGGGGGTGCTACGAGCGATGGCTTCGGCGCTACTCGGTCGGCCTGTCCAGCGCGGCCATCCGCTTGTCGATCCAGCGATGCACGGACTCCACGGCCTCGCGCAGCTCCTGCTCGCTGAGGCCGTCGCCGGTCGGCACGGTCGCGGCGATCGCGTCCAGGCGGGTGTGGGCGTGCCCGCCGGCGTACATCTGCTCGTAGAGCTCCCAGTACGCCTCGTCGTAGGTCTCGGCCCAGACCTTCGAGGCCAGGAACTTGTCCTTGAGTTGGTTGCCGCCCAGCGGCGGCCGGTCACCCTTGCCGTCGCCGTCGACGCCGGGCGGTGGACCGGCGCCCTCCGGGATCTTGAGCTCGACCTTGTCGTGCGGGGCCGTCGCGGCGTCGCCGACCATCGCCAGGTTGAGATCCCAAGAGACCACGGTGATCTTCTTGGTCGCCAGGTCGTACCAGAGGTAATAGTTCTGGCCCGGCCCGCCCATGTCGTCGGCGTTGACCAACAGGTTCTGGGTGGCCACGTAGCGGGCAAGCGATTCGGCATCGACCCAGTCGGCCAGCCGGGCGTCGAACTCGTCCTGATCGGCGTCCTGCAGCCACTCGACGAAGTTGATGATCGGCTGCAGGTTGCCGCTGTCGGCGGCGTTGATCTGCTTGAACTGGTGGGCGTACTGGGACTGATCGGTGCCGACGAACTCGAGGCGTGACTTCGCGTCGGCCTTGTACAGATAGCCGTCGGAGTCGAACAGCCCGTTGGCGTAGGCGTCGTCGGGGTGCTCCAACAGCAGCCGGGTGGTGCTCTGCCCGTTGAAGGTATAGGTGGCGTACGCGTAGCGCTGCGTGGGTTGGCCCGAATCGGCGGTCAACGACAACGCCAGCGCCTCGTTGAGGACCGGTGCGCCGGGGCGTACCGACAGCTCGGTGAGGCCCTGATAGCCGCGCCCGGCGGCGTTTTCGTTGAAGCTGATCAGCAACGGCAACGACGTCGGGTCGTCGGCCGAGGCGGCCATCGACATCATCGTCTTCATGAACTCGTCTGGCATGGGCGGCTTTCCGGATCCGCCGGGCCCGCCGGGCCCGCCGGGCGGGCCACCCGGGCCACCGGGGCCGGGTGGTCCCTCGCCGCGCAGGCCCATCAGCGTCGAGTTGCCCTTCAGTCGCACAGCCACATCGCTGATCGGGGTGCCGTCGAGGGTGATGTCCGCGCTCACCCACTTCTTGGCGCCGTCGTTCACATACGCCGAGACCATGTCGTGGTACTCCGCGTCGGTGAGCTCGACGGTCAGGGTGTGCGGCACCGTGGCGTCGAACAGATCCACAGTGCCGGTGATGTTCTCGGTGATCGGCGAGGCCAGCACGGTGATGTCCCCGGTGACATACGGGCGGATGGTGGTCTGGCCGAAGGCCGTCATCAGGCCGACGGTGGCCACCACCAGCAACGCCAACAACTTCCAGTGCTGACGCAGTCGGGTCGGGATCCGGTGGACGAACCGCCGGCGTGGCTCAGATGTCGGTCTGGTCATAACCGGTCAGCACCGTCACCCGCTGCCCGCTGTTGACCGCGCCCAGCGCGGCGATCAGCTCGCCGGCCTTGCGGCCCTTCTTCAGTTGCGCGGTGTAGTAGAGCTCGTTGAGCGCCCCGGCACGGGTGGATTCCGTTGACACCAGCTCGAACTCGGAACAGAACTCGATCAGCACATCCTCGACCCGGGCGGTGTATTCGGGCTCCGGTGGGACCTGGACCTTGACCACCTGGCGCTGCACGTCCAGGGAGAACCAGTTGAACCGGTACATGATGACCAGCACCAGGCACACCACCACCGTCGCGACCGCGGCCAGCAGGTAGAACCGCGTGCCGGTGGTCATGCCGATGGCCATCGCGAGGAAAACGAAGCCGACGTCACGAGTTTCCTTGATGGCGTTGCGGAATCGGATCACCGACAGCGCGCCCACCAGAGCGAACGCGCGGGCGATGTTCGAGCCGACCACCAGCATGATCACCGAGATCACCATGCAGACCATCACCAGGGTCTGCACGTAGGACTGGCTGTAGGACACGTTCTTGTGGGTGTAGCGGTAGACCCAGCCGATGATCGACGCCAGCACGAACGAGAGTGCCAGCGAAGCGGCGACGTCGAACACGGTGAACGTCCCGCTGAGGTCCTGCAGGTCGATGGTCATGGAATTCCTTTGCGGAGATAGGGATTAGAGGTCAGCGACGACGGGTTGGTCGGCGGGCATCACCAGTTCCGGTGCGCCCAGCGTCGAGCGTGGGGCCAGCCCGAAGGCCTGCACCGACTGGCAGTACTTCGAGATCCGCACGACGGACATGTCGGCGCGCGCGGCCAGGTCGGTGACCCAGTAGGGGACCCGCTCGTTGGCCTTGATCTCGACGATCGCCAGCTTGGGCGGGATGGTGTAGCGATTGGTGGCCCCGGAAGCGAAGTGGAAGTCCCGGTCCCGGCCGTGCACCTTGTGATCGATGGTGACGCGCAGTCCCAGGTCGGCCTCGCGCCCGACGAACGCCTCGCGCAGGTAACCGGTGGTCACGATGGGGCGCAGATCGAGATTGCCCACCAGCATGGTGACCTCGTCGACGAACGGACGCTCGGCGGGACTGCAGGAGATCGGCTCGCGCTGATCGAGCCAGCGCCGCGCGGTTCCGTAGGGCAGGGCAAGGCGCCGCTTCTGGGTGACCCGGTTGACGCGCTGTTTGATCTCGACCTGCACCGGGGTGTCCTCGGTGCAGGTCGACGGTGTGCCGTACAGCCGCATCCGCAGCTTGCGGCGAAACCTCAGGCCCTCGATCTTCTCCCAGTAGAACCGCAGATCCGGGGTGTCGTAGTACAGCGACGTGACGGGGTAGCCGCCGTGGGGGGAGTAGGGGTCGGCGGACATGTGCGCGGCGAGTTGCTCACGCAGAGCCGGCACCTTCATCTCGTCGAGCAGGTACTTGATCTCGTAGCGGTTGAAGGCGTGCAGGCGACTGGCGGTCTGCTGGTAACCGGTCGGGGTGGTCGGCACGTCCTCGGGTGGCTGGGGAGCGCGGTGCGTGCGCCTGGCGAACCGGTCGAACACTCTCATCGCTTTTTGTCGTCTTTCCCGCTCGTTCATAATTAGTTCATCTAGCAGATCATCCGAAGCTATGCGATTCCTGTGCGGCGACTAGGTGTAGCGACTGTGACCCAGATCCGAGCCGGTCAGGATTCAAAAGTGCCGGTAGGGGGCATAGGGCAGGCACACGCACGAGACAGAGGAGTCCCGCATGTCGTCACCCGCTGCCGGTCCCGAGGTTCAACAGCGGACCATGAAAGGCGTGCTGCTGGCCGTCGCAGTCGCCGTCGCCACCATCGGCATGATCACCGTCAACGGGCTGGCGAACGCGCTCCCGATCAACGGTCAGGGCACCGGCGAGGTCACCCTGCGCTACGACGTCTACTTCATCCCCGCGGGCTACGCCTTCAGCATCTGGAGCCTGATCTACCTCGGTCTGATCGGCTACACCGTCTACCTGGCGTGGGCGGTCTTCGGTAACCGCAGCGCTGAGACGGCACTGGCAATCGCGCCGTGGTACCTGCTGACGGCGGTGGCCAACGCCAGTTGGCTGCTGGCCTGGCACTACAACCAGTTCCCGCTGAGCATGGTGCTCATGGTCGTGCTGCTGGTGGCGCTGATCGTCATCTACCGGATGCTCGCGGTGCGGCCGGCGGCCTCGCGGCTCGAACTGTGGACGGTGCACATCCCGTTCCGCGTCTACCTCGGCTGGATCTCGGTGGCCACCATCGCCAATGCCACCATCACGCTCGACGACGCGGGCTGGAACGGTTTCGGCATCGCCGAGCCGACGTGGGGAGTCATCATGATTCTGGTCGCGACGGCGCTGGGCCTGGTGATGAGCTTCATGTACTCCGACATCGCCTATGCGGCCGTGATCGTCTGGGCGCTGGTGGCCGTGGCGATCCGGCTCAGCGACACCACCTCGATCTTCGTCACGGCGCTGGCCGGCGCGGTGGTGCTGACCGGCGTCGCGGTGGTCAATGCGCTGCGTCGGCGCAAGGTTCCGGCCAAGGTCATGGTCTGAACCGGCTGATACCGACCTGGCACACCAGCCCGTCCCGCACGCAGTCGTTGCCCATCAAAGCGGTCATCACCGTCATACCATCGCCGGCGGCAGCGGCCAGAACCGCATAGACGACGGCGGCGTCGGACGCCCGCGCGGCCGGTTCGGGAGTGCCGGCCTGCACGCGTTCAAGGGCAGGTACCAGGTGCCCGCCGACGCCAAGGCCGTCATCGTGTCACCGCAGCTGGTGACCGCCCGGGCCATCCAGCTGACGCCGGCCTACACCTCGGGGCCGGTGCTGGATAACGGTGCCGTCATCGACGAGGACCGCACCGCGGTGCCGCTCGAATGGGACGACCTGCGCGCCCAGCTGGAGAAGCTGTCCGACGCGCTGCAGCCCACCGAACCCGGCGGCGTCAGCACGCTGGGTCAGTTCGTCAACACCGCGGCCGAGAACCTGCGCGGTCAGGGTGTCAACATCCGGGAAACCGTCACGACGATGTCGCAGGCGCTCTCGGCGCTCGGCGATCACAGCGACGACACCTTCGCCAGCCTGAAGAACCTGTCGGTGGTGGTGACCGCGCTCGAGGACAGCTCGCAGCTGCTCGGGCAACTCAACCGCAACCTGGCCGCGGTCACCGGGCTGCTGGCCGACGACCCCGGCGCGGTGGGTGCCGCGATCGACGACCTCAACTCGGTGGTCGGGACGGCGACCCAGTTCGTCCGCGAGAACCGCGAGGCGGCCGGCATCACCGTCGACAAGCTGGCGTCCATCTCGACCGCCGTGCACGGCGGCCTCGACGACATCGAGCAGGCACTGCACTCGTTCCCGACCGCGGCGCAGAATTTCGCCAACGTCTACCAGCCCTCGCAGGGCGCGCTGACCGGCATGCTCGCCGTCAACAACTTCGCCGATCCGCTCTCGCTGCTGTGCGGCTCTGTGGAGGCGGCCGCACGGATGAACTCCGCGTATTCGGCGAAGCTGTGCGTCCAGTACCTCGCGCCGATCGTCAAGAACCGGCAGATGAACTTCCCGCCGCTGGGCGAGAACCTGTTCGTCGGCCAGTCGGCGCGTCCCAACGAGCTGACCTACAGCGAGGATCGGCTGCGGCCCGACTACTACCCGGTGCAGAACCCGGCCCCGGCGCCGCCGGCCGAGAGCGCGCCGGTCGCGGTGCCCGCGGGCGCCGCCGACCCGGCCGCCGGACTGCCGGGGCTGCTGCTGCCGGCCGAAGGAGGTTCGTGATGTCCCTCGCTCAAATCTCCTGGCGTAAACGGTGTTTGGCCGCGGTCGCGGCGGTGGCGGTGACTGTGCTGACCGGCTGTGAGTGGCGCGGGCTGAACTCGCTGTCCATGCCGGGCACCGAGGGCGGCGGCGACGGCGCCTTCATCGTGCGCGCACAGCTGCCCGACGTCGGGACCATCGAGCCGAACTCGCGGGTCCCCGTCGGCGACGTCAACGTGGGCACCATCACCAAGATCGAGTTGCAGGACTGGCACGCGCTGGTCACCATGCGGCTCAACGGCGATGTCGAGCTGCCGGCCAACGCGCGGGCCACCGTCGGTCAGACCAGCCTGCTCGGCTCAACCGGGTGGCCCGGTGGGTCGCGGCCGGCTTCGCCGTGCCGGGCGCGCTGCACGTCGAGCTCGGGCCGCCGACCGACGTTGCGCCGCAGGGCCGGCTGCAGGACGGGGCGTTGATCCCGCGGCAGGCCGGGGCCGCCTACCCGACCACGGACCAGACGCTGGCGGCGTTGTCGTTGCTCCTCAACGGCGGCGGTGTGGGGCAACTGCAGGACATCACCGCGGCATTCGCCACCGCGTTCGTCGGCCGCGAAGGCGACCTGCGCAGCCTGATCGAGCAGCTGGACCTGTTCGTCGGCCGCCTCGACACCCAGACCGGCGACATCGTCGCGGCCAGTGACAGTTTCAACAACCTGGTCGGCCAGTTCGCCGATCAGAAGCCGGTGCTGGACAACGCCTTGGAGACCATCCCGAACGCGCTCGAGGTGCTCAGCGAGAATCGGCAGAACCTCACCGACGCCGTCGACGGCTTCGGCAAGTTCAGCGCGCTGACGGCCGACACAGTCAACCAGACCAAGCAGAGCCTGGTGTCCGAACTCGAGGCCCTGGGACCGGTGTTCAAGTCCCTGGCCAACGCCGGCCCGGACATGACGCGGGCGCTGAGCCTGTTGGCAACCTTCCCGTGGCCCATCGAGAACATCGAGAAGATCGTGCGCGGCGACTACCTCAACACCGACGTGATCTTCGACCTCACCCTGAGTCGCCTCGGCGACGGGTTGCTCAACGGCACCCGCTGGGAGGGCGATCTCACCGAGTTGGAGATGCAGTGGGGTCGCACCATCGGGCAGCTGCCCAGTCCGTACACCGCGGGCAATCCGCTGGTGGCTCCCTACCAGTTCAACCAGGGGCCCTGACATGGTGACCAAGCGAATCAAGATGCAGTTGGCGATCTTCGGGATCGTCTCGTTGGTCGCGGGCGCCATCATGGCGTTCAGCTACGTCAAGGTGCCGTCGATGCTCGGCATCGGTCAGTACACCGTCACCGTCGAGCTGCCGCAGAGGCCTGTACCAGACCGCGAACGTCACCTATCGCGGCACCAAGGTCGGCCGGGTCACCGATGTGCGGCTGACGGACACCGGCGGGGTCGAGGCCGTGCTGTCGCTGAAGAGCGGGGTGAACATCCCGTCCGATCTGAGTGCAGAGGTGCACAGCGTGTCGGCCATCGGCGAGCAGTACGTGGCGCTGCTACCTCGGTCCGAGGACGGACCCGAACTGCGCGACGGGGACGTGATCCCGCTGGACCGTTCCACCATCCCGCCGCCGATCAACAAGCTGCTCGACGCGGCCAACCGGGGAATCCAGGCCATCCCGAAGGACAACGTCAAGACCGTCGTCGACGAAAGCTACACCGCGGTAGGACGATTGGGGCCGGAGCTGTCCCGCATCGTGCAGGGTTCCACGCGGCTGGCCAGCGACGCCCGGGCCAACCTCGATCCGCTGATCACCCTGATCGACAAGGCCGCGCCGCTGATGGACTCCCAAGCGGAGACTGCCGATTCGATCCAGGCCTGGGGCGCGCATCTGGCCAACCTGACCGAACAGGTCCGCTCGGCCGATCCCGCGGTGGCGGGTCTTATCGAGAACGGTGCCGAGACGGCCGAGGAGGCCCGGCAGCTGTTCGATCGGCTGAAGCCGACCCTGCCGGTGTTGATGGCGAACCTGGTGAGCGTGGGCGAGGTCGCCGTGACCTACCAGCCGGCCATCGAACAGGTACTGGTGCTGCTGCCGCAGCTCACGGCCGGTCTGCAAGGCGCGCTGCTGGCCAACAAGGATTCGCTGCGCAAGTACCCCGGCCTCTACGTCAGCTTCAACCTGAACCTGAACCTGCCGCCGGTGTGCACCACCGGGTTCCTGCCGGCCGACCAGCAGCTGACACCCACCGTGGAGGCCACAGCCGACCCCATCGAGGGCGATCTGTACTGCCGGATCCCGCAGGATTCGTGGAACGTGGTGCGCGGCAACCGCAACTATCCGTGCATCACCCGCCCGGGCAAGCGCGCACCGACGGTGAAGATGTGCGAGAGCGACGAGGAGTACGTGCCGCTCAACGACGGCTTCAACTGGAAGGGTGACCCGAACGCCACCCTGTCGGGCCAGGGGATCCCGCAGCTGCCGGCGCCGCCCGCGGAGGAGCAGCCCGCGGCCATGCCGGTCGCCGAGTACAACCCGGCCACCGGAGACTACGTCGGACCGGACGGCAAGCTCTACAACCAGGCGAACCTGGCTACGCATACGGAAGGCAAGACGTGGGAGAGCATGCTGATGCCGCCACCGGCGAGCTGAACGACCCACCGGCACAGCGGTTCACCGGTGTCAGGGCGGCCATCGCCCTGAGCGCCGGGGCACTGGTGGTGCTCGGTTTTCTCGGCGGCTGGCTGGGCTACCGGGCTGTCGAGCAGCACCACAGCGAGGCGCAGCAGGCCGAGTTCATCGAGGCGGCCCGGCAGGGCGCGCTGAACTTGACGACCATCGACCACGCCACGGTGGACGCCGACATCCAGGAGATCCTGGATTCGTCGACCGGGGTGTTCCGCGACGACTTCGAGAAGCGGGCCGAACCGTTCGCGGAGGTGGTCCGGCAGGCGAAGTCGACCTCGGAGGGCTCGGTGACCTCGGCCGGCCTCGAGTCCCGCGACGGCGACACCGCACAGGTGCTGGTGCTGATGTCGGTGAAGATGACCAACGCCGGTGCACCGGAGCAGGATCCGCAGATCTGGCGGATGCGCATCGGGGTCCAGCGCAGCGGCGACGCCGCCAAGATGTCCGATGTGGAGTACGTGTCATGAGGCGACCGCAGCACAAGACCCTGACCTACGTGGTGCTGCCGCTGGCCGTGTTGGCCATGGCGCTCGGCGTCGGTTACCTCAAGTGGTATGCACAGCCCGGCGCGCTGTCCGAGGTCGGTGCGGCCCAGGCGGTCTCGGCGGCCACGGAGGCCACCACAGCGATGCTGTCCTACCGCGCCGAACATGTCGATGCCGATCTCACCGCCGCCAGCGAACAACTGACGGGGGACTTCCGGTCCCGCTTCGCCGCGCTGATCAACGACGTCGTGATTCCCGGTGCCAAGGAGCAGCACATCTCGGCGGAGGCGTCGGTGCCGGCGGCGGCCGTGGTGTCCTCGGGACCCGACCGCGCCGAGTTGTTGGTCTACATCGATCAGACCACCACGGTGGGCGACAGCGCACCGACCGTGACCCAGTCCTCGGCGCGGGTGCTGGTGGAAAAGGTCGACGGCCGGTGGCTGATCGCCGATTTCGAACCGATCTGATCCGTTACTGCGAGGTCGCGGTCGCGGCCCCCAGGGCCACCATGTCCGGCATGAACGGCTGGTGCGCGAGCAGGCCGCCGTCGACCCGGATGGTCTCGCCGTTGATGCCCCGCGAGTCGTCGGAGGCCAGGAACGCGTAGACCTTCGCGAGCTCGGAGGGACCGTTGAGGTCCTCGGCCAGGGTGTGGCGACGGTAGATGTCCTTGACCACGTCGGGCAGCTGCTGGGCCGGCGGCGTGGTGGTGGTGCCGGGGCAGATCGCGTTGCACCGCACCCCCTCCTTGCCGTATTGGGTTGCGGTGTAGGCGGTCAGGGCCAGCAGCGCGGCTTTGGTGGCGCCGTAGCCGGTGAGGCTGGTGTCCCCGGCGAACGCGTGGGTGGATGCGGTGTTGACGATCGACCCGCCGTTGGCACGCAGCTGCGGCAGTGAGTGCTTGGTGGTGAGCATGGCGCTTCGCAGGTTGACCGCCATGACGTCGTCCCAGACCTCGGTGGACATGGTGGCGATGTCCCCGTCGCCCGGCGGGAAGATGCCGGCGATGTTCAACAGGACGTTGAGACCGCCGAAGGTCTCGATGGTGGTGGCCACCAGCTTCTCGATCTGGTCCTCGTGGCGCAGGTCGGTCTGCACGGCGACCGCGACGCCCGGGCCGTGGACCTCGTTGAGCTGGTCGGCCAGTGCGCTGGCGCCCTCGATGTTGAGGTCGGCCAGCACCACCCGCGCACCCTCGGCGACCAGTTCAGTGGCCGCGGCGCCGCCGATGTTCAGGCCGCCGGGGGTTACGGTGGTGGCCCCGGTGACGATCGCGGTCTTGTCGGAGAGTCGGGGCATGGGGGTCCTCATCTGTGCGCGGCGACACTGTGTCGCGAATGGTTTTTTGTGAAGGCTAACTTCATCGGATAGGGCAGTCAATGGCGCTGTGACAGTCTATTATGGCCTTGGAGTTAGTATCGATTCTTGTAGAACATGGCTAGGGCGAACGAAGCCGGGCGGGCCCCGGCCGCGGCAGATGGGTGGTCGAGATGGGTTTGTCCACCGACGAGGACTGGACGCAGGCGGACGCCGAGGCGCTCGAACGGGCCGAGGAACAGCTGCGGGAGGTATTCGGCGACGGGCGCCAATCGCTGCCCGTGATGCGGGAGAAGCTCGACGCAATGATGACCTCGCTCCCGCTGCCCGAGGACGCGGCGGTGGCCGAGGTGTCGGCCGGTGGAGTGCCGGCGCTGCGCGTCAGCGCCGGCACGGTCGACGACAGCGCCGCGGTGGTGTGGCTGCACGGCGGCGGCTACCTCATCGGGTCCCCGACGGGATATCGCGGCGTCGCCGCCGCGGTGTCGGCGGCCTGCGGGCATCCGGTGATCGTGCCGGACTACCGACTGGCCCCGGAGAATCCCTTCCCGGCCGCCGTCGAAGATGCCCACGCCGTGATGGATTGGGCCGCAGCACAGTTCGGGCCCCGCTGGGTACTGGCGGGTGATTCCGCCGGCGGCGGGCTGACCGTGGCATCCCTGATCCGCGCCCGCGACGGGGGCACCGCGGTGCCCGCGGCCGCGGTCCTGGTGTCGCCGCTGGCCGACTTCACCACCTCCGGGGAGAGTTTTGATACCCATGCCGAGACCGACCTGGCGATCTCCCGGCGCTCGGTGAAGGGGTTGGCCGCGGCCTACCTGCGGGATCACGATCCGCGGGATCCGTTGGCCTCGCCGGTGTTCGGCGCGCTCGATCGGCTGCCGGCGATGCTCATCCAGGTCAGCGACCGCGAGGCGCTGCTCGATGACGCCAAGGCGTTGCACGCCGCGATGCAACGCGGGGGATCGGCCTCGACGTTGTCGATCTACTCGGGCGTATGCCACGCCTGGCCGATGTTCGTCGCGTACATGCCGCGCGCGCAACGCGCCGTCGCCGAGATCGGCGCATTCGTGCGGGCATCGGTGAATGATCTCAGCGAGGTGGGTTGACCTATCACGGCCGCACGTTCGGCACGCATCGCGCCTTGGGTTGATCAGCTGGTCAGAACGGCTGTTACCAGCCGGTGCAGTTCCATGGCGATGCCGGGGCGGGCACGCATGCCCTGGGTCTGGGTGATGTCGGTGACCAGACCGATCGAGGCCTGCGCCAACAGCCTCGCGTGGTGCACCGACAGTTCCGGTCGGATCCCGACGATCGCGGCGACCCACTCGTCGATGTATTCGCGCTCGCTGGTCCGGATCGCCTCTTGCGCGGGCTCGGGCAGATAGATCAGGTCGGCGGCCAGGACGGCCAGGATCGGTTGGTGCGGCCCCAGCGCCAACTCGATGAGCGTGCACGCGATGACATCGACGGCCTCCTGCGGTGTGCGGGCCGCCGGCAACCGGTGGTTGGTGACGTAGTGCAGACCCTCGGCGCCGCGGTGCAGCACCGCCTGCAACAACTCGGCCTTGCCGTTGAAGTACTGATAGAACGTGGCGATCGCGGTGTCCGACGCCGCGGCGATCTCCTCGATGCCGACCGCGTGGTAGCTCTGGGCGTGGAACAGTCGGGTGGCCGCGGCCAGGATGCGCTCGCGCCGGCCCGGCGGGCGTCGCAGGTAGATCGGCGGCGCCGAATCGGCGGTGGCGCCGTTCAATTCGCAGTCCAGGATGTTGGTGGCCATGGACTGCAGGATCGACTTGACCGTGGCGTCGTCGAGGCGTCGACGGATTGCCGAGACGCTCGAGTAGACGGCCAGCACGCTCCACGCCCGCAGCTCGGCGTCGCTGGCCGGCTGGTCGTGGTCGTCGAGCCCGAGAGCCTGCATCGTCAGTCGCAGAACCTGGTTGAGCTTCAGCCGGAACTGCTCCTGCTCGCTGTCGGGGAGTTGCCGTCGTTCCCGCTTCCACAGCAGGACTTCTTCGCGCTCGAGCACCAGATCCGCGAGTTCGGACAGGAACTGGGCGGAACGCTGCGCCGGGTCGAGGTCGGCGTCGGCCGCCCGCGCTCCGACTTCCTCGACGGCGCCGAGTTGTTCGGAGACCGCCTGGGCCAGGATGTCGTGCTTCTTGCGGAAATGCCGATACAGGGCGGGGCCGGTGAGCCCGACCGCCGAGGCGACGTCGTCCATGCTGACGTTGTGGTAACCGCGCTCGGAGAACAACCGGGCCGCGGCCTGGGACAACTGCAGCTTGCGTACCGAACTCCGCGCGTGCTGGCGGACGGGCTGCGCCACTTGGCGTTCCTCCCTCATGTGCCGGTCGGCGGGTGTTCCGTGCCCGTCAGTGAAGCATGATTATAGGCGGGCACGTCCCGCGCCGCGCTGAGGTGAACGACGATCTGTGCGGCGCGGCGCTCAGGGGAGCGCGACGACGGCCTCGCCGGCCAGCGTGACCGTGCCGTCGGCCAGCGTGATCTTCACGTCCACGGTCGCGCGCTTCTCGCCGTCGACCTCGTCGACCGCGGTTACCGTTCCGGTGCAGGTCGGCTGGGCCAGCACCGGGGTGATCGCGGTGAATCGGGTGCTCAGCGAGCGCAACTGGGATTGTGGCACCCACGAGGTGACCAGCCGTCCCAGGTAGGCCATGGAGAGCATGCCGTGGGCGAAGACGTCCTCGAAGCCCGCGGCCTTGGCCGCGTCGATGTCGACGTGGATGGGGTTGTGGTCGCCCGAGGCGCCGGCGAACAGGGCCAACGTGGTGCGCGAGATCGGCGCCAGCTCCAACGGCGGGAGTTCGGTGCCAACCTGGATTTCGGCGATGTCGGTGCTCACGAGGGCGCTCCATTTCGAATGACGGACACGCTTTCCATCTCGGCGACCAAATCGTCGCCCGAGGTCAGCTGTGAACGGCGAACCAGAAATTCCAAGGCGCCGTTGCGTTTCGAGTAGTAGTCGGTGAACTCCGCGCGCAATGACAGCGTGTCGCCGGCGTGCACCGGCCGGTGATAGGTGAACCGCTGCTCGCCGTGCAGCACGGCCGACACGTCGACCCCGTTGGCCTCGAGCACGCCCAGGGTGTCGGAGTGCTCGAGGTCGATGCCGAACACGAAGGTGGGCGGCGCCAGCAGATCGGGGTGCCCGGCCGCGCGGGCCGCCTCGACGTCGGAGTAGACCGGATCGGTCTCACCGATCGCCTTGGCGAACATGGCAACTCGACCGCGTTCGATGTCGACGGTGCTCTCGGGCCACTGGTAGCCCTTCAGGGATTCGGCGCTCATCGGGCTCCCGCCTTCTCGTAGAGGGTGACCACGCAGGCGCCGCCGAGGCCGAGGTTGTGCTGCAACGCGAGGGTGGCGCCCTCGACCTGGCGATCGCCGGCCTGGCCGCGCAGCTGCCACACCAGTTCGGCGCACTGCGCCAAGCCGGTGGCGCCGAGCGGATGGCCCTTCGACAGCAGCCCGCCGGACGGGTTGGTGACCACGCGTCCGCCGTAGGTGTTGTCGCCGTCGAGGATGAACTTCTCGGCCGTGCCCTCCGGGGTGAGCCCCAGTCCCTCGTAGGTGATCAGCTCGTTGGTGGTGAAGCAGTCGTGCAGTTCGACCACCGGAATGTCTTCGGGCCCAACGCCGCCGGCCTCGTAGACCTCGCTGGCGGCCTTGGCGGTCATGTCGTACCCGACGACGCGGCGCATGTCCTCGCCGTTGAACGCCCCGGGCAGGTCGGTGACCAGGGACTGCGCCCGGATCCGGACGGCGCCGTCGATGCCATGGGCTGCGGCGAACTCCTCGCTGCAGACGACGGCCGCGGCCGCGCCGCAGGTGGGCGGGCAGCACTGCAGGCGGGTCAGCGGTCCCCAGATCTGCGGCGAGGACATCACTTCCTCGAGCTCGACCGGGGTGCGGAACACAGCGAAGGGGTTGTTGGCCGCGTGCTTACGCGCCTTGACCGAGATGCGGCCGAAGGTCTCGGGCTTGGTGCCGAAACGCTCCATGTGCGCGACGCCGGCGCCACCGAACAGCTGCGCGGCCATCGGTGCCTGCGGGTCGGCGCCGGGCTGACCGAGTGCGACCTCCTCGAACTTGCCGGTGGAACTCGGACGGTCGTCCCACACCGCGGCGAGTGCGCCGGGGCGCATCTGCTCGAAGCCCAGGGCCAGCACGCAGTCGGCGACGCCGGAGGCCACGGCCTGCCGGGCCAGCCACAGCGCCGACGAGCCGGTGGAGCAGTTGTTGTTGACGTTCACCATCGGGATGCCGGAGAGGCCGAGGTGGTAGAGCGCGGCCTGACCCGAGGTCGAGTCGCCGTAGACGTAGCCGACGTAGGCCTGGTTGATCTTGGCGTAGTCCACGCCCGCATCGGCCAGCGCGGCCTTGGCGGCCTGGGCTCCCATCGCCTGGTAGTCCTGGCTCTTGCCGGGTTTGGCGAAGGGCGTCATCCCGACTCCCGCGACGCAAACGGTGTTCTGCATTTCTACCTCGTCCGATCTTGACTAGAATTGAAACTAACTATATGGGCTTATGCGGCTTTACTGCAACCGGTCCGTTGTCTCAGATGCCGGTATAGGAAATAACTGGGCGCGCGGCAGCGGCGGGTTCGTCAGCGGGCCGGTTGCGGGTCGGCGTCCGGCTGGGTGGCCCGCTCGAAGTGCGCGTACACATTCGGGTAGCGCATCATGTGGGCGCCGCCGTTGAGATCGAGGACCTCGCCGGTGATCCATTGCGCCCGAGCCAGATACAGCACCGCCTCGGCGATGTCCTCCGGCGTGCCCGGCCGACCCAGCGGGATGTTCTCCACATACTCGGACTCCACGCCGTCGACGCCCATGGCGCCCGACGTCAGTGGGGTGTGCACCAGGCCCGGGGCCACGGCGTTGACCCGGATCCGTGGGGCCAGCTCGAGCGCCGCGACCTGCGTCAGCATCGACAGGCCCGCCTTGGCGGAGCAGTAGGCGCTCATCCCGACGGCGGGCTGGCGGGCGTTCAGTGAGGTCAGCGTGACGATGGCGCCGCCGTCGACGAGGTGACGCCCCGCCTGCTGGATGACGAGGAAGGCGCCGCTCAGGCAGACGTCCACCACGCGGCGGAACTTGGCGACGGGCAGATCGGTCACCAGGCCGAGCGTGGTGATGCCGGGGCAGTGGACCACGGTGTCGATGCTCGCGGCGTGCTGAATGGCCTGCTCGAACATCTCGGCAACGCTGGCCTCGTCGGCGACATCCACCCTCAGCGCCGCGTGCCCGTCGCCGGGCAGTTGCTCCACGACGGTCTGTGCACCCTCGGTGTTGCGGTCGGCCACGATCACGGTCTTGCCCTCGCGGGCCATGGTCTGGGCGATCGCCGCCCCGATGCCCGATGCTCCGCCCACCACGATGGCGCAGGACTGCTCGCTCACGGCTGCTCCCTCTGTTCGATGACTGTTTCGACGACTTGCTCGATCACTGCCGTCGTGCGAACCGGGAACGTGCGTGCGCGACGTGGCCGGCCCCGACCCGATCTGTTAATTCTGATTCTATCAGTGACGGCCAGTCGGTGTGACGTCTCACCGTGAGGAACGGCGCATACCTTGTGCAACGGGGCACGGCGAACAATCGTGATTATGGTGTTCGGACGCTAGGCGGGGGTCGCCGCCGTCACTGCACGCGGAGGCCGGTGACCGCGAAACGTTCCACTTCGGCGACATGGCCGCCCGTCGAGACGACCACCGTGATGGTGCCCGGTCGGGGTGCGTGGGTCATGGTCACCTGCGCCGACCACGGCTGGTCCTGACCGCCGGCCGGTAAGCAGCAGTAGTCGCCGAGCGCGCGGTCCTGGCCGGACTGGCGGATCTGCAGGTGCAGGCTCTCGTCGATGCCGGTGATCCGGCCGCCGGCCTGGACGGCGTCGCGTACCAAGCTGCCGTACGGCGGTGTCTCGAGGGTGAGCACCGCGTCGCGGGTGCCCACCACCTCCCATGGTGCATCGGCGGCAGATCCGAACCGGGCCAGGTGGACCGTCGCGGCCGTGGCGACCCGGTCGTCGGGCAGGCGATAGCCGACGTCGACCCAGGCCTCGTCGTCGTCCTCGGTGACCTCGATGGCCTGGTCGATCTCGTTGAATCCCAGGAAATCCCGCGTGAACGCCAGCGCGGTGGCGCCGGGGTCGGCGTGCCAGTCGGCCGACGATCGGTGCGCCTCCTGCTCGCTGGCGAACGGCCAGAGCGGTTGATGGCCAAATGCGAATTCATCGGCCGGTGCCGGCCCGACGGGTGCTCCGGCGCAGGAGGTCAGCGTCAGCGCACAGATCGCGCCGGCAATCCACCGGATGATGGGGGACATGGCAGCTGATGATGGTTCGGCAACCGCCGATGTGCAACCGCCGATGTGCAACCGCGTAGCGAGACGCGGATCTGCGTAGGAAAGTGCACAGTCGCTCGATATGTGATATAGGTCACAGCCGGCGTATCCTGGGGTCATCTCTGCAATGAAGGGAGGCGCGATGAAGGGCGCACATTGGGACCCCATCGATCACTCCCGGACCACCCAGCCGCACGCCGGTGAATCGTTCATCGACACGCTGTGGTGGCCCGGGCTGCTCCTGCTGGGGATCGGCACCGTGCTCATCGCTTGCACCGTGGCGGCGTCGGCGTATGGCAACAGCGGTCTGTCGTTGACCCTCGCGCTGATCGCCGGAGCCATCGTCACCGCGGGCACGTTGTTGATCACCCTGGAGCACCGTCGGGTCAACCGCGTCGAGCGGCGCTGGCAGGCCGAGCACGCGGACCGGATGCCGCACCTGCGCGCCGGCTAGACCCGGCGCGACGCACGGGTAACCGCATTCTCACAGCTGGCCACCTGCGGCGCTGTCACCTGCGGAAATAGCTTAGCCGACCTTACATATCGGTTTGGCGGTGTCACTGTGCTTTATCCCACACGAGGCTCTACACTGTGGTCCACGCCATAAGTGAAGGGGAATGCAATGGTCGGATTTGATGACGGCCCGGTGGGACAGTCCAAGAAGGCGCTGCCGCCCGCCGCGGGTGGGTCCATCAGCGGCCACCGCGCTCTGCTTGCGGTGTTGTTGTTCGTCATCGGCGTCGCCGTCGTCACCGGCGTCGCGGTGGCCGTGATGAGTGGGCAGGTCGCCGTCGCGATCGCCATCGGACTGGTCGGTGCGGCCTTCTTCAGCCGAGTGGGCGCCTGAGGCGCTCAGTCCGGCAGTGATTCCCGGATCTCCGGCGTCGCCTCGTCGGTGATGTCGGCGAACTCTGGGTGCTTGTCGACGTAGCTCGCGACCATGCTGCAGACCGCGACGATGCGGGTGTCTTCGTCGCGGGTGGCCGCCAGCGCCGCACCGATCAGCAGCGTCGCCAGGCCCCGGCCCTGGTATTCGTCGCTGACGACGGTATGGAAGAACACTCGCCGCCCGTCTCGTTCGACGTATTCGGCGTAGCCCGCCTCGGCGCCGTCGACGCCGACGGTGAACCGATCGGATTTCTTCGCGACCTCGACGGGTGCGCCGGTCTTGTCGGTGAGAGTCATGAAAGGCCCTTTCGCTTCGGTTGTTGTCGTGGTTTGAGCCTGGTGGTCGGCAGCGGGGGAGCCGGAATCCGGTCCAGCTCACCCTGATACCCGTGCACCGCGCCGAACCGCGCGGACTGGGCCTGCCACTGCGCGCGGTATTCGACGATCTCCTCGTGGGTGCGTCCGACGAAGTTCCACCACATCAGCAGTTCCTCGGTGAACGGTGGGCCGCCGAGCAGGATGGCCCGCGCGCTGTCGGGGCCGGTGTTGGTCAACGTCAGCGTGGTTTCGCCGACGCCCTGATAGGCCAACTCGTGTGGCGCCACGGCAGAATCGGCGACATCGAGCGTGCCGGTGTCGATCAGGACGGCGTGCTCGAACCCCGGGTCGATGTCCAGCCGCACCGACCCGCCGGCGGGCAGGTCGATCTGCGCGCCCAGCAGCGGCGTCGGGGTCCGGACCGGCGACCCCGCACCGGCCAGCGACCCCAGGAACACCATCAGCCCCGCGTCACCCGCCGCGGTGGGCTCCGGTGCGAAGTGGTCGAAACCGCGGTCGCCGTGGCGCGCCACCTCCGGTTGCGCGAACCACAACTGGACGCCGTGCAGGACGCTTGTCGCCGGTGTGGACACCTCGGAGTGGCAGATGCCGGCGCCGGCCGTCATCAGGTTGAGCTCCCCCGGGCGCACCATCGCGTGCACGCCGTCGGAGTCGCGGTGCTCGATCTCTCCGCTGAAAAGCCAACTGACCGTGGCTAATCCGGTGTGCGGATGTGGTGCGACGTCCATGCCGGGCCGGGTCCGGACATCCTCGGGGCCGTAGTGGTCCGCGAAGCACCAGGCACCCACCATCGAGCGTTGCCGCTGCGGCAGTGTGCGGTTGACGCGCATCGCCCGTGGGCCGCCGAGCGGCACATCGCGGGGCGTGAGGATCTCGATGCGCTCGGAAGGCCCCGCCGCGCAATCGATTTCCGCGGGTTCGACTTCCAGATTGCTCACGGTTCCTCCCGGCGACCTAGTAACCCATCCGACGCCCGACGGCCTTGGCCGCCTCGATCGTCAGGAAGACCACCACGGCCAATGCTACGGCCAGCAACCAGCCGCGCGCCGCGATGGGCGCCGAACCGAAGGTGCCGTGCATGAACGGGGCGTAGGTGAAGGTCAGCTGCAGCACCACCAACGCGCCGGCCATCCGCCAGATCCAGGGATTGCCCTGCAGCACCGCCGGACGCAGGCTCGACGACGTCACGAACCGGCAGTTGAGCAGGTAGGCCAGCTGACCGAAGGCGAGCATGTTCACCGCCGCGGTCTGGGCGACCGGCAGCGGATGGCCGCCGGCGCTGACGAAGAAGTACACCGCCAGGGTGGCGCCGGCGATCAACACCGACACCAGCGCGATCATCGTCAGGTCGATCGGCGCGACGATGGAACGATCGGCCGCGCGCGGCGGCCGCTGCATCAACCCCGACTCGGCCTTCTCGAACACCAACGCCAACGACAGCGTCACCGAGGTCACCATGTTCACCCACAGGATCTGCACGGGCTCCAGCGGCAGCGCGAAGCCGAAGAGCACCGCGACCAGGATCACCAAGGACTGAGATCCGTTGGCGGGTAACAGGAACAGCACCGACTTGCGGATGTTGTCGTAGATCCGGCGGCCCTCTTCGACCGCCCGTTCGATGGTGGCGAAGTTGTCGTCGGCCAACACGATGTCGGCCGCCTCCTTGGTGGCCTCGGTGCCCTTGATGCCCATCGCGACGCCGATGTCGGCGCGGGTCAGCGCCGGCGCGTCGTTGACCCCGTCGCCGGTCATGGCCACGACCTTGCCGTCGGCCTGCAACGCGCTGACGATCCGCAACTTGTGCTCGGGGCTGGTCCGCGCGTAGATGTCGACCTCGTCGGCCACCTCGCGCAACCTCGGCTGGCTCATGGCCTGCAGGTCCGCACCGGTCAGCACCGGCGGATCGGGGTCGTCGGTGATGCCCATCTCGAGCGCGATGGCGCGCGCGGTCCCGGCGTGATCGCCGGTGATCATCTTGACCCGGATTCCGGCGTCGTGGCAGCTGCGGATCGCGGCGATGGCCTCCGGCCGCGGTGGGTCGACGATGCCCACCAGTCCCAGGAACTCCAGCCCGTCGTCGAGGTCCTCCAGCGAGATCTCGTCGCTGCCGAGACTTTCCGGCGGCACCGGTTTGCGCGCGGCCGCCAGCACCCGCAGCCCCCGGTCGCCGAGTTCGTCGATGCGGGCCTCCCAGAACTCCCGGTCCAGCGGCTCGGGCGCGCCCGCGCGCCACTGGCTGGTGCAGCGGTCCAGCAGGCGGTCGGGCGCACCCTTGATGTGCAGCGCATGCCGGTCGTCGGCGGTCGAATTGAGGGTGGCCATGAACTTGTTGGCCGAGTCGAACGGCAACTCCGCCAACCGCGGGTACGCGTCGAGGTCGATGCCGGCCTTGGCGCCCAGTGCCTGCAGGGCGCCCTCGGTGGGCTCGCCGACCAGCTGCCAGTGTTCGCCGTCGCGGCGCAGGCGCGCGTTGTTGCACACCGCCATCGTGGTCAGCAGCGCGGTCAGGTCGGGATGCTCGTCCAGGGCGACCGGCGCGCCGGTCAGCTCGATGTCACCGTCGGGCCGGTAGCCGGTCCCGGTGACCGCGTAGCGGTTCCGGGCGCTCACCACGGTGCGCACCGTCATCTCGTTCTGGGTCAGGGTCCCGGTCTTGTCCGAGCAGATGACGTTGACCGACCCCAGGGCCTCCACCGCCGGCAGCTTGCGCGTGATGGCCCGTCGGCGGGCCATCTGCTGCACGCCCAGGGCCAGGGTCACCGTCACGACGGCGGGCAGACCCTCCGGCACCGCCGCGACCGCGAAACTGATGGCCGCCGAGATCATCTGGCCGATCGAGAACTCGTGCACCACCCGGCCGATCAGCAGCATGACGGCCGCCATCCCGAGGATCACCGCCGAGAGTTGCTTGCCGAACTGCTCGAGGCGGCGCGTCAGCGGCGTGGCCAGCGGCTCGACCTCGGTGATCATCGATTGGATCCGGCCGATCTCGGTCGCCGATCCGGTGGCCGTGACGGCGCCGACCCCGGTGCCGGCCACCACGATGGTGCCCGAGTACACCATCGAGGTGCGGTCGCCCAGGCCGGCGTCGTCGTCGACGTGGGTGGTGCTCTTGGCCGCCGGGACCGATTCGCCGGTGAGCGCCGACTCCTCGACGCGCAGGTTGGTGACCCCCAACAGGCGCAGGTCGGCCGGGATCCGGTCCCCGGAACCGATCCGCACGATGTCACCGGGCACCACCTGCTCGGCGTCGATGTTGACCCAGTCGCCGTCGCGGCGGACCTGCGCGGTCACCGACAGCATCTGTCGGATGCTGTTCAGCGCGCGTTCGGCCTTGCCCTCCTGCAGGTAGCCGATGACCGCGTTGATCACCGCCGCGGCCAGGATGACGGCGAAGTCCACCCACTCGCCCAGGATCGCCTTGAGCACGCCGGCGGCCACCAGGATGTAGATCAGCACGTTGTTGAACTGCGCGAAGAACCGCGCGATCGCCGAGCGCTGCTTGGGTGCGGGCAGCCGGTTGGGCCCGTCGACGGCCAGGCGTCGCGCGGCCTCGGCGCCGGTGAGGCCACCGGCGGAGGTGCCCAGCGCGGCGAGGATCTCGGAGCGGCTGCGCGCATACGCCAGGCCGGCGAACTGGTTGTCTTCGATTCTGGTCTGTGTTCGGGGTCCCGGCATCTCCTCGATCGTCCGTGCTCGGGAGGCAGGGCGCAACTGTCGGGCCGGCCGGTTAGCATCCGATCGAGACGCCGACGGTGAAGGGGGACGCGGGGTGGCCACGATTCCGGGCGAGGTGCCGAGGCTGATCAACGGTGCCGAGCGGCGCGTCTGGGACGCGTTGCGCACCCAGTTGGGTCCGGCGGATCTGGTCATACCGGGCAAGCGGGTCACCGACCACCTCAAGGATCACGAGGTCGACTTCGTCGTCGCCCTCGAGGGTGCCGGCATCGTCGGCCTGGAGGTCAAGGGCGGGGAGGTCACCCACGACGGGCGGCGTTGGCTGCAGCGCCGCCGCGACGGGCACCACCACGAGATCGAACCGGTGCGCCAGGCGCGCGAGGCCTGTTACGCGCTGCGGTCCTTCGTCGAGGCGGACCCGCGCTGGACCCAGCGCCGGTTGCGGTGGGATCACGTGGTGGTCTTCCCCAATTCGTCGATCCCGGCGGACTTCGCGCTGTCGGAGTGCCCGCGCTGGAAGGTGATCGACCGCGACGACCTGTCCGACATCGTCGACCGGCTGCGGCAGGTGCTCGTCGATCAGGAGTTGCAGCGGCCGCTGTTGACCGCCGAGGGGATCGAGGAACTCCAGGTCGTATTCGGCGGGCGCGGCCTGCCGCAGCGCGACGTCGTCGCCCGGGCCCTGGCGAACGAGGACGCCGCCGACCTGCTCACCGAGCATCAGTCGGTGATCCTGGACGCCATCCGGCAACTGCACCGGGTGGAGGTGCGCGGGGGAGCGGGCAGCGGCAAGACTTTCCTGGCCGTCGAGCAGGCGCGCCGCCTGGCCCAGCGCGGCCAGCGGGTGGCGTTGGTGTGCTACTCCCACGGACTGGCGAGCTATCTGCAGCGGATCACCGCCAAGTGGCCGCGCCGCCAGCAGCCCGCCTACGTCGGCGAGTTCCATCAACTCGGGGTGACCTGGGGTGCGCCGGTCGGTCCCGACGAATCCGTCCGCACCGAGGAGACGGTCCGGTTCTGGGAGCACGACCTGCCGCACCAGATGGCCGAGTTGGCCGCGGCGCTGGAACCCGGGCACCGGTTCGACGCGGTGGTCATCGATGAGGCCCAGGACTTCGCCGACGCGTGGTGGGACCCGATCCTGGCCGCGTTGCGCGACGACGAGTCCGGCGGCATCTACGTGTTCACCGACGAGGGGCAGCGGGTCTTCGACCGCCACGGCGCCCCGCCGGTGCCGTTGGTGCCGTTGATCCTCGATCACAATCTGCGCAACACCCGCCAGATCGCCACGGCGTTCCAGCCGCTGGTCGACCACCCGATGCGCTTCCTGGGCGGGGAGGGCCCGGCGGTCACGTTCGTGGCGTGCAGCACCGCCGAGGCCGTGGCGGCCGGGGACGATCAGGTGGACCTGCTGTTGGAATCCGGTTGGCGTCCAGAGGATGTCGCGCTGCTGACCACCGGCAGCCGGCACCCCGAGCAGGTCGCCCGGCAGGCCGAGGGGCACGACGCCTACTGGGACAGCTTCTGGGACACCGATCAGGTGTTCTACGGTCACGTGCTGGGCTTCAAGGGGCTCGAGCGGCGGGCGGTGGTGTTGGTGGTCAACGAGCAGGCCAAGTTCGAGCGCTCGCGCGAGCGCCTCTACGTGGGGCTGTCCCGGGCCCGTGACCAGTTGGTGGTGTGCGGGGATCCCGACTTCATCGCGGCGGTCGGCGGCCCGGACCTGGCCCGCCGGCTGGGTATCTAACCCGCGAAGCCGCGCAGCAGGGCCCGCACGCCGGCGGTCCACCGCCGGTCGACCGAGGACGCCGAGCTGCCGAGCCAGCGGCCGCCCTCCTGGACGGCCAAACCCTGCGCCAGGGCGAGCAACACGTGGGCGATGTCGACGGGGTCGCCGGCCAGCGCGCCCTCCGCGACGCAGCGCCGCACCCGCGCCAGCAGGATCTCCCGGACCGTCGGGGCGTCCGGGCGCAGATCGCCGGGGCGCGGATCGAAGTCCTCGAACGGGCGGGAGAACATCACCCGGGCCAGCGCGGGATAGTCCAGGCAGAACTGCCGGAACGCCGCGATCAGCCGTTCCAGATCGGCCAGCGGCGCAGCGGATTCCGGCACCGCGGCCAACTCCCGACCGAGCCGACGGAACCCCTCGAGGTAGACCGCGCGCACCAATCCGGCTTTGTCCGTGAACAATTCGTAGACCGCCGGCAGCGAGGTGCCCGCCCCCTCGGCGACCCGGCGAGTGGTGAACCCGGACAGGCCGTCGCGGCTCAGCACCTCGACGGCGGTGGACAGCACCCTGGCCCGCAGCTCAGGTGTGCGCTGCTTGGGTCTGGCCACGTCGGCCTCAGGTCAGGCCGAGTTCGGCCGCCATGTTGTCGATGCCGGCCCGGATGCCCGCCAGGGCGTCGGCGCGGGCCCGCAGCTTCGACTCGTGATGGGCGCGCTGATGCAGGTTGGCGAACTCGCGCGCAGACTCCTCGGCCCGTTCGAGCACCGCCTCGGGCAGCGCGATCTCGTCGATCCAGCCGGCGGCCTGCGCGGCCTCGCCGAAGTACGCCTTGGCCAGGCCCGTCGCCTGCTGGCGGGCCGACGGGGTCAGCCGCAACTTCATGATCTCGAGGGCGGCGTACGGCATCACCATGCCGATGGCGACCTCGTTGGCCTGAATGTTGTAGCCGGGGGCAGCAATTCGGTGATCGCCGCTGCACAACAGGAACGCGCCCATGGCGATGGCGTGGCCGGTGCAGGCGATCACCACCGGCTTGGGGAACGACAACAGCCGGTGCGTCAGCTCGAATCCGCCCTGGAGCATGGCCAGTGCCGCCTGCGCGTCGCCCGACTGGAACACCTTGAGGTCGAAGCCCCCGCTGAGCACCTTCTGGTTTCCGGCGAGCACGATCGCGCCGACCCCGTCGCTCTCGGCTCGGTCCAGCGCCGCGCCGATGGCCTCCTGCATCCGCGGGCCCAGCGCGTTGGCCTTGCCGTCGTCGAGGGTGATCACGGCGATCGAATCGTCATGGCAGTAGGTGACCGGGTCGCTCATGATGCTCCTGAAGGGACGGGGCGGACAGTGCCCGCGACGTTACGTAACGATGTTACGAAACGTCAAGAGTTCCGATGGGTCAGCCGCCCATCAACATCCGCCACTGGTCCAGGTTGGACGCGCGGTAGACGTAGTTGGTCCGCTTGACCTCCTCGAGCGGTGCGCTGGGCTCGGCTGAGTACCAGTGGCCGGGGAAGACGGTGGGATCGCCGGACAGCGCGGCGAGCTGCTGCAGGCTGCGGAACATCTCGTTGACGTCGCCGCCGGGGAAGTCGGTGCGCCCGCAGCCCTCGAGGAACAGGGTGTCGCCGGCCACCAGCCGTCCGTCCACCAGGAAGCACTGGCTGCCGGGGGTGTGGCCGGGGGTGTGCAGCAATTCGATCTCCACGGCGCCGACGGCCACCTTGTCGCCGTGCTCGTGCGCGGTGAGCTCCGACATCGGGATTTCGGTGGTGCGCGAGACCCACTGCGCTTCATGGGTGTTGACGTGGATGGGCACGCTCTGCCGGTCCATCAGCTCGGCCAGGCCGGCCAGCGTGAACCCCATCATGGTGCCGCCCACGTGGTCGGGGTGGTGATGGGTGACCAGCACGCCCGACAGGTGCATGCCGTCGCCCTCGAGGATGTCGACCAGGTCGCCGGCCGCGTAGGCCGGGTCCACCACCACGCAGTCGCCGGTCTGGCGGTCGCCGATCAGGTAGGCGAAATTGCGCATCTGGTTGGCGATCATGTCGCCGGCGGCGTAGTCCCGCCCGGACAGCAGTTGTCGGAAGTAGAGCCGGTCCTGGGTTTCCGAAGTTGCCATGTGCCCATCATTGCAGGTCAAAAAACCGCACTTCAAACGGTGTTTAACCACACACCGGTAAAAGTCGCATCAAAGATGCGGAATTAATACTGTCGATCCCATGCAGCTGACACGGTTCACCGACCTGGGACTCCGGGCCATGATGCTGCTGGCCGCCGGGGAGTCCGAGGAACGCCGCGTCACCACCCGGACCATCGCCAGCGGTGCCGCGGCCTCCGAGCACCACGTCGCCAAGGCGGTCTCCCGGCTGTCCGAGCTGGGCATGCTGCACGCCCGGCGCGGCCGGGTCGGCGGGCTGCGGCTCACCGAGGCCGGCCGGACCGCCTCGGTCGGCTGGCTGGTGCGCCAACTCGAGGGCGACCGCGAGGTCATCGAATGCGGCGGGGACAACCCGTGCCCGCTGATCGCCGCGTGCCGCCTGCGCCGCGCACTGGCCGAGGCCAAAGAGGCGTTCTACCGCGAACTCGACCGCTACACCGTCACCGATCTGGCCGGGAGCAAAAGCCTCCCGGTTGTTCTGCAACTCACTGGAGAAGGGATCCCACGATGACCGTCACAACCCCCGAATCATCGGTTGTTCGCGACGAACTCGAACCGCACCACGCGGAGATCGTCAAGGCGACGCTGCCGCTGATCGGAGCGAACATCGACGCGATCACCGGGAAGTTCTACTCGATGATGTTCGAGGCCCACCCCGAGTTGCTGCGCAATCTGTTCAACCGCGGCAATCAGGTCAGCGGCGCCCAGCAGCGCGCCCTCGCGGCCTCGATCGCGACCTTCGCCACCCATCTGGTCGATCCCGAGCTGCCGCACCCGGCCGAGTTGCTGTCCCGGATCGGGCACAAGCACGCGTCGCTGGGCGTGACCGCCGACCAGTACCCGATCGTCCACGAGCACCTGTTCGGGGCGATCGTGGCGGTGCTCGGCGCCGACACGGTGACCGCCGAGGTCGCCGCGGCCTGGGACCGCGTCTATTGGATGATGGCCGAGACGCTGATCGCCATGGAGCGCGAGCTGTACGACGACGCCGGCGTCGCCCCCGGCGACGTCTACCGGCGTGCCAAGGTCGTCGCCCGGGTGGCCGACCCGTCGGGCGCGGTGCTGATCACCGTGCAGCCGGTCGCCGGCCCGATCGGTGAATTCGTTCCCGGGCAGTACGTGTCGGTGGGCGTGACGATGTCCGACGGCGCCCGGCAGCTGCGCCAGTACAGCCTGATCAACGTGCCCGGGAACGGCGAGCTGACCTTCGCGGTCAAGCCCGTCGACGGCGTCGACGGCGCCCCGGCCGGCGAGGTGTCCAGCTGGATCCGCGACAACATCTGCGTCGGCGATCTGGTGGACGTCACCGTGCCGTTCGGCGACCTGCCGGCCCCCGGATCGACGGACACCCCGGTGGTGTTGATCTCGGCCGGCATCGGGATCACCCCGATGGTCGGCATGCTCGAGTACTTCGCGGCCCGGCAACCCGACACCGCCGTGCAGGTGTTGCATGCCGACCGCGGCGATCAGCAGCACCCGCTGCGCGAGCGTCAGGCCGAACTGGTCGATCTGCTGTCCAACGCGAGCCTCGACGTCTGGTACGAGGACGGGCTGACCGGGGGACGGCCCGGGGTGCACGCGGGGTTGATGAATCTGGACGGTCTGGCCGTCGCGCCGTCGGCCGACGCCGAGGTGTACCTCTGCGGCAGCAACGGGTTCGTTCAGGCCGTGCGGTCGCAGCTGACCGCGCTCGGGGTGCCGGCGGACCGGGTGCACTGCGAGTTGTTCAACCCCAATGACTGGCTGCTCGGCTGAGCCTGCGGGCTAAGCAGAGGGGTCTGCCGAGCAGAACCCGGCGAAATCGCACCCCGGACGGGCCGTCCGGGGTGCGATTTCGGCCAAATCCGGCTCAGACACCCCGATCTACCTGCGGTTTGGTGTTGAAATGCCGCAGACTGTACCCTCTTTAAGGCCCGCCTCCGTTTTCCGAACGGACCGCGCGGTGCCAAGCAGTTAGGCCCCCTTAGCTCAGTCGGCAGAGCGTTTCCATGGTAAGGAAAAGGTCAACGGTTCGATTCCGTTAGGGGGCTCGGTGGACGCCGGACGGTGCGCCGACCGCGTCGATCGGGGCGGTGTAGCTCAGCTGGTTAGAGCGCACGACTCATAATCGTGAGGTCGGGGGATCGAGTCCCCCCACCGCTACAAGACAAGCATGAATCTGACAGAGGAGAGCAGCCGAAGTGGCCTCCAGTACCGACGTCCGGCCGAAGATCACCTTGGCCTGTGATGTGTGCAAGAACCGGAACTACATCACCAAGAAGAACCGCCGCAACGATCCGGACCGGCTGGAACTGAAGAAGTTCTGCCCCAACTGCGGCAAGCACCAGCCGCATCGTGAGTCCCGCTGACGCGTTCCATCGGCGCAGACCGCGACCGGTCTGCCGAGATCTACTAGGTAGGTTCTAGCCCGTGGCACTATCCGCACAGATCGTCGGGATGCATTACCGCTACCCCGACCATTACGTGGTGGAACGGGAGAAGATTCGCGAATACGCGACCGCGGTGAAGAACGATTTCCCCGCGTTCTACGACGACGCCGCGGCGGCCGAACTCGGCTACCCGGGTTTGACGGCGCCGCTGACCTTCATCTCGGTGTTCGGCTACACGGGCCAGCGGGCGTTCTTCGATCACGCCGATATCGGTCTCCAGGACGCCAAGATCGTGCAGGTCGATCAGGAGCTGCGATTCCTGGCCCCGATCGTCGTGGGCGACAAGCTTTACTGCGACGTTTATGTGCATTCGGTCCGGCAGGCGCACGGAACCGACATCATTGTCACCAAGGTTCTCATCACCAACGAGGCCGGCCAATTAGTGCAGGAGACCTACACCACGCTTGCGGGGCGTAGCGAGGAAAACGGAGAGAGTGGCTTCAACGATGGCTCTGCGTGAGTTCAGTTCGGTTCAGGTCGGCGATGCGTTGCCGGAGAAGACAATCCCACTGACCAGGCAGGACTTGGTGAATTACGCCGGTGTGTCCGGCGATCTCAACCCCATTCACTGGGACGACGAGACGGCCAAGCTGGTGGGCCTGGACACCGCGATTGCCCACGGGATGTTGACCATGGGCCTCGGCGGCGGCTACGTGACCTCCTGGGTGGGTGATCCCGGTGCGGTGACCGAGTACAACGTCCGTTTCACCGCCATGGTGCCGGTCCCCAACGACGCCAAGGGCGCCGAGATCGTGTTCAGTGGCCGGGTCAAGTCGACCGACCCCGAGACCAATTCGGTCACCATCGCGATCAGCGCCACCACCGGCGGCAAGAAGATCTTCGGCCGGGCGATCGCCTCGGCGAAGCTGGCCTAGCGGGGATCGGTAGCGATGGCGCTCAAGACTGACATCCGCGGAATGGTCCACACCTACGACGACTACTTCGTCGTGGGCCGCGAGAAGGTGCGCGAATACGCCAAGGCGGTCAAGAACGACGACCCCGCCTTCTACGACGAGGCCGCGGCCGCCGAACTTGGCTACGACACGCTGCTGGCTCCGCTGACCTTCGTGTCCACGGTCGCGCTGATCGTGCAGCAGGACTTCTTCCGCAAGGTCGACGTCGGCATGGAGACCATGCAGATCGTGCAGGTGGACCAGCAGTTCGTGTACCACCAGCCGATCAAGGTCGGCGACCACCTCTATCCGGTGATGACCGTGCAATCCGTCGACGAGCGCTTCGGCGCCGACATCGTGGTCACCCGCAACACGCTGACCAACCAGCACGGGGAGCTGGTTCTGGAGGCGTTCACCACGATGATGGGCCAGCAGGGCGACGAATCGGCCAAGGTCAAGTTCGACGTGCAGACCGGCCAGGTCACCCGCGTCGCCGATTAGCGCACCCGCGCCGGGGAGATTAGTGGATCAGAGTTTCCCCGATGTACACTCGTACCTCGGGGTTCTCCCAGAACAAGCGCGCTTGTCCAGCGGTTCGCCAAGGGCCGCCGGAGAGCGCGCGAGTTATGTGGGGCACTTGCGGGCACGACGAACCGAGAACAACTAGCGTGTGGAAGTGAGGAGTGCCGCGAGGACTCGAAGGGGCGTAGCTCAACTGGCAGAGCAGCGGTCTCCAAAACCGCAGGTTGCAGGTTCAAGTCCTGTCGCCCCTGCTCAATTGAATACTGGCAATAGTGGACACTGGAAGATGCGGACTAACGGGCCCGACGGGCCACGGGTGAAGCTAAGGAGCGTGCGGTGAGCGACGAGCGCGACAGTGCCGACGCCACGGGCGACGGCACCGAGGACAACGGGGCCGAAGCCGAGCGGGTCGGCCAGACTGCGGTCGTCACCCCGGCGCGTCCGACCGGTAAGCGGTCCCGGCAGCGCGCGCTGAGCAAGACCGGCGCCGAGGCGGACACCGCGGCCGGCGACGACACTGACGATGCTGCGAAGACCGCCAAGGTGAGCAAGGCCAAGAAGGCCAAGGCCGCGTCGGGCGGCGGCATCCTGGCGCCGTTCAGGTTCGTCTGGACGTACCTCAGCGAGGTCGTCAACGAGCTGCGCAAGGTCATCTGGCCCAACCGCAAGCAGATGGTCACCTACACCACCGTGGTGTTGCTCTTCTTGGCGTTCATGGTGGCGATGATCGCGTTGGCAGATATCGGGTTGACCGAGCTGGTAACGCTGGTGTTCGCCTAGAACCCAGACGATTTTTACGTGAGGAAGGACTGACAACCGTGACTAGCTTCGAGGGCGACACGCCCGAGAGTGAGTCGGGCGACAACGGAGACGTCATCATCGACGAGACGGTTTCCGAGGCGCCGACGGACTCGACGTCAACGGATGCGGCTCCGGGGGAGGACGTGCAGGACGCGGCAGAGGAAGCGGATGCCGCCCAGCCCGAAGAGGCCGCCCAGCCCGAAGAGACCGAGGAAGACCCGGCTGTCGCGCTCAAGAAGGAGCTGCGCCTCAAGCCGGGTGACTGGTATGTGATCCACTCCTACGCCGGCTACGAGAACAAGGTCAAGGCCAACCTCGAGACCCGCGTGCAGAACCTCGACGTCGGCGACTACATCTTCCAGGTCGAGGTGCCGACCGAGGAAGTCACCGAGATCAAGAACGGCCAGCGCAAGCAGGTCAACCGCAAGGTGCTGCCGGGCTACATCCTGGTCCGGATGGATCTCACCGACGACTCGTGGTCGGCGGTGCGCAACACCCCGGGCGTGACCGGGTTCGTCGGCGCCACCTCCCGCCCGACCTCGCTGTCGCTGGACGACGTGGTGAAGTTCCTGCTGCCGCAGGGCGCCGCGAAGAAGGTCGCCAAGTCCACCGCCGCCGCGACGGCCGGTGCGGCCACCGAGGCCACCCTGGAGCGGCCCGAGATCCTGGTCGACTACGAGGTCGGCGAGTCGGTCACCGTCATGGATGGCCCGTTTGCGACGCTGCCCGCCTCCATCAGCGAGGTCAACGCCGAGCAGCAGAAGCTCAAGGTGCTGGTGTCCATCTTCGGCCGCGAGACACCCGTCGAACTGACCTTCGGTCAGGTCGCCAAGATTTAGCGACTTCTCCTTCGTTCAGCCGCGCTGAACGCAGGAGAAATCGCAGAAATAAGAAAGGAAACACCACACCCATGGCCCCGAAGAAAAAGGTCGTCGGGCTGATCAAGTTGCAGATCCAGGCCGGGCAGGCCAACCCCGCCCCGCCGGTCGGTCCCGCGCTCGGCCAGCACGGCGTCAACATCATGGAGTTCTGCAAGGCGTACAACGCCGCGACCGAGTCGCAGCGCGGCAACGTCATCCCCGTGGAGATCAGTGTCTACGAGGACCGCAGCTTCACCTTCACCCTGAAGACCCCGCCCGCCGCCAAGTTGCTGCTCAAGGCCGCCGGCGTGCAGAAGGGCTCCGGCACTCCGCACACCGACAAGGTCGCGAAGGTCAGCTGGGATCAGGTTCGCGAGATCGCCGAGACCAAGAAGGAAGACCTCAACGCCAACAACATCGACGCAGCCGCGAAGATCATCGCCGGCACCGCTCGGTCGATGGGCATCACGGTCGAGTAAGTCGAGTAGCTTGCGGATCGACCAGACAGAAGTCGAGTAACCGCTCCCCGTGGGAGGGCTGGCATCGGCCCGACAACCACAACCAACGAGATTGATTGGATACCAATGAGCAAGAACAGCAAGGCCTTCCGCGAAGCCGCCGAGAAGGTGGACCGCGACAAGCTCTACACCCCGCTCGAGGCCGCCAAGCTGGCCAAGGAGACGTCGTCGAAGAAGCAGGACGCCACCGTTGAGGTCGCGATCCGGCTGGGCGTGGACCCCCGCAAGGCCGATCAGATGGTGCGCGGCACCGTCAACCTGCCCAATGGCACCGGCAAGACCGCCCGCGTCGTGGTGTTCGCGGTCGGCGAGAAGGCCGAGGCCGCCCTGGCCGCCGGCGCCGATGCCGTGGGTAGCGATGACCTGATCGAGAAGATCCAGGGTGGCTGGCTCGATTTCGACGCCGCCATCGCCACGCCCGACCAGATGGCCAAGGTGGGCCGGATCGCGCGCGTGCTGGGGCCGCGTGGCCTGATGCCGAACCCCAAGACCGGCACGGTGACCCCGGATGTGGCCAAGGCCGTGACCGACATCAAGGGCGGCAAGATCAACTTCCGCGTGGACAAGCAGGCCAACCTGCACTTCGTGATCGGCAAGGCCTCGTTCGACGAGGCCAAGCTGGTCGAGAACTACGGCGCCGCGCTGGACGAGATCCTGCGGGCCAAGCCGTCGTCGTCCAAGGGCCGCTACCTGAAGAAGATCGTCGTCTCGACGACCACCGGCCCCGGCATCCCGGTCGACCCCAGCGTCACGCGCAACTTCGCCGAGGCGTAGACGTTCGAAGGTGTACCGGATGCGCGCACTTCGCCGATTTGCCCGCATCCGGTACGCACTCGTCATGGGAGCGGTACTGATGGCAACCCCGACAATCGCGGCGGCCGAACCCGTCGAGTCGGCGGGCCAGAAACGGCTGGTCGACGTTCGCGCCGTGCTGCCCGATGCCATCATCGACCTGCGCTACGCCACCGCGAACAACTTCCTCGGGGTTCGGTTGTATCCCGCCGACGCCCGCTGTCTGGTGCACGAGTCCCTCGTCGATGGCCTGGTCGAAGCGGCGAAAGTCCTTCGTGCCCAAGGCAACCGATTGGTGTTCTGGGACTGCTACCGTCCGCACGAGGTGCAGGTGCGGATGTTCCAGGCGGTGTCCGATCCCGCCTGGGTGGCCCGACCCGGTAACTTCGCGCGCAGCCACACCGCCGGTCGATCGGTGGATGTGACGCTGTCCGACGAGGCCGGCGGGTTGCTCGACATGGGCACCGACTTCGACGAGTTCTCGCCCCGGGCAACCGCTTTCGCCACCGAGGGGGTGGGCGTCGCCGCGCAGGCCAACCGCGCCCGGCTGCGGGAGGCGATGGCCGCCGGCGGCTTCACCGTCTACGCCGGGGAGTGGTGGCATTTCGACGGTCCGGGCGCGCAGGTGCAGCGCCCGATCCTCGACGCCGCGCTGAGCTGATTTCGGGCGTCGCCAGGCGATTTCGTCGTACACTCGGCTGCACAGCCACTAGGGGGACGTCTTGTCAGATTCCGCAGCATCCGCAGCGTTGTGCCTCTGCGGGCACCAGCGGTCGGCGCACGAACATCACCGTGCCGGCACGGACTGCGCACTGTGCGCCGAGGGTCAATGTCCCCGCTTTCGGCGCTCGTCCCCGCTGCGCCGCATGATCGCGAAATTTGCCCGCCCGCACTGACATTGCGGACGGCGTTTGCTGAGTGCGGGCTCAGCTACCCCGCGCTCACTTCTGCAGGGTGAACTGGTGCACGCTGGTGTGGCCGACCCGGAACAGGTTCACACAGCCGTTGAGGTACTTGTCGTAGCGGTCGTAGACCTCTTGCGACTGGACCCGGATGGCCTCTTCGCGGTGCGCGGCGAGCTGCTCGGCCCAGATCTGCAACGTACGCACGTAGTGCGGTCCGATCTCCTGCAGCTGCGTGAGCTCGAATCCGGCCGGCAGCGCGTGCTCCTGCACCTTCTCCACCGACGGCAGGCGGCCGCCCGGGAAGATCTCGGTCATGATGAACTTCGCGAAACGGGCCAGCTCGAAGGTCATCGGCAGCCCGAGTTCCTTGGCCCTGCGCATGTCGAAACCGGTGATGCAGTGCATCAGCATCGTGCCGTCGTCGGGCAGCGCGTTGTAGGTGGTCTCGAAGAAGTCGTCGTAGCGTTCGAAGCCGAAGTGCTCGAACGCGCCGATCGACACGATCCGATCGACCTTGTCGTCGAACTCCTCCCAGCCCTGCAGCCGGACCTCGATGTTGCGTTCGGTGGGGACCTTTGCAAGCTTGTCGATGGCGTACTTGCGCTGCTCGGCGGACAACGTCAGGCCGATGACGTTGACGTCGTACTTCTCGATGGCGCGCTGCATGCAGGCGCCCCAGCCGCAGCCGATGTCCAGCAGCGTCATGCCCGGCTCCAGGCCCAGCTTGCCCAGCGCCAGATCGAACTTGGCGATCTGCGCCTCGTCGCCGGTCATGTCCTCGCGCTCGAAATAGCCGCAGGTGTAACCCATGGTGGGGCCCAGGAAAAGTTCGTAGAACTCGTTCGAGATGTCGTAAATGGACTGGAGTTCTTCGTACTTCGGCTTCAGATTGCTCATCGGTGCAGACTCCCACCCGCTAGTGATTGATAAAACGCTAACCCAATCCGGGACGCAGCGGACGGCGGCGCTCCCGGGAAATCGGGCATTAAATTTTCTTCAGTGTGAACTGGCAGACGTCGGTGGTGCCGTTCCGGAACAACCTGGCGCAGCCGGTCAAGTACTTCAGGTAGCGGTCGTAGACCTCTTGTGACTGGAGTGTGACGGCCGCGTCGTGACGAGCCTCCAGTGCCTGCGCCCACAGATCCAGAGTACGGGCGTAATGCAACTGCAACGACTGGACCCGCTGAACCTCGAACCCGGCGGCCGCCGCGTGGTCGGTCACCTGCGGGATCGAGGGCAGCCGTCCGCCGGGAAAGATCTCGGTGAGGATGAACCTGATGAAACGGATCAACTCCATGGTCAGCGGCACGCCCTGGGCCGCGGCAGCTCTCGGGTCCGTGGCGGTGATGGTGTGCAGCAGCATCACCCCGCCCGGCGGCAGCGCCTTGTTGGCCTGGGTGAAGAAGTCGTCGTAGCGGTCGGGGCCGAAGTGCTCGAACGCGCCGATGGACACGATCCGGTCGACCGGTTCGAAGAACTGTTCCCAGCCCTGCAACAGGACCTGTTTGGAGGGGGGGCCGGATCGCGATCCAGCAGATCGGCGACGTGGTCGCGCTGGTTGCGGCTCAGGGGCAGCCCGATCACGTCGACGTCGTAGCGCTCGATCGCGCGCTTCATCGTCGAACCCCAGCCGCAGCCGATGTCCAGCAGCGTCATCCCGGGTTCCAGCCCCAGCTTGCCCAGAGCCAGGTCGATCTTGGCCAGCTGCGCCTCCTCGAGGGTCATGTCCTCGCGCTCGAAGTAGGCGCAGCTGTAGGTCCGGGTCGGATCCAGGAAGAGCTCGAAGAACTCGTCGGACAGGTCGTAGTGGGCTTGCACGTCCTCGAAGTGTGGCTCGAGCGCCTTGGGCATCTACCGGGGCCTTCCCTCGTCATGGCAGGAGGGCAGGCGCAATGATCCCCCCGGAACCAGTGCTTCCCACCCCCTGTTGGCAACTCACATGCTTGGGGCAGCGGGCGCGCAGGGCAACGCGGCGACGGGGTACGTCATCTACCCGTCATCTGTCGCCGGCGACAATTGCTCAGCCGGTGGCGGCGGAAAACGTGAGGTCAAGCTGGTCGACGATGGGGTCCCAGAGCTGCTCGGGAAGGTCGTGGGCCATGCCGGGGAACAGCACCAGCCGGGCGCCGTCGATGTTGTTGGCGACGGCCCGGCCGCCGGCGGGACGCATCAGCCGGTCGGCGAGGCCATGGATCACCACCGTGGGCGCGCTGATCCGGTGGTCGTAGTGGCGCAGGCTGCCGCTGCCCATGATCGCGCCGAACTGCCGCGCCACCCCGACGGGGTAGTAGTTGCGGTCATAGCCGGCAGCGGCCTCGGCGCGGATCTTGGTCTCGGGTGCGCGGTAGGCGGGGCTGCCGATCACGCGGCTGACGCGCACGGCGTTGTCGATGATGGCCTCGCGCGGGGCGTCGGCCGGCGGGCCTTTGATGACCGCGTAGAGCGCGCGCAGATCGGGCGGCGGCAACGCCGCCTGGTTGTTGCTGGAAAAGATGACGCCCAACGAGCGGGTTCGCTCGGCGTGCCTGGCCGCGACCACCTGGGCGATCATGCCGCCCATCGAGGCGCCGACGATGTGCGCGTGCTCGACGCCGAGGTGGTCGAGCACCGCGGCCGCATCGTCGGCCATGTCTTCGAGCGTGTAGACCGCGGGGCTGCGCCGGCCCAGCGCCGAGCGGATCATGCTCGGGTACTGCGAACCCTCGACGCGCAACCCGTCGAGCTTGCTCGACAGCCCGACGTCGCGGTTGTCGAACCGGATGACCCGTCGGCCGCGTTCGATGAGCTTCTGGCAGAACTCGTTGCGCCACAACACAAGTTGCGCGCCGAGGCCCATGATCAGTAGCACTGCGGGGTCGTCCGGGTCGCCCATGTCCTCGTAGTAGATGTCGAGGTCGCCGGAGCGGGCGGTCCCGGTTCGCACGGTGTCCGGCTGCACTAGACCTCGATCTCCTTGTCGGGCTTGTCCAGATCCTCGCGGTGGTCGCGGCTGACCTCGACCATGAAGTTGGCGAAGTAGCCGGAGAACTGCGGGTCGCTCATCATCTGCCAGCGCGGCGCCAACAGCTTCATATAGCGCTCCACGTAAAGGAATTGCTTGCCGATCAGCACCAGCTCACGCGGGAGCTTCACGTCGTAGGCCTCGGCCAGCGTGGAGAGTTGCTTGCCGATGTCGGCGTAGGACATGTCACCGAGCGTCTTCATGCTCAGCGGTTCGGCGAACGCCTCCAGGTCCTTGGCGGCCTGGGCCTCCGGCCGGACGGTGCCCACTGCGCCCAGCAGCACCACGATCTTGCCGGCCGCGGCGTGGTCCTTCTTGACCAGCAGCGCGTAGATCAGTTCGCGCAGCAGCCAGCGGGTGCGCGGATCGATGCGGCCCATGATGCCGAAGTCGAGGAACACGATCCGGCCCTGCTCGTCGACCAGCAGGTTGCCGGCGTGCAGGTCGCCGTGGAACAGGCCGTGCCGCAGACCGCCCTCGAAGGTGGAGAACAGCAGCGCCTTGACCAGTTCGGTGCCGTCGAAGTCCTGCTTGCGGATGGCTGCGACGTCGTCGATGCGGACCCCGTGCACGCGCTCCATGGTCAGCACGCGCTGGGTGGTGAAGTCCCAGTGCACGTCGGGCACCTTGATGTTCTTGCCCAGCGGCGACGAGTGCAGGTGGCTGACCCAGGCCTCCATGGACTGCGCCTCGATGCGGAAGTCGAGTTCCTCGGCCAGGTTGTCCGAGAAGTCGGCGACCACGTCCTGGGCGGACAGCCGCCGACCCAGCTTCGCGAACTCGACGACCTGGGCGAACCGCTTGAGGATCTGCAGATCGGCGGCCACCCGGCGGCGGATGCCCGGCCGTTGGATCTTGACCACCACATCCTCGCCGGAGTGCAGGGTCGCGAAGTGCACCTGGGCGATCGACGCCGAGGCGAACGGCTTCTCCTCGAAGTGCTTGAACAGGTTGCGCGGCTCGTCGCCGAGTTCCTCGCGGAACAGTTTCTGCACCTGGGCGGGGTCGGCCGGCGGCACGGAGTCCAGCAGGGTGCGGAACTCGCGCGACAGCGGCTCGCCGAAGGCGCCCGGGCTGGAGGCGATGATCTGGCCGAACTTCACATAGGTGGGGCCCAGGTCGGCGAAGGCCTTCGGGACCTCCTTGATGACCTTGGTCTGCAGGCTCCCGCGGCCCGGCAGTCGCTTGGCCACGCGCGCGGCGGTGCGAGTGAGTTGCCAGCCCGTGGTACCGACGCGGGCCGCCTCGAAGGGCAGCGGGACGCGGTCGAGCTTGACGACCTCCCGGTGGTGATTGGTCGGACTCATTGTTGTAGTGTGCCAAATCCGCCTTCGGCGTTCCCAATCACCGTGACCGCGACCACAGTGGTAAGCCACAGCAGTCAGCCTTTGCCCCACGGCGTCAGCCAAGGCGTGGGCTCCCAGCCCTCGTGCGCGGCGATCAGTTCGTAGAGGGTGGCGCCGTCGAGGGTCTCGCGAATGATGTCGGCGTGCCCGGCGTGCCGCGCGAGTTCCTCGATCAGGTGGAACAGCACCCAGCGCACCGACCAGGCGTCGATGTCCTGCGGGAACCACGGGACCTCCTTGGGGATCGGCACGGCCGCACCCAGGTCCACGGTGTCGATCAGGGCCAGCGCCGCGGCGTTGCCCTCGTCGAACCGGGCCAGGATCTCCGCGAGCGTCTCGTCGTCGGTCATGACGAACTCGCCGGCGTAATCGGCGGCCTGATCGGCCATGGAGCGCCGGTCGTTGGCGCACATCTCGGGTGCCGCCGCCACGCGCTGCAGCCAGCCGTGCTGACAGTTGGTGACGTGCTTGACGAGCGCACCGATCGACAGGGCGCTGACCGTCGGCGTGGCCCGGGCCTGCTCGTCGGTCAGTCCGAACGCCACGGCGCGGAAGGCCTGCTGCTGCGCGCTGAGGTAGTGCTTGAGTCCGGCGCGTTCGTCGGCGATCGGCGGGGGCATGGCGGCCATGTCAGCTCTCTTTCTTGTTGTGTGCGTAGAGGTCTCGAAGCAAGGAGATCTCCGCGCCGTGGTGGATGACCTCGCGGTGGATGTGCAGCACGAGGTCGATCATGGGGCGCTCGCCCCACTGCCCCTCGGCGGCGCCGATCGGGCGGTCCAGGGCCGCGGGGGTCAGGGCGCGCACCCCCGCGACCCAGTGGTCGTGGGCGTCGTCGAGCTGGGCCAGGGCGGCCGCGGCATTCGTGGCGTAGTCCCAGCTCTGGTAGTCCGCGGGCGGGCCGCCGAAGTGCGCGTGGTTGCGCATGGCCAGCACGCCGACGATGACGTGCGCCATCCGCCAGGCGATCGTGGTGAAGGGGACGGGTTCGGGTGGGGGATAAGCGAAGTCGATGGACCCGTCGGCGTGGACGGTCCAGCAGTCCGGGACCGGAGCCCAGAAGTACTCGTCGTCGCTCAGGCCGGACAGGCGAGGACGAAGTTGGTGGGTCCAATGCCATTCGAGCTGGTCGAGCAGCGAGTTCAGCAATGTGGGCGCTGTCATGAACACACATTCTCAGCAATTGCGGACTGTTCTTGTCCTAAAAGTGCGAGACACTTTGGGCGTGTCCGAAACGACGAGCCGGGTGCTGCAGCTGCTGGGGCTGCTGCAATCCCGCCGGGTGTGGGCCGGTCACGAGCTGGCCGAGCGACTCGGTGTCACCGGGCGCAGCGTGCGCCGGGACATCGAACGCCTTCGGGACCTGGGATATCCGGTGCACGCGAGCCCCGGCCAGGGCGGCGGCTACCAACTGGGCGCCGGCGCTGCGCTACCGCCGCTGCTGCTCGACGGGGACGAGGCCGTCGCCGTGGCGGTCTGCCTGGGCTTGGCCGCCGGCGGCAGTGTGGCCGGGATCGGCGACTCCGCGCTGCGGGCGCTGTCCAAGCTCGATCAGGTCATGCCGTCACGGCTGCGCTCGCAGGTCTCGGCCGTGCACGAGGCGACCGTGACGCTGCGTGCGCACGCGGAGTCCACGGTGGATCCCGACGCGTTGATGACCCTGGCCCGCGCGTGCCGCGACCGCGAACACGTGGAGCTGCGGTACACGGCACTGAACGGCGCGGTGACGCAGCGCCGGCTGGAGCCGTATCAGCTGGTGACCACGGGCCGGCGGTGGTACCTGCTGGCCTACGACCGCGACCGCGCGGACTGGCGCAGCCTGCGGTTGGATCGCATGACGGACATCGGCGCGCAGGGCACCACCTTCGTGGCCCGCGAGGCGCCGGATGCCGCCACCTACGTCAGCCGAGCGATCAGCAGTTCGCCGTATCGGTATGTGGCCCGGGTTCGCTATCGGTGCCCGCAAGACGTTGTCGCAGCGCACTTCTCACCGAGCGCGGCGACCGTCGAAGCCGACGGGCCCGAGTCCTGCCTGGTTTCCACCGGCGGCGACGACCCAGACCGGATGGTGCTCTGGCTGGCGTCGGTGGGCTGCGAGTTCGAGGTCCTCGAGCCCCCGGAGGTGGCGGCCGCCGCCGGGCGGATGGCGCAGCTGCTCTCCGGCGCTAATGCTGGTGGCCGGTGATCCGTAGGCGCAGTTTCGTGGTCCGGGTGGTGTTGCGTCGGCGGGCCGAGGAATCGTGCCAGTGCAGGCGCAGCAGCAACAGCCGGCGGTGGGCTTGCCAGCCGATCGACAGCGGGTCGCGCCAGGGCGCCCGTCGGTCGGCCTCGGTGGGGAGATGAAGGTGCTCGCTCACAATGATTTCCACTGTGGCACGGGATGGTCGCGGCGGCACCCCGGGCAGGTCAGCGGGTGTGTGAACGGTTGCCGAACAGTGGCCGAACCGTTGCGGTCCGGGTTGTCCGGGTCGTCCGGGTCGTCCGGGTTGGCGCGAGCGGGCGCAGAATACGGAAATCTCGCGGCGTGTCGGCCGGGGACGCCCCTGCAAGCGGGGGACCCCAGCACAGTCGCGCGAGGTGGGGGCGGGGAACCCGGCGCAGTCGCGCAAGGTCAGCGGGGGAGGATGGGGCACTGATGAGCGAGTTCACCCTGGCCCTCGACATCGGCGGCACGAAGATCGCCGCGGGCCTGGTCGACCCCCACGGCGCCCTGGTGCGCGCCCGGCGGTTGCCCACCCCGCGCGGGGCCGAAGCCGAGGTGCTCTGGCGCGCGGTCGAGGAACTGATCGTGCAGCTGACCGCCGATACGCCGGTGCGTGGGGCCGGCATCGCCTCCGCGGGGCCAATCGATCTCCCCGCGGGCACTGTCAGCCCCATCAACGTTCCCGCCTGGCAAGGCTTTCCGGTGCGCGACCGGGTGGCCGCGGCCCTCGGCGGCCTGCCGGTGCGGCTCGCCGGCGACGGGCTGTGCATGGCCCTCGGGGAACACTGGCGCGGCGCCGGCCAGGGCGCGCGGTTCCTGCTGGGCCTGGTGGTCTCCACCGGCGTGGGCGGCGGCCTGGTCCTCGACGGCGCGCCGTACGCCGGGCGCACCGGCAACGCCGGTCACGTCGGTCACGTCGTGGTGGACCCGTCCGGGGTGCGGTGCACCTGCGGTGGCCACGGCTGCGTCGAGACCATCGCGGGCGGCCCGAGGATGGT
>JAEWRC010000133.1 GCA_023460175.1 Actinomycetes bacterium
CCCACATTTTTCCCCCCCCGCCGGCCGCGGGGGTGGAGGCGGGCGACCAGGCCCGCGGCGGCCGCGGTCTGCTGGATGCTCTTGATGGCGTCGGTGACCTCGGCGGTGCTCCACATCGCCGAGACCGGGTGTCCCATCGAGACGGCCAGGTCGGCCGGTCCGACGTAGATGCCGGCCAGACCGGGCACCGCGCAGATCTCGGCGACCTTCGGCAACGCCGCGGCGGTTTCGATCATGGCGTAGACGTTGGCGCGGGACTCCAGGGCCGCGGTGTCCGTACCCAGGGAAGGCCGCAGCGGCCCGAAGCTGCGGACCCCGGCCGGCGCGTACTTGGTGGCGGCCACCGCGCGGGCGGCCTGTTCGGGGGTCTCGACCATGGGGATGATCACCGCGTCCGCACCGGCGTCGAGAACGCGGCCGATCGGGCCCGGATCGGCCGACGGCAACCGGACCGCGGTGGCGATCGGGAGGTGTTCGAGGCGGCGCAGCAGCAGGGCCACATCGGTGTCGCTCAGGTAGCCGTGCTGGGTGTCGAAGCCGACGTAATCGTAACCGGCCGTGACGAATTCCTCCGGGCCCAGCGTGCTCGCCCCGATCACCCAGCCGCCCCAAACCGGGCGGTGGTCGGCCAGCGCTTCCCGCAGTCGGCCGGCGGCGCTCATCGCCCCGCCTCCGCGATGGCGATCTTGACCCGCTCGGGCACCGGCCGGCACGCCAGTTCGAACGCCGACTGCACGTCGTCCGGGGCGAAGGTGTGGGTGAGGTAGTTGGGCAGCAGATCGGGGTGCCGACGGGCGAACTCGTCGGCGTCGCGCAGCACGCGGGCACGATCCAGGGTGACCCCGGAACGCAGGGTCAGGTTGTTGCGCAGCATGGTGCGCATCGAGATGGGGTAGCTGTCGTCGTCAGGCACACCGAAGTAGAACACGGTGCCGCCGAAGGCCGCAGCCGCTATGGCATGGTCGAGCGTGGCGACCTGATGCCCCACGGCCTCGATGACGATCTCGGGCCGGTCGGCCGCAGCGAGGTGCTTGACCCAACGGTCGCTGGTCGCGCGCACCATCGTGTCGACGCCGAAGGGCGCCGCCAACTCCTTGCGGTCCACCGGGTCGACGCCGATCACCTCGGCGGCGCCCAGAGCCTTTGCGGCATAGGAGAACAGCAGGCCGATGGAGCCCTGCCCGATGATCGCCACGCGGCGCCCGGCAACGTCGGGCAGCTGTTCCAGCGCGTAGAGGACGCAGGCCAGCGGCTGCAGGCCCACCGCGTGCGCCGGACTCAGCGCCGGGTCGTAGGACGCCAGCCCGTTCCCGTCGGCGATCACCTGTCCCGTCAGCCCGTCGAATCCCGACGCCCAGCCCACCACGCGGTCCCCCGGTTGATGCGCGCGGTGGCGGCTGGCCAGCACCTCACCGACGATCTCGTGGGCGGGAAAGCCGTGCATCTCCGCGGCGCAGGCGCCGGTGTCCCCGGGTAGGCGCCCCTGGGTGCCGCGGAAGCCGGGCAGGTCGCTGCCGCAGATCCCGGCGGCCAGGAAGCGCAGCAGGACCTGTTGGTCGGCAAGCGATTCCGGGTCGGGCTCGGGGAGCTCGAGCCGTTCGAAGGTGTAGGGCGCCACCAGGCGGTAGGACCACACGGGTTAGACCTCCACCGGGATGGAGTTCCAGCCCCACTGGAAACTCGACGGCGGCCGCGACGCCGCGTCGGCATCGATCCGGAAGTCCGGCACCCGCTTCAGGAACTCCTCCAGCATGATGGTGATCTCCAAGCGGGCGACGTGCACGCCCAGGCAGAAGTGCTGACCGTGGCCGAAGGACAGCAGTCGTTCGATGGGCCGGTCCCAGCGGAAGGTGTCCGGGTCCGGGTACTCCCGCTCGTCGCGCGCCGCCGAGGCCAGCAGGGTGATGACCCGCTGGCCGGGCTGCAGGGTGGTGCCGTGAATGGTGTAGGGCCGCCGCACGGTTCGGGCGAACCACTGCGCCGGGGCGCTGTAGCGGATGATCTCCTCGCGCGCCACGGGCACATTGGCCGCCAGGTCGGCCCGCACCGCCGCGAGTTGCTCGGGGTGCGCGCTGAGGTGCCACAGCCCGGTCGCGGTGATCTTGGGCACCGTCTCGGTGCCGCCGATGAACACCCCGAGCATCTGGGTGGCCGCCTCGACGTCGTTGAACGTCGTCCCGTCCGGCAGCGTGAAGTTGATCAGGCTGTCCGCGATGGGGACGCTGCCGTCGGCGCCGGCCGCGCGGCGGCGTTCGATGATGGGGGTCAGATACGACAGGTAACCGGGCCGGGAGTTGCCCACCTCGACGCCCTGCCCGGGCTCGGCCAGGCTGCCGGCGTTCACCGTCGCGAGCACGTCGGCGGCGAGCTCCACCGGCAGTCCGACGAAGTCGCACACCATCGAGGCCGCGACGATGCCGCCGTAGTCCTGGGTGAGGTCGAAGCTGCCGCGGGGCAGCAGCTCGTCGAGGCGTTCGTTGGCCAGCGTGCGGATCCGGTCGGCCAGCTTGGCCGCCGACCGGATCCGAAACTGCGCCGACGTGCAGCGGCGCACGTTCTCGTAGAGCGGTGAGTCGAAGTTCGCGTGGAACGGCATGGGGTGCAACGGCGGATCCGGCACCGGTCCGTCGTTGTGATGTTCGAGCACGGTGGCCGCCGGCAGCGTGCCCTCGGAGGCCACGAAGGTGCCGTCGGTGAGACCGAGGACCGCCCAGATGTCCTCGAACCGGGACAACGCGTAGGTATCCCACTTCGGGATGTAATACACCGGGTGCTCGTCGCGCAGCACCCGGTAGTACGGCAGCGGGTTGGCCATCACGTCCGGATCGAACGGATCGTAGGAAAACATCTGCGCGGTGGGCTGATTCATGCGATCACTATCCTGCGATCACTGCAACGGGGAGGGCGGCAGGGCGGCCAGGATGGAGTCCTCCCAGCCGTCGCGCAGGGCCGGGGCCACGCTCATCCAGGTGACGATCTCGGCGGGCGGCTGATCCTTCCAGGACGGGTAGTGGTTCTCGAAGCAGTCCCAGTCCCCGTCGAGCGCCCAGTAGTGGATGACCTCGTTGAACCGGAACGTGGTGATGAACGAGCCCAGCCACCGCTTGCCGGTGGATTCCGACCACGGCACGTAGAGCCGTTCCAGTTCCCGGATGTAGTCGTCCTGCCGCCCGGGCTTGGTCTGCATGATCTCCTGGATCACCAGGCCCGCCCCGAAGTTGGCCTCCCGCAGCTGGGCCAGTGTCTTGTTGTACTTGCCGGCGTACATGATCCGGCCCTCGCCGCGGGCCCCGATCCCGGCGAGGTACTGCTGCCACCGCGCAGCGGGCTCGGCGTGGCTGCCGCCGCGGGCCTGCTCCCGGCCGATCCGGGCGTAGTCGGCAAAGGCGTCGATCTCCCAGATGATCGTGACCTGCGGCCAATGCCCGTTGTACGGGGTGGTTTCCCAGATGGTGAACAGCCGGGCGCCGAGCTGCTCCATCATCGGTTGGTAGGTCGCGGTGAACGCCGCGGTGAACTCGTCGCCGCGTCCCGAGCCCAAATCGATGGTCTCGTGGAGGTACAGCAGCGTGTGGCCGTAATACTTCTTCATGGACATAAGCGGGACCCTGTTGACAGTGACACCCAGCGAGCGTGACACTTGTTGCGTGTTTTGTAAAGGTAAGCGAGGCGGTTCGGTGCGATGGAGTTGACGCTGACGAAGTTGGCCGACGGTTTCTGCTTCGGCGAGGGTCCCCGCTGGTTCGAGGGGCTGCTCTGGTTCTCCGACATGCTGGGCTCCGCGGTGCACACCGTGACCCTGGGCGGGGCGATGACGACGCTGGCCATGGACGGCCACGACCCGTCGGGCCTGGGGTTCTGTCCGGACGGCTGCCTGCTGGTGGTCTCCAGCGCGAAACGGCAGGTCCTGCACTACGACGGCGAGGACGTCACCGGGTTTGCCGACCTCTCCGGGCTGGCCTCGGCCAACCTCGGCGACATGGTCGTCGACGCCCACGGCCGCGCCTACATCGGGTCGCAGGCGCGCGGCGACGGGGTGATCATCCTCCTCGACCGCGACGGCAGCGCCCGGGTGGTGGCGGCGGACCTCGACTTTCCCAACGGCATGGTCATCACCGACGACGGCGCGACCCTGATCGTCGCCGAGTCGGTGGGCCGGCGGCTGACCGCCTACAGCATCGACGACGACGGCGGCCTCTCGGAGCGTCGGGTGTTCGCCGACGGCCTGGACGCGCCGCCGGACGGGATCGCGCTCGACGCCGAGGGCGGGGTTTGGGCGGCGATGACGTTGGGCCACCGCTTCGACCGGATCGAACAAGGCGGTGTGGTCACCGAGCGGATCGACGTGGGTGAGCGCATCGCGATCGCGTGCGCGCTGGGCGGCCCGGAGCGACGGACGCTGTTCCTGCTGTCCAGCACCGACGCCTACCCGGAGCGGCTGCGCGGCACCAAGAACTCGCGCCTGGACGCCGTCACCGTCGATGTGCCCGGAGCGGGGTGGCCGTGATGTCGGACTGCTACTACGAACTCCTCGACGCCGACGGGACTCACGGGGAGAGGTTCGCGGCCACCGATCTGGTGCGCAGCACGTGGTCGGCCAGCATTCAGCACGGGGCGCCGGTCTCCGCGCTGCTGGCCCGCGCGCTGGAGCGCTGCGCACAGCGCGACGACACCCGACTGACCCGCGTCGTGGTCGATCTGCTCGGCGGCGTCCCGGCCGAGGGGGACATCTGGGTGCGCTCGAAGGTGGAGCGGACCGGCAAGCAGATCGAATTGGTCAGCGCGCAGATGCTGGGACCCGGCAAGGACGGCACCCCGCGCCCGGTGGCGACCGCGACCGGCTGGCGCATGCAGACCCTCGACACCGACGCGCTGCGGCACGCACCGGCGGAGCCGATGCCGCCGCTGTCGGCGGCCAAAGCCCGGGATATGCGCAAGGATTGGGACCGCAACTACGTGCACAGCCTGGACTGGCGCTGGCTCACCAGCCCGCTGGACGAGGGGCCTGGCGAGTCCTGGATCCGGCCGCTGGTGGACCTGGTCAAGGACGAGCAGCTGACACCGCTGCAGCGGTTGTTCACCGTCGCCGACGACGCCAACGGCCTGGGCAACAAGCTGGACATCCGCAAGTGGACGTTCATGAACACCGATCTGGCCGTGCACATCCACCGGATCCCCGAGGGCGAGTGGACCGGTATCCGCGCCGAGACCAGTTACGGCCCGGACGGAATCGGGGCGACGCTGGGCACGCTGTTCGACGAGCAGGGCCCGGTGGGGGCGATCCAGCAGTCGGTGTTGGTGCGCCCGCGCCCCACCAGGTAGGCGCGTCCACCCCAACCGCCCACCCCAACCGCGAGCGTGCGCGTCCCCGGCCGACACGCCGCAGAATCTACGTGTTTTCCGCACGCTCGCACCGGGTTTGAGCACGCTCGCGGCTGGATAGCTCAGGGGAAATAGAGGGCGCCGGCGGGGCATTCGGCGACGGCCTTGGCCATCCGCTCGCGATCGCCCTCGGGGCGCTCCGGTTCGGTGATCACCACGTACCCCTCGTCCTGGACCTCGAAGACGTCCTCGGCGATGGTCTCGCAGATCCCGTGGCCGACACACTTGTTCAGGTCGACGGCGATGCGCATCTCGGCCCCGCTACTGGATGTGCGCCGGCAGCCGCTTCACGCCGTGCACGAAGCTGCTGTACAGCAGATCGGGTTCGCCGAACTCCACCCGCTTCAACCGGGTCAGCAGCTCCCGGAAAAGGTGGCGCAGTTCGGTTTTCGCCAGCTGGTTGCCCAGGCAGAAGTGCGGTCCACCGCCGCCGAAGCCGACCTGCGGGTTCGGCGAGCGGGACAGGTCGAACTTGCCGGGGTTGTCGAACACGGTCTCGTCCCGGTTCGCCGAACAGTAGAACAGGCCCACCTTGTCGCCGGCCGAGATCAGCTGTCCGCCCACCTCGACATCCTCGGTGGCGAACCGCGCGAACTGCATGACCGGGGTGGCCCACCGCACGAATTCCTCGGTGGCCAAGCCGATCCGGGCGTCATAGTCCGCCAGCAGCCACTGCCTCTGCTCGGGGTTGGCCGCGAGCGCCATCATCGCGTGGGTGGTGGTCTGCTTGGTGGTGTCGTTGCCGGCCGAGGCCAGCAGGATCAGGAACGCGCCGATCTCCTCGTCGGTGAGCCGATGCCCGTCCACCTCGGCGTTGACGATGCTGGTCATCAGGTCGTCGCCGGGATTGGCCCGCCGGAACTTGGCCAGTTCGACCCCGGTGTTGGAGATCAGCATGATCTCGTTGATGGTGTCCATCGCGCGTTCCTCGAGCGTGCTGTACTCGTCGTCGCTCATGCTGAACAGCTTCTCGGCGGCCGCGGCCAGCGCGGGCTGGTCGGCCTTGGGCACCCCGAGCATGTCGGAGATGGTGGTCATCGGCAGCCGCGCCGCACACGCCTCGACGAAGTCGACATCGCCGACGCCGATCAGGTCATCGACGATCTTGACCGCGTTGGCGTGGATCTGCTCGTCGATGCGGCGCAGGTTGCGTGGGGTGAACGCCGAGCTGATCAGCCGCCGATAGGTGGTGTGCTGCGGCGGGTCCATCACCAGGAAGAAGGCCGCCACCTGCTGCATCTCCGCGGGCATCGGGTCCAGCGCCACACCGCGCGCCGAGGTGAACAACTCTGGATGCTGACTGGCGAAGACGATGTCCGCGCGCCGGGTCAGCGCCCAGAATCCGGGCTCTTCCAGGTCGAACAGGGTCGGCAGCGGCGGATGCCAGCTCAGCCCGTCGCCCTGACGGAGGCGGGCGAAGGTCTGGTCGCGCACGTCGAACGGTTGACTCCAGAAGTCGTGCGAGGTGATGTCGTGCGAGCTGTACTCGCGGGCCTTCGGCGCGTCGGCGACCGTCACTGGATGTCTCCCTCCTGGCCGCCCGTCACGGCGGCGACTCCACCCAACAGCGTGACACTTTCGGTTCTCTTTGTAAAGATCAGGCCGCACGGGCATTGACTCGCGCGCGCAGGCAATTTCGGCAACACTGGCCGAATCGTTTTACAACGGCAGAGCAACTTGTAACGTTAATGGCTGGCGGGCACCGGCCCGGCACCAGCTACCGGCGAGGGGGACACGGGTGAAGGAATCAACGCTGCCCCATCTCGACGACCCCGCCGACGAACAGAACTCCTCGCGGCAGCGGATCCTGCACGCGACCGCGGAGGTGCTGGCCCGCAACGGGCAGACCAAACTCAGCCTGTCCGAGGTGGCCGCCCAAGCCGGGGTCTCCCGGCCCACGCTCTACCGCTGGTTCGCCTCCAAGGACGACCTGCTCTCGGCCTTCGGCGCGTTCGAACAGCAGGGCTTCGACCAGGGCATCGCGGAGGCCACCGCGGGGTTGCGCGGCAGCGAGCGACTCGATGCGGCCCTGCGCTACATCGTCTCGTTCCAGCGGTCGTACTCCGGGGTGCGCCTCATCGACGTCGAACCCGGGGCGGCGATCGCGCGGCTGGCCAGGGTCATCCCGGTCATACGCTCGGGCCTCGAGCGCATGTTGCCCGGACCCAACGGCGCCGAGAAGGCCGCGACAGCCGTGCGAGTCGCGGTGTCGCACTACATCGTTCGCAGCGACGACGGCGATCAGTTCCTCGCCCAACTGCGGCACGCGGTGGGCATCAAGCCTTGACGCGCTGCGCCGGCGGCGAGTAGTTCGGCTTGCCCAGCCCGAGGGCGTGGGTAGCGATCATGTTGCGGAACACCTCCAGTGTGCCGCCATAGATCCCGGACGGACCGGACAGCCGGTACACGTGCTCGGCGGCGCCGTCGTCGGCCGACCCGGGCGTCTCGGCGGGGAGCAGACCGGCGGTGCCGAGTAGATCCATCAACTCGGGGGCGACCTCGCGCATGGTGGCGACGATCGCGACGCGGCCGTACATCTCCGGGGTACTCAACGCGGCCTCCATCCGCGCGACGCTGCGACCGAGCCGGTACTGCACCGCCTCGTCGTCGATCCGGCGACCACCGCCGGGGCCCGCGGCGCCGACGACGGCGGCCGTGCGGTCCACCGCCTCGGCCATCAGCAGCGCATGTTCGGACATCATCGCGATCTTCTGCAGACCGTCCGAATCGTGTTCCATCACACCGTGTTCGGCGTCCAGCGCGACCCGCATCACGGTCCATCCGCCGTTGATCTCGCCGATGCGGTAGCGGTCGTCGACCCGCACATCGCTGTAGTAGACGATGTTGGTGCGGTCGCCGTCGATGGTCCGCAGACCCTGGATCTCGATACCCGGGGTGTCGAGCGGCACCAGGAACATCGTCAGGCTCTGATGTTTGGGCGCCTCCGGCGCGGTGTTCGTCAGCAGGAAGACGTACTGCGCGTTGTGCGCGTTGGAGGTGAACATCTTGGCGCCGTTAATGATCCAGCCGTCGCCGTCGCGCACCGCACGCGTCTTGCAGGTGGCCACATCCGATCCGCCGTCGGGCTCGGTGTAGCCCAGGCACAACCGGAGGTGCCCGGACAGGACGCCGGGCATGACCTCCTGCGCCAGTTGCTCGTCGGCGAATTTGGCCACCACGTGGGCCACCATGGCCGTGGTGCCCCAGTGGAACCACGGCGTGCGGGCGCGGCCGATCTCCAGCTCCCACATCCGGCGGCGCAGGCGACTGAAGCCCCCGGCACTCTCGTCGTTGAAGTCGGCGGCCAACAGCCCGCGCTCCCCCAGGCCCAGATGGACGGCCTCGTCGAAGTTCTCGCCGGTCTCCCGGTCCCGACGGATTACCTCGTCGGTGACGAGTTCGGCCAGACAGGCCCGCAGGTCGTCCTGGAACGCCTGATCGTCCTGCGACAGCGCCACGCGCGAAAAGTCCACTCCGCGAGCGTGACAGTATTTGCCTGAATTGTAAAGACCGCGTTAGGCTTGCGCCCGTGACGGACGGACCCTTGAAACGCCTCGACGGTCGGCGATGAGCCTGGTTGCCGGTCGCGGCCCGTTCGGCAGCGATCCGGCGGGTTGGTTCTCCGCCCCCGTCCCCGCCGGCGTCGTCTTCGTCGAACCGCACCCGCGCCGCGTGCGGGCGCTCCGCGGCGGGGCCGCCGTGATCGACACCGAGAACGTGCTGCTGGTGCATCGGCTGGGCCGGCCGCTGAGCTACGCCTTCCCGGAGTCCGAAACCGCCGATCTGCCTTGCGAACCCGTCGCCGAGGCCCCCGGTTACGTGACCGTGCCGTGGGACGCCGTCGACAGCTGGTTCGAGGAGGGCCGCCGGCTGGTGCACTACCCGCCCAACCCGTACCACCGCGTCGACTGCCGCCCCACCCAGCGTGGCCTGCGGGTCAGCGTGGGCGATACGGCGCTGGTGGACACCACCGACACCGTCATCGTGTTCGAGACGTCCCTGGAACCCCGGCTGTATGTCGACCCGGCGGCGGTGCGCACGGATCTGCTGCACCGCACCGAGACCACCAGTTACTGCAACTACAAGGGGGACGCGACGTACTGGGGCGTCACCCTCGCCGACGGCACCACCGTCGAGGACATCGCGTGGAGTTACGACGACCCGCTGCCGGAGTCGCTGCCCATCAGGGGCTTCCTGAGCTTCGACGCCCAGCGGGTGCAGATGCTCGCCGAACTGCCCGCCGGCACCGCCGCGGCCGGCGACTGCGGCTGCCCCACGTAAGGCGGGTGTGTCGAACGCGTCGGGTTCCCGGCCCCGGTGCTGAGATGAGGGGGTGCCGACCATCGAACCCACCGAGACCCGCATCCGGGGGCGCGTGTGGCGCCGCGGCGAGGCCCAACCGGACTTCGACTTCGAGGCAGTCTCGGACTATCTGCGCGACGAGGACACCCTGGTGTGGGTCGACCTGTTCGATCCCGACCACGAGACCCTGAAGGACCTCGCCGACGAACTCGGGCTCAACATCTGGGCCGTCGAGGACGCCGTGGCCCCCGCCGAGCGGGTCAAGGCGCGGCTCGACGCCACCCACACGTTCTTCACCGTCTACGCGGTCGACGTCGTCGCCGAACCTGACGACCCCACCCGGATGGTGCTGACGAAGCACCGGATCTCGGCGTTCGTGCTGCCGCAGGTGTTGGTGACGGTGCGCCTGCAGCCCCGCTTCGACATCGAGCAGGTGCTGCGCCGCTGGGACGACCTCGGCGGGCAGCGGTACGGCCCGAGCGCCCTGGTGCACGGCCTGCTCGATGTGGTGGTCGACGGGCACTTCGCCGCGGTCCAGGTGCTCGACGACGGCATCGAAAGCCTCGAAGACATGCTGTTCGACCCGCCCACCAAGATGCCGCACCTGCAGCGGCGCACCTACCAGCTACGCAAGAACCTCGTCGACCTGCGCCGCGTGGTGCTGCCGATGCGCGAGGTGATCAACACCATCCAGCATCACCGCATCGACCAGCACCGCGCGCCCGAACTCGACCCGCTCTACGCCGACCTCTACGACCACGTGCTGCGGGTCACCGAGTGGACCGAATCGCTGCGGGACATGGTCACCACGGTGTTCGAGACCAACCTGTCCCTGCAGGATGCGCGGCTGAACGCGGTGATGAAGAAGCTCACCGGCTGGGCCGCCATCATCGCCGTCCCGACCGCCATCACCGGCTTCTACGGGCAGAACGTGCCGTATCCGGGCGTGGACACCTTCGGCGGGTTCCTGGTCAGCACCGGTGCCATCGTGGTGATCAGCGTGATCCTGTTCGTCATGTTCAAACGACGGGATTGGTTGTGATTTCAATTGCCCCGACCCTGGCGGCTCCCGCGACGATCCCCGGGACGCGCCGCGCAGCCCGCGCGCACACCATCTGTAACAAAGCGGCGATGATCAGCGACTTTCCCGGGTAGTACCGCCGGTTCACTACGATCGGTGATTCCGGGGATGACGAAAGGATGACCACCGTGCGGCAGGCATTCGGCTACGTCTTGGCTTTGCTGGGGGTTGTGACGATCTTCCAGACCACATGGGCCGCCGTCGGCACCGCCGCCGTGCCGACCCCGACCGCCGACGTCAGCGTCGTCGACGTCCAACCGCGGATGGGTTCCCAGGTCGGCGTCGCGCATCCGATCGTGGTCACGTTCGGCGAGCCCGTCGCCGACCGCGCCCGCGCCGAGCGCTCCATCCGCGTCGTGTCCCCGGTCGCGGTCAGCGGCGAATACGACTGGATCAGCCCGAACACCGTGCACTTCGTGCCCGATGACCTGTGGCCCGCGCACTCCGAGATCAAGCTGCTGGCCGGCGGCATGCCGATGAGCTTCCGGACCGGCGCCGCGGTGACGGCCGTCGCCGACATCTCCGCCTACACGTTCACGGTCAGCATCGACGGCGAAGTCGTACGCCAGATGCCGGCCTCGATGGGCAAGTCCAAGTTCCCGACGCCGCAGGGCCGGTTCACCGTGCTGGGCAAGGAGAACCCGGTGGTGATGGACTCCCGCACCATCGGTATCCCGCTGGACGACCCCGAGGGCTACAAGCTCACGGTCAACCACGCCGTGCGGATCACCTGGGGCGGGGTCTACATCCACTCCGCGCCGTGGTCGGTCGGCTCCCAGGGCTACGCCAACGTCAGCCACGGCTGCATCAACCTCAGCCCCGACAACGCCGCCTGGTACTACAACAACGTCGGCATCGGCGACCTGGTCGTCGTGCAGGCCTGAGCCGCGGCGGTTTGGTCGGGCCGGCCTACGGGCACTCCGCAGGGGTGGAGCCAAACAACGATGACGTGCCCGACGAGAACATGCTCGAGCAGTCCGAGAGCCTGGATTCGGACCTGATTCGCAACGACGACGGCGACGAGGTCGCCGATCCGCCGGAGAAGTGGATTCCCGCCGACGACGACCGGACCCTCGATCAGCGGATCGCCGAGGAAGAACCCGACGTCGCGCCGGGCGACATCGACCCGGGCGACGCCTCCGCGCGGCGGGGGCCGGTGACCACCGTCTCCGACGACGAGCTCGACCGGATGACTCCGGACCGCCACGGTCGCGACGCCGGCCAGGTCGACGGCACGCCCGAAGACGGCGACTCGTACTTCACCATCGTCGAATAGGGGGCCACGGCGATGAGCGTCGATTCGTTGCGCCCGGACGACACCGGTCAGGCCGGCGAGGGCACCGCGCAGTTCGATCTGCTACAGGAGTTGCTCCGAGCGTACGGCCCGGGCGGGCAGGAGGACGCGGTCCGCGACGTCTGCCGCCGGGAACTGAGTCCGCTCGTGGACGAGGCGTGGGTGGACCCGGCCGGCAACGTCATCGGCCTGCTGCGGGGCTCCCCCGGCGAGGGCGGCCCACCGATCCGCGTGATGGCGCACATGGACGAGCTGTCGATGTTGGTCAAGCGCATCTTCCCCGACGGCAGCCTGCACCTCACCCACCTCGGCACGATGTACCCGGGCAACTTCGGCCTGGGACCGGTGGCGGTGCTGGGCGACCAGGAGATGCTGCGGGGCGTGCTGACGCTGGGCTCGGAGCACACCACCGCCGAGAGCCCACGGATCTTCGCGACCAAACCGGATCAGGGCGGCAAGGCACTGGATTGGAGCGACGTCTACGTCTTCACCGGTCGCACACCCGAGCAGTTGCGCGACGCGGGCGTCCACCCCGGCACCCGGGTCTGCATCGATGCCAGCAAGCGCACGTTGATCGCGTTCGGCGACTACGTCGGCAGCTACTTCCTCGACGACCGTGCGGCCATCGTGGTGCTGCTGGAGACCGCGCGCAAGCTGCACTCCGACGGCCGACCCGACAGCGATGTGTACTTCGTGTTCACCACCAACGAGGAGGTGGGCGGCGTCGGCGGCTCCTACGCCAGCCGCACCCTGCCGGGTGAGCTGACGCTCGGCGTCGAGGTCGGCCCCACCGAGGAGGAGTACGGCACCACCGTGGCCGGCGGGCCCATCGTGGTCTACAGCGACGCCGAGTGCGTGTACGACAAGCCGATCGCCGACCGGCTGATGGACATCGGCACCCAGCTGGACCTCGACCCGCAACCCGCGGTGGTGGGCGCCTTCGAGGCCGACCCCTCGCACGCCAAGGCCACCGGGCTCACCGCCCAGGCCGGGCTTCTGTGCCTACCCACCCTGAGTACGCACGGCTACGAAGTGATTGCGCGCCAAGCGATTCCGTCGGTCACCGAGATGCTGACCGAATTCCTGCGGCAGCCGCGGTAGGTGCCGATTCAGGCCACGACGCGGAACGTCTCCAGGGACGAGTCGGCTGGGTCCGGCAGCGTCATCCCGGCCGACAGGCCGCTGCGCAGGTAGGCGATCACCGCGTCGTTGAGTCGCTCACCGGGCACCACCGCCGGGATGCCCGGCGGGTACGGGGTGATCTGCTCGGCGGCGATGCGTCCGGCGGCCCGGTCCGCGGGCACCATCTCCGTTTTGCCGAAAAACGCGTCGCGAGGCAGCATTTCGGTTTCCAGCTGCAGCTCCCCCGGGTCGGGCAGCCGGATCTCGGGCGGCGTGTCGAAGCCCTCGGCGGCCTTGCGCCAGGCCGTCATCGCCTGCACCAGCCGCTCGACGGTCGCGTCGTCGTCGGCGAAGGACATGGTGGCCAACACCCGTCGGTGGTCACTCATCCCGACATCGAGGCGGCAGTGCTCGCGCAGCCAGTCCGCGGCCTGATAGCCCGTGGTCCCGGTGTCGGCGACGTCCATCAGGATCTGCATGCGGTCCAGGTCGGCGGAGGCCTCCACCCCCAGCAGTTCGTCCTCGAGGACCTTCAGGCCGGGGATCTCGTCCAACCGGGCGCGCACCCGCTTGGCCCGTTCCAGGGCATCGCCGAGCAGTGCGGTGCCGTGCTCGACCATCTGGCGCCGCCAGCCGTCCAGCGCGCAGTAGAGCATGACGTTGGGACTGGTGGTCATCAGCAGATCGGCGCACGCGGACAGGCGGTCGCGGTCGATCAGGTCGCCCTGCACGTGAAACACCGAGCCCTGCTCGAACCCGGCGCCCATCTTGTGCACGCTGACCACGCACACGTCGGCCCCGGCGTCCATGGCCCAGGTCGGCAGCTCGTCGTGGAACGGTAGATGCGCACCCCAGGCCTCGTCGAGGATCAGCGGCTTGCCGCGCTCGTGACAGACCTCGGCGATCCCGGCGATGTCCGCGCAGGTGCCGTACGGGCTGGGGCTGACGATCAGCGCACCGGCGGCATCCGGGTGCTGTGCGAACGCGTCCCGAACCTGTTGCGGCGACGGCGGATGCGACATGTGGTGCTCGGCGTCCCACCGCGGGGTGATCCAGGCGGGCTGGACGCCGGAGAAGATCAGCCCGGCCACGATCGACTTGTGGCTGTCGCGGGCCACCAGCAGCCCGCCGTCGACCCCGCCGGCGACGGCCAGCATCGCGGCCTTCACCGACAGCGAGCTACCGCAGGTGGAGAAGAACGCGTACTCGGCGCCGACGGCGTCGGCCATCAGTTGTTCGGCGCGCGCCAGGTATTCGTTGCTCGAGTGCCAGTCGTCCAGGCCGCCGGAGGCCAGCACGTCGTTGCGGAAGGGCTGCGGTCCCATGACGTCCAGGACGCGGGGATCGACCCCGCGGCCCTGCCGATGCCCCGGCGGGGTGAATCCGTAGCGGTCCTCGCGGTGGTACTTCGCCAGCGCATCGAGCAGCGGGGCTTGGGATTGGTCCATGACGTTGCACATACCCGGTGCCCCGGGTCGGTAATCGACAGGGCGTTCAGCGCGCCGCCAGGTCGGCGGTGGCCGGGCCCTCGAGCAGCCGACCGTCGGGGCCGAAGCGCGATCCGTGCAGCGGGCATTCCCACGCCCGGTCCACTTCGTTCCAGTTGAGCACCCCGCCCAGGTGCGGGCACACCGCAGACACCGCATGCTGTGCCCCGTCGACGCAGCTGCGGGCGGTCAACCGCCACGGCGGCCCGGTCACCACGCCCTGCCCCTCCGCGACGCCGTCGCCACCCAGGTGCGGGGTGGCCCACCCGCGGGCCAGGTGGAGGCCGACCTCCAGGTTGGCCTTGGCTGCGGCGCCGAGACCGGCGAGTTCGTGCGGGCTCCAGCTGGCGAAGGCGGCGGCCCAGGGCAGGTGTCCGCCCAGCACCCGCCCGGACAGCGCGAGCCCGGCGGCCACCGCGTTCGCCATCCCCCACTTGTCGAAGCCGGTGGCCACCAGGATGCCGTCGACGCCGGGCAAAATCGGTCCCACATAGGGCAATTCGTCGGCCGGGGAGTAGTCCTGCGCCGACCACAGATGGGTCTGGACCGCGCCCGGGAAGAAGGTCTTGGTCCAGTTGTCGAGTTCGTCGAGGCCCGGCCGCTCGTCGCCGCCGCGCCCGACGGTGTGCCCGGCCCCGCCGACGATCAGGTGCTCTTTGCCGTCCGCCGAGCGCGCGTAGCGGATCGAGCGGGTGGGCGCATCCGTCGACAGGAACATCGACCGGGTGATCGCGCCGGGCACCTCGAAGGCCAGGCAGTAGGACCGCTCGGGGACCACCCGGGCGAAGAACCCGCCCCGGTCGAGGATGGGGATCCCGGTGGCCAGGATGCAGTGCTTGGCAGTGACGGTGACGTGTCGGGCGGGCTCGGCACCGCGGACGTTGACCTTGATGCGCACCGGGCCGGTGCCCGACACCGACTCCGCGCGGACGCCCTGCAGACACCGCCCGCCGTGCGTCTCGAGTTCGGTGATGAGGCTGTCGAGCACCGGCAGCGGATCCAGCTGGGCCTGCTCGGGTAGCCGAACCCCGCCGTGAAACGGGAACGGCACGTCGGCCTCGTCGGCCCAGCTGACCGGCAGTCCGGCCTCGCGGGCGGCGCGCAACTCGGCGCGGGCGTCGTCGAGACCGGCGGCGGATTGCGCGTAGGTGTAGGCGTCCTCGGTCTGGGTCGCCAAGCCGTGGCTCTCGCAGTAGCGCAGCAACCAGCCGAGGCCCTCGCGGTTGCCGGCGACGTAGTCGCGCACGGTCTGGGCGCTGTGCTTGGACCGGATCCGGGACAGCTTGGTGCCCTGGAGCAGGCTGACCTTTCCGGTGGTGTTGCCGGTGGTGCCGTCGCCGATGCGACGGGCTTCCAGTACGACGACGTTCTTGCCCGCCCGGGCCAGCAGCACGGCGGTGACCAGTCCGGTCAGCCCGGCGCCCACCACCGCGACATCGACGGATTCGGCGGCGTGGACCTCGGTTTCGTCGGCGGGGCGCTCGGTGCGACCCGCGTTCCATAGTGACGGCACAGCTGTCGATCTACCCGTTTCGGCAGCGGGTCAACCTTCGTTGGCCGCGCGGGCGTCGGTCGCGGGCCGCCGGCGAACGTGCGGTTTCATCC
>JAEWRC010000134.1 GCA_023460175.1 Actinomycetes bacterium
CACCGACCCCGGCACCCCACCACCACAAGACACCCCGGGACGCACCCTGAAAATGCCGCGCCGCAAACAAACCCGCGCCAAAGCCCGCGAATACCGCATCAAAACCGAACGCGCACTCAACGACGCCCACGTCGCCGAACGCACCAAACCCCCACCGTTCTAACCGAACTGGCCGGGCCTGCGCTGGGGTCGGTTAACGGCCGCCGGTATCGGGCATGAGGTCGACATCCGGAAACTAGCCCTCCAGTGCGCGTGCGCAACCGCCGAGGATGGCTCGAAAGTTCCACGGGAATACGCGTGAAGTCACCGCTTCCAGTGCTTTTCCACCCGATGTCAAGGGATGGGTGTACGTCGTGTCCCAACTGACCCGTGTGCCGCCATCAGCCGGAGCGAAACTCAGGTTTCCACCTTGATGGTTGAGCACCGGAATGGAACGGACGATTCGATATGAGTAACTCTGTGGTGGGTCGTAAGCGGTGATTTCCTCACGAAGCCATATGCCGACTGCCATGGCTTCCCGAATGGCGCCGACACCGGACTCCAGTGAATCGGGCGCCCACCGGGCTCTGAGTATCAGCGGTGCGGCGACCAAATTGGTGGGGTCCGCAAGCCAGGAGAATACGCGCTCCGGAGACGCCCAGATCGTACGTTCCACTCGGATCGCGACCACGAGTCTCCCCCATCTGAATGCGGTTACGCGGAACGTTAGCCCCGCGGGCACATTTGTAGTGGCCATCCGCGGAAATACCGTCCGGTCAGACAGGTGATATCAACCATCTCGCTGAACGCACACCGCGTTGGGCGTCAACCGATCCCGGTCAGGCGTCTTCGAGAAGTTCCGGGGTGACGGCGGATTCGGTGTCGGGAATGCCGTCCTGCTTGGCCTTGCGGTCGGCCATCGACAGCAGCCGCCGAATACGGCCGGCCACAGCGTCTTTCGTCATGGGCGGGTCGGCGAGGCGGCCGAGTTCCTCGAGGGAGGCCTGACGGTGTTCGACCCGGAGCTTGCCCGCGGCGGCCAGGTGGTCCGGCACGGTGTCGCCGAGGATGGCCAGGGCGCGGTCCACCCGGGCGGCCGCGGCCACTGCAGCGCGGGCCGAGCGGCGCAGGTTCGCGTCGTCAAAGTTGGCCAGCCGGTTGGCCGTGGCCCGGACCTCGCGGCGCATCCGCCGCTCCTCCCAGGTCAGCCGAGTGTCCTGGGCCCCCATCCGGGTCAGCAGCGCGCCGATGGCCTCGCCATCACGCACCACCACCCGATCGGCGCCGCGGACCTCGCGCGCCTTGGCGCTGACCCCGAGTCGCCGGGCCGCACCGACGAGCGCCAGCGCCGCCTCCGGCCCGGGGCAGCTGACCTCCAGCGCCGAGGAACGGCCGGGTTCGGTCAGCGAACCGTGCGCCAAAAACGCACCGCGCCAGGCCGCTTCGGCGTCGCCGACGTTGCCGCCGACCACCTGCGCCGGCAGCCCCCGCACGGGACGCCCACGCAGATCCAGCAGGCCGGTCTGGCGGGCCAGGGCCTCCCCGTCCTTGGCCACCCGCACTACATACCGGGTGTTCTTGCGGATGCCGCTGGCCGAGAGCACGTGCACGATGGCGTTGTAGCCGTACAGATCGAAGATGTCCTTGCGCAACCGCCTGGCGATGATGCCCAGGTCGACCTCGGCCTCGACCACCACGCGCCCGGCCACGATGTGCAGTCCCCCGGCGAACCGCAGCAGCGACGCCACCTCGGCGCGGCGCGCGCTGACGGAATTAACCACCAATCGGCTCAGTTCGTCCTTCACCTCAGCCGTCATCGCCACGGGTCGTCACCTCTCGGTTCGTTCAGGCGCGTTCCATCCGGTTCGCCATGAGCCATTGTCGGCACCGTAGCCGTCGTGGGTACGGTCGGCATCTCCCCCGGGCGGCACACCGCTTCCAACGCCGACGCCAGCTTTGCCGGGTCATGTAATGGTGTACCAGGCCGGGACACGTCAGCAAACTGTACCCGGGCGTCCAGGACGCCGGCCGTGCGGCGCAGCTGTTCGCGTTCGCGCTCACCGGAGACCCGGGCCGCATCGACGACGATGTCGTGCACGGTGAACTCGGGAGCATGCTGAGCAAGCACATGCAGGTGCCGTTCGGCCGAAAAACCAGCCGTCTCACCGGGCTGGTCGGCGAGGTTGAGCACCAGCGCCCGCCGGGCGGTGGTCGCCCGCAGCGCAGCTGCCAACCCCGGGACGAGCAAATGCGGGATGACGCTGGTGAACCACGAGCCCGGGCCCAGCACCACCAGGTCGGCGTCCATGATCGCGTCGACAGCTTGGCGGGTGGCCGGCGGATTGCCTGGCAACAGCCGAACGCGTCGCACCTTGCCGGGGGTCGTCGCGATGGCCACCTGCCCCCGGATCGACCGGCTCATCCGGGGGTCGGACTCCAGGCCGGCCACGTCGGCCTCGATCTGCAGCGCGATGGGACACATCGGCAGCACCCGCCCCTTGACGCCGAGGATCCGTCCCACCTCGTCGAGCGCGGCCACCGGATCGGCGAGCACCTCGCTGAGGCCGGCCAGCAGCAGGTTGCCGATCGGGTGCCCGGCCAACGCGCCGTTGCCGCCGAACCGATGCTGGATGATGGTGGCCCACAGCCGGCCATGCGGGCTGTCGGACGCCAAGGCGGCCAACGCCATTCGCAGATCACCGGGAGGTACGATGTCGAGCTCGCTGCGCAGCCGCCCCGAGGAACCGCCGTCGTCGGCGACGGTCACCACCGCGGTCACGTGCGGGGTGAGCCGTCGCGCCGCCGACAGCGTGGCGTAGAGACCGTGCCCGCCACCGAGCGCGACGATGCGCTGCGGGGTCATTCGCGCCCCAGATCCCGGTGCAGCACCCGCACCGACAAGCCCTCACCGCTGCGCAGCCGATCCGCCAGCGCCTCGGCCATCGCCACGCTGCGGTGCTTGCCCCCGGTACAGCCGATGGCCACCGTCATGTATCGCTTACCCTCCCGCCGGTAGCCATCGACCACCAGCCCCAACAGTTCATGGTAGGTGCCCAGGAAGTGTTCGGCGCCGGGTTGGGCCAGCACATAGTCACGTACCGCCGGATGTTGGCCGGTGTGCGGGCGCAACTCGTCGACCCAGTGCGGGTTCGGCAAGAAGCGCACGTCCATCACCATGTCGGAATCCATCGGCAAGCCGTACTTATACCCAAAGGACTCGACGGTGACACTCGTGACCGGGGCCGTCTCGGCGCCGAACGCGCCCTCGATGGCCTCGCGCAACTCCCGCACCGACAGCCGGGAGGTGTCGATCACCAGGTCGGCGGCCGCCCGCACGGGCGCCAGCATGGACCGCTCGGCGGCGATCCCCTCGGCCAGCGTCAGATCGCCCTGCATGGGGTGGCTGCGTCGGTTGTTCTCGTAGCGACGGACCAGCATCTCGTCGGAGGCCTCGAGGAACAGCACGCGCGGGATGATGCCGCGCGCGGCCAGCTCGTTGTGCACCGAATCCAGGTTGCCGGTGAAGCCCCGGGAGCGCGAGTCCATCACCACCGCGAGCTGGGTGATGCGCGAACCGGCGGCCAGGCCCAGCTCCACCATCCGGGCGATTAGCTCCGGGGGCAGGTTGTCGGCCACGTACCAGCCGAGGTCCTCGAGGACCTTCGCGGCGGTGCCGCGGCCGGCTCCGGACAGGCCGGTGACCAGCACCACATCGATACCGGTGTCGCGGTCCGCACCGATCGGGCCCGTATCGGCTTCGCGCACCACTTCGTCTGCACCGCCCGTCATCTCGATGTCCGTTCAGCGATGCCATCATCGCCCACCGCGGCCTCTGCTGGTGTGGATACCTCGGAATCGGCACGCACACCCAGCGCATCGAGCACCGCCGTGGCGGTGGCCACCCCGATCCCGGGCACCGAGGTGATCTCGTCGATCGAGGCCGCCTTGAGCCGGGCCACCGACCCGAAGTGGGTCACCAGCGCCTTGCGCCGATGCTCCCCCAGGCCGGGAATGGAGTCGAGCGCCGAGGCCGTCATCCGCTTCGAGCGTTTGCTGCGGTGGAAGGTGATGGCGAACCGGTGTGCCTCGTCGCGCACGCGCTGCAACAGGTACAGGCCCTCGCTGGTGCGCGGCATGATCACGGGGTCCGGCTCGCCCGGCACCCAGATCTCCTCCAGGCGTTTGGCCAGGCCGACGACGGCGACGTCGGTGATGCCCAGGTCCTCGAGCACGGCTGCGGCCGCATTCACCTGCGGCGCACCGCCATCCACGACGTACAGGTTGGGCGGGTAGGCGAACTTTCGCGACTTCCCTTCCGGGGCAAACTCTTCGGTGGTCTTGGTGTCCTGCAGGTGCCGCCAGAACCGGCGCCGGGTGACCTCGGCGATGGAGGCCACGTCGTCGGAGCGGCCCTCGCCGGCGGCCTCCTTGATGCTGTAATGCCGATAGTCGGACTTGCGCGGCAGCCCGTCCTCGAACACCACCAGCGAGGCAACCACATCGGTGCCCTGCACGTGGCTGATATCCACGCATTCGATGCGCAACGGGGCATCGGCGAGTCCGAGCGCCTCCTGGATGCTCTGCAGGGCAGCCGATCTCGCGTTGAAGTCGCCGGCCCGCTTGAGCTTGTGCTGCTGCAGCGCCTCGACGGCATTGCGGCGCACGGTCTCGGCCAGGGCCTTCTTGTCGCCGCGCCGCGGCACCCGCAGCGCCACCTTCGAGCCCCGCAACCGAGACAGCCACTCGGCGACCTGTTCGGCGTCACCGGGCAGGCACGGCACCAGCACCTCGCGCGGCACCGGGTTGGTCGCCTCGTCGCCGCCGGCGTCGCTGGCGCTGCCCAGTTCGGCCTGTTCGCCGTAGAACTGGGTGAGGAACTGTTCGACCAACTGCTCCTGCACGGTCTCGACCAGATCGCCGGGCTCGCTGGATTTCTCGACGATCCAGCCGCGCTGACCGCGCACCCGCCCGCCGCGGACGTGGAAGACCTGGACGGCGGCCTCGAGATCGTCGTCGGCGAACGCCACGACGTCGGCGTCGGTCCCGTCGCCGAACACCACGGCCTGCTTCTCCAGGGCGCGCCGCAGCGCCGAAAGATCATCGCGCAGCCGGGCGGCCCGCTCGAAGTCGAGTTCCTCGGCCGCGGCGGTCATCCGTTGTTCGAGCTCGCGCGCGAACCGGTCCGTCTTGCCGGACAGGAAGTCGCAGAAATCCTGGACGATCTTGCGATGTTCCTCGGCACTGACCCGTCCCACACACGGCGCCGAACACTTGTCGATGTAGCCCAGCAGGCACGGTCGCCCGATCTGACTGTGTCGCTTGAACACTCCGGCCGAGCAGGTGCGCGCCGGGAACACCCGGGTCAGCAGGTCGACGGTTTCACGGATGGCCCACGCGTGCGAGTACGGCCCGAAGTAGCGCACCCCCTTGCGCCGTGGGCCGCGATAGACGAACAGCCGGGGGAATTCCTCGTTGAGCGTGACCGCCAGCACCGGGTAGGACTTGTCGTCGCGGTAGCGGACGTTGAAGCGCGGATCGAATTCCTTGATCCAGTTGTACTCGAGCTGCAGCGCCTCGACCTCGGTGGTGACGACGGTCCACTCCACCTTGGCGGCGGTCGTGACCATCTGCCGGGTGCGCGGGTGCAGGCCGGCGACATCGGCGAAGTACGACGTGAGGCGACTGCGCAGGCTCTTGGCCTTGCCGACGTAGATGACCCGGCCGTGCTGATCGGAGAACCGGTAGACGCCCGGCTCGACCGGGATGGATCCCGGGGCGGGTCGGTAGGTCGACGGATCAGGCACTGCTCCAGCCTAGTACCGCCGTGGGACTGCTCCCGGCGCGCGAGCTACCGGCCGCCCTGGTACTTGTCCATCAGCGCCCGCACGGTGTCCATGGCCTCGACGGCGCGGGCCTTGTCCACCGCCTGAATCGCCATCACCGGGTGGTATTCGTAGTCGGGCAGGTCGACCCGGGCCCACCGCGCACCGGTGTGAAACGAGACACCTTCGACGTCGGACCAGCTGATCAGCTTGTCGCCCAGTAAATTCCGCACCGACAGTCCCTGCGGACCGATGCGCAGCCGGGGCCGGGTGAACAGCAGCACGACGCAACCGATGACCACGCCCAGGCTGCCGATGGCCACCTGGTCGGCGGTCTGGAAGATCACCCCGCTGGAGCCGATCTTCAACAGGAAACCGACCACGATGTGCGCCGCCGCGATGATGATCGCCGCGACCACCGCGAAGATCGGCGTCAGCCGCGGACGCAACTCGGCGTCCCAGACGGGTTTGTCGACCAAAGACCTCACCTGGCCCCGCGCAGATCCCGGAGGGTCAACGCGGTGCTCAGGGCGGCCGCGGCCGCCTGTTCGCCCTTGTCCTCCGCCGAACTCGGCAGCCCGGCGCGATCCAGCGCCTGCTCCTCGGTGTCGGTGGTGAGCACACCGTTGGCCACCGGGGTGGCCTCGTCCAGAGACACCCGGGTAAGACCCTGGGTCACCGCATCGCAGACGTAGTCGAAATGGGGTGTCTGGCCGCGGATCACCACGCCGAGGGCCACCACCGCGTCGTGCCGGCGGGCCAACTCCTGGGCCACCACCGGGATTTCGATGGCACCGAGCACCCGCACCACCGTCGGCTCGGCGACACCGGCGGCCTTGGCCACCCGCAGCGCACCGTCGAGCAGCGCGTCACAGATCGCGGTGTGCCAGGTGCTGACGACGATCGCCAGCGACACGTCGGCGGCGTCGAGTTCGGGCATGTCCGGGATGCCCGCACCCCCGCTCACGGATTGTTCCCGGTCTGCTCGGACGAGGTCGGGGTGTGCCGGTCACCGAGCAGGTAGACCGCCTCGTCGTAGCCATCCATGGTGGTCGACTCGTGGTAGTCGTCGAGCCCGGTCAGCTCATGGCCCATCCGGTCCCGCTTCGTCAGCAGGTAGCGGATGTTGTCGGCGTTGGCGCGCACCGGCAGCGGCACCCGCTCGGTGATGTGCAGCCCGTAGCCGTCCAGGCCGACCCGCTTGGCCGGGTTGTTGGTCAGCAGGCGCATGGACCGGACGCCGAGGTCCACCAGGATCTGCGCACCGATGCCATAGTCGCGGGCATCCGCGGGCAACCCGAGCTTCAGGTTCGCGTCGACGGTGTCGTCGCCGGCGTCCTGCAACTGGTAGGCCTGCAGCTTGTGCATCAGGCCGATGCCCCGGCCCTCGTGGCCGCGCATGTAGAGCACGATGCCGCGGTCCTCGTTGGCGACCATCGCCATCGCCGCATCCAGTTGCGGACCGCAGTCGCAACGCCGGGAGCCGAACACGTCACCGGTGAGGCATTCGGAGTGCACGCGCACCAGCACGTCCTCGCCGTCGCTGTTCGGGCCCGCGATCTCGCCGCGGACCAGCGCGACGTGCTCGACGTCCTCGTAGACGCTGCTGTAGCCGACCGCGCGGAACTCGCCGTGCCGGGTCGGGATCCGGGCCTCCGCGATGCGTTCGATGTGCTTCTCGTGCTTGCGCCGCCACTCGATGAGGTCGGCGATGGAGATCAGGGCCAACTGGTGCTCGTCGGCGAATACCCGCAACTCCTCGGTGCGGGCCATCGACCCTTCATCCTTCTGGCTGACGATCTCGCAGATGGCGCCGGCGGGTTGCAGCCCGGCCAGTCGGGCCAGGTCGACCGCGGCCTCGGTGTGTCCGGGGCGGCGCAGCACCCCGCCGTCCTTGGCCCGCAACGGCACCACGTGTCCCGGCTTGGTGAAATCGTCGGCGACGCTGTTCGGGTCGGCCAGCAGTCGCATGGTGGTGGCCCGGTCGGATGCCGAAATGCCAGTTCCCACACCAACTTTGGCGTCGACGGTGACGGTGTAGGCGGTGCCGTGCTTGTCCTGGTTGACCGCATACATCGGCAGCAGGCCCAGCTTGTCGCAAACCTCGCCGTCCAGCGGCACACACAGGTAGCCGGAGGTGTAGCGGACCATGAAGGCGACGAGCTCCGGGGTGGCCTTCTCGGCCGCGAAGATCAGGTCGCCCTCGTTCTCGCGGTCCTCGTCGTCGATGACGACCACGGCCTTGCCCGCCGCGATATCGGCAACCGCCCGTTCGACGGTATCGAGCCTGGTCATCTGCGCCACCTTGCCGGTTTCTGCTGGGAGCCCGCAATGGGCTCAAAAACGGTATATCTCACCAGTATGAACCACCGGAGCGCGCCGGTTACTTCCCCTTCTCGCTGAGCAGACGCTCAACATATTTGGCGATGACGTCGACCTCCAGGTTCACCGGCGTGCCGACGGGCGCGCCGCCCAGCGTGGTCATGCTCAGCGTGGTCGGGATCAGCGACACCTCGAACCAGGACGAATCGGTGTTCTCGTCGCGTTCACCCAGGCCGGAGACGGTCAGGGAGATCCCGTCGACGGTGATCGAACCCTTCTCCACCACGTAGCGCGAGATCGCCTCGGGCAACGTGATCCGCACCACTTCCCAGTGCTGGGATGGGGTTCGCGACACCACCGTCCCGGTGCCGTCGACGTGGCCCTGGACGATGTGCCCGCCGAGGCGGCTGTTGACGGCGGCCGCGCGCTCGAGATTGACCCGCGATCCCGGCGAGAGCGCCTGCAGGCTGGATCGGTCCAACGTCTCGGCCATCACGTCAGCGCTGAACTGCCCGTCGGGCAGCACCTCGACGACGGTCAGACACACCCCGTTGACGGCGATGGAATCGCCGTGGCCGGCATCGGCGGTGACGACGGGTCCGCGGATGACGAAACGCGCCGCGTCGGCCAGGTCTTCTTTGGCGATGACTTCGCCGAGTTCTTCGACGATTCCGGTGAACACGGGTAGTAAGGCTACTCAGGTGTGCCGTCGAAAGCCCGGCACCCGCGTCGCACCCTCTACGATGCAGTCATGCAACCGCGCCGACTTGTGTCCCGGATTGTCCTGTCTCTTGCCGCCGCCGGCGCCGCCACCGCATTGGTGGTGGGCTGCTCCTCGGGCTCCGATACCCCCGCGGAGTCGCTGCCCGACGCGCCCGGCCTGCTGCAGCAGTCCAGCCAAACCACCAAGGGCCTGCAGAGCGCCCACCTCGAGATCCTCGTCGACGGCACCATCGAGGGTCTGCCCGTCAAGCAACTCTCGGGCGACCTGACCAACGTGCCGGCCACCGCCGTGCAGGGCAGCGCCAAGATCACGATGGCCGGCTCCGACGTCGACGTCGACCTCGTCGTCATCGACAGCACCCTGTTCGCGGCGCTGACCCCGGACAGCTGGCTGGACATGGGACCGGCCGCCGACATCTACGACCCGTCGACGATCCTGAACCCCGAGGCCGGCGTGGCCAACATCCTGGCCAACTTCTCCGACGCCAAGTCGGAGGGCACCGAACAGATCGACGGCATCGACACCGTCCGGGTCACCGGTGAGGTCAGCGCCGACGCTGTCAACCAGCTGATCCCCTCGCTGAAGGCCACCTCGCCCGTGCCGGGCACCGCGTGGATCGAGAACGGCGGCGACCACAACCTGGTGCGCGCTCAGATCGAGCCGACCGGTGACAGCTCCATCGAGCTGACGCTGTCGAAGTGGAACGAGCCGGTCACCGTCACCAAGCCGCAGGTGTAATGCGCCCGGAAACGAGGCGCTGGACCGCGATCAGCGCGGGCGGGCTCGCAGTCCTGCTCGGGGCCATCGACACCTATGTCGTGGTCACGATCATGACCGACATCATGCGAGACGTCGGCATCCCGATCAACAAGATCCAGCAGGTCGCGCCGATCATCACCGGCTATCTGCTCGGCTACATCGCGGCCATGCCGCTGCTGGGCAGGGCCTCGGACCGGGTAGGCCGCAAGCTGGTGTTGCAGGTCGGCCTGGCCGGCTTCGCGATCGGCTCGGTGGTCACGGCGATGGCCGAGGACCTCAGCACGCTGGTGGTCGGCCGCGTCATCCTCGGTATCGCCGCCGGCGCTCTGCTCCCGGTGACGCTGGCGCTGGCCGCCGACCTGTGGGCCGCACGCAATCGCGCCGCAGTCCTCGGCGGCATCGGCGCCGCCCAGGAACTCGGCTGCGTGCTCGGGCCGCTCTGGGGCATCGCGGTGGTGTCCATGCTGAACACCTGGCGCGACGTCTTCTGGATCAACATCCCGCTGGCCCTGCTGGCCATGGTGATGATCCACTTCAGCGTGCCGGGCCGCGATCGCGACGCCGGCCCGCGCGAGCGCGTCGACGTGATCGGTGGACTGCTGCTGGCGCTCGCTCTGGGTCTGCTGGTGGTCGGTCTGTACAACCCCGAACCCGACGGCAAGGAGGTGCTGCCGAGCAACGGGCTGCTGTTGGTCGGCATCGCCCTGGTCGTCACGCTGGCGTTCTTCGTCTGGGAACGGATCTCGCGCACCAAACTCATCGACCCGGTCGGGGTGAAGTTCCTGCCGTTCCTCGCCGCGCTGGGCACCTCGCTGTGCGCCGGTGCCGCGCTGATGGTGACGCTGGTCAACGTCGAGTTGTTCGGCCAGGGCGTGCTGGGTCTGGACCAGGTGGGAGCGGCGCTGAAGCTCAGCTGGTTCCTGGCTGCGCTGCCGGTGGGTGCGGTGCTCGGCGGACTCATCGCGACCCGCGTGGGCGACCGCGTGGTGGTGTTCGTCGGCATGCTGATCGCCGGTTTCGCCTACTGGCTGGTGTCGCACTGGCGCGTCGACGTGCTGTCGGTCAGCCATGACCTGGGCCTGTTCGAACTGCCGGCGTTCAGCACCGACCTGGTGATCGCCGGATTTGGCTTGGGCCTGGTGATCGGGCCGTTGACCTCGGCCGCGCTGCGCGTGGTGCCGTCGGCCCAGCACGGCATCGCGTCGTCGCTGGTCGTCGTGGCGCGCATGACCGGCATGCTGATCGGCGTCGCGGCGCTGTCGGCGTGGGGCCTCTACCGCTTCAACCAGATCCTGGCGACCCTGCCCAGCGAGGGTGGCGAGACGTTGGCCGCCAAGCTCGCCGCCGAGGCGGCCCGCTACCAGATGGCGTTCTCGATGCAGTACGGCGAGATGTTCGGCGTCACTGCGATCGTCTGTGTGGTCGGTGCGCTGATCGGTCTGCTGATCGCCGGCAAGCACACCTACGCGGACGAGGAATCTCCCGGCACCGGTCTGGATCCCCGGGGCGACGAGGAACCCGCCACCCAGGTGCTCGGCGCGGCGCGGGGCGATGACGCGGCCACCACCCGCCTACCCGCCGGCGGCGGAGCGCACCGACGTCGGGATCCGCGCTAGAAGGCGGATCGATCGGGTACCCGCCGGGTATGACGAATGATCTGACAGGCAAGAAAGTCGCGTTCCTGGTCGCCCAGGAGGGCGTGGAACAGGTGGAACTGACCCAACCTTGGGAGGCCGTCCAGCAGGCCGGCGGTGCGCCGGTGCTGGTATCGACCGAGACCGGCAAGGTGCAGGCGTTCAACCACCTGACCGCGGCGGACACCTTCGAGGCCGACGTGGCCGCCGCCGACGCCGAGGTGGGCGACTACGCGGGCCTGGTGCTGCCCGGTGGCGTGGCCAACCCCGACAACCTGCGCACCAACTCCGACGCGGTGGGCTTCGCCAAGGCATTCTTCGACGCCGGCAAGCCCGTCGCGGTGATCTGCCACGGGCCCTGGACGCTGGTGGAGGCCGAGGTGCTGCGCGGCCGGAAGCTGACCTCGTGGCCCAGCGTGCGCACCGACATCGTCAACGCCGGCGGCACCTGGGTGGACGAAGAGGTCACGGTGTGCACCGACGGGCCGAACACGCTGGTGTCGAGCCGCAACCCCGATGATCTGCCGGCGTTCTGCAGTAAAACCGTTGCGGTGCTAGCCAATTCGGCCTAGCCGGATCAGGCCGGGACGAGGCTCAGCAGCACGTCCGGCCCCACCCGTTGCACGTCGTCGTAGCTCCAGCGCGGGGCCTGGGTCAGGGTGTCGACGCCGATCGTGTCGATCACCGTGTTGGGGCCACCGATGAGCACCGGTGCCACATAGGCCAGGATCCGGTCGATGAGCCCGGCCCGCAGGAACGCCGAGGCCAGCGCGGGCCCGGACTCGAGGAACAGGTCGGTGCGGTCGGCGAGCGCGCGCAGGACCTCGGCGGGGTCGCGGGTGCGCAGCAGCGTCGTCGGCGAATCCGTGTTGAGCACTTTGCGATCCGCGGCGACCTCGCGCAGGCCGACCACGACGCGCAGGGGTTGGCGGTCGTAGAGCGCGCCGTCCGGGGTCCTGGCCGTCAGCGCGGGGTCGTCGGCGGCCACCGTGCCTGTGCCGACGATCACCGCGTCGGCGGCCGCGCGCCGCAGATGCACGTCGGCGCGGGCCTGCGGGCTGGTGATCCATTGGCTGGTGCCGTCGGCCGCCGCGCTGCGTCCGTCGATGCTGCCGGCGACCTTCCAGGTGACATGCGGGCGCCCGGTCCGCAGCTTGTGCAGCCACTCCCGCAAGGAACCGCCGGCGACTTCGGCGCCGAGCACCCCGGGCACCATGGTGACACGGGCCCCCGCGAGTCGCGCGGCGCCGTCGGCGGCCACCGGATTGGGGTCGGCCACCGCGTAGACGACGGTCGAAATGCCCGCCGCCCGAAGCGCGTCCACGCACGGCGGGGTGCGTCCGTGATGGTTGCACGGCTCCAGGGTGACCACCGCGGTACCGCCGCGCGCCCGCTCCCCCGCCGCGCGCAACGCGACGACCTCGGCGTGCGCGCCCCCCACGGGTTCGGTGGCCCCCGCACCGACGATGTCGCCGGCCGAATCCAGGACGACGGCACCCACCGGTGGGTTCGGATACGTGGTGCCCTTGACCCGGTCGGCCTGCGCGATGGCCAACCGCATGGCGGCCTCAAAACTCATAGCTGCAGGTGCGGCGAGGCCTTGGCGGCCTGTTCGCGCAGCGACTGCACCGCCGCGGCGGGATCCTCGGCGCCGTAGACCGCCGAACCCGCGACAAAGCAGTCGACCCCGGCCGCGGCCGCCGCCTCGATGGTGTCGGCGTTGATGCCGCCGTCGATCTCGACGAGGATCTTGAGTTCGCCTGCGTCGACCAATCGGCGCGCGGTCTCCACCTTGGGCAATACCTCGGGAATGAACTTCTGTCCGCCGAAACCGGGCTCGACGGACATGATCAGCAGGGTGTCGAAGTCCCGCAGGATCTCCAGATAGGGCTCCAGCGGGGTGCCCGGCTTGACCGCCAGCCCGGCCTTGGCGCCCGCGGCGCGGATGTCGCGGGCCACCACGATCGGATTGTCGGTGGCCTCGGCGTGAAAAGTCACGTTGTGGGCGCCGGCTTCGGCGTACGGCGGCGCCCACCGTTCGGGTGCGGCGATCATCAGGTGGCAGTCCATCGGGATGTCGGTCACCTTCAGCAGGCTCTCCACCACCGGCATGCCGAGCGTCAGATTGGGGACGAAGTGGTTGTCCATCACATCCACGTGCAACCAATCGGCCCCGGCGACCGCGGCGGTCTCCTCGGCCAACCGGGCGAAATCAGCAGCCAGGATCGACGGGGCGATCATCGGGGTAGCGGGCGGTTTTGACATGTGGCCAGCCTACTGTGCCCGCCCGAGGTCAAGTCATACATCCGGCCGGCGACGGTGCCCAGCGCGGTCTCGACCTGATCGGGGTCGAAGACACCGGCGTGGAACTCCGCGGTGAGCCAGAGGTTGCCCGACATCGCCGCCGAGGTTACCGTGACGCCCTCGGGGCCGGCCGGATCGCTGGCCACCAGCATGTACCCCGAACGCGGATCGGAAAAGGGCCAGCGGCCGGAGTTCTCCGGCGTGCCGACGTTGGAGTGCAGCAACCTCATTCGCGGGCGCACCGGTTGGACCTCGACGACGGCGCAGCGCCCGAGACGAGTCTTGAGAGTGCCCACCAGCAGGTTCGCCACCGGACGGCCGCTGTGCGCGGAGCGATCCATATCCACCTGCAACTGTCGTGGCCCCTCCCCATAGCCCAGGGTGTAGTCCAGGCCGGCGGTGAACGGGCCCAACGTGCTGGTTCCCGTCCGCAGATAACGGCGCACATCGAAGGGAATCGTCACCGAGTCATCGACGGCCATACCGCTATCCGCGAACGCCTCCCACAAGGCCTGGGTGCTCAGGGCCACCAGGCTGACGCCCGGGAGATGGGCGTCGCGTCGTTCCCGCAATTCGGCGACCGCGGCGGACGGCAGTCCCACGACCCGGGTGGTGGCGGTGGACTGGAACGGATGATCAGGACGGGAACTGGCCGGGCGCGTACGGGGCGCCGGCGGCGTCGTGCGCTGCCGGTACTCCTTGAGTACGGCCGGGACCCGACGCGGCCTGGTACCGAAGGTGTGCAGGCCTGCGCGAAGCAACGGTGGCAGGCGATTGCGATACGGCGCGAGCAGATTCGGATCTCGGGGGTCGACGGCACCGAGCAGCACATCGAGAATCAGATGAACCAGGGCCACCTCCCCCAGCCCGTGGCAGAAGTCGATCACCAATTGGTCACCGGCGCAGAGGATCCGAATGCCGCCGGCGACATCGCTGGTGCGCAACGCCCGCACCAGCGGCACCAGCGCGGTCGACGGCGTGCCCCCGGGCGGCGCGTCTATTACGGTGATCACCTTCGATGCGTCGACGCTCACCCGCCGCCAGCTCCGACTCTCCACCGAGGGTTCCAAGCACAGCCGGCTCACCACTCCCCGCTCGACCAGCGCCGTATAGCGCTCCAGCAGCAGGGTTCTCGACGGCAGCTCCAACGGACCCACCAGCACCGTGGTCCAGCGTCGACTGTGCACCACGTCGAGAGCCGCGGCTCGGACGCGGTCCTGGCGAGAGCTGGCGGACGTCATCGAAGGTGCATCTCTCTTGGCCGTGATACGACGGCTGGCCCCCTCCTCAGGAAAGGGGGCCAGCCGCCGCACTGGGGTGCGACGTTAGTCGCTGTCGCTGGACTTGCTCTTGCGCTTCGAATCGCTGCCGCGGTCCGACTTGCTGTCAGAACCGCTGCTCGACTTGGAGCTGCTCGACTTGGCGCTGTCCGACCCGGACTTGCTGTCCGACTTGGACTTGTCGGTGCTGGACCCGGACTCGGTCTTGCCGGAGTCACTCTTGTCGGACTTGCTCTCCGAGGAGTCGCTGTCCGACGAACCGCTGCCCGGCTTGGAGCTGGACGGCTTGCTGGAGTCGCCCTTGCCGCCGAAACGATCGGCGAGCTTGTTGCGGATCGAGCGGATCTTGTTCTTGGTGTTGTCGAGGCCGGTCTTGGCGGACTCTGCGGGAGTCTCCGCCTTGTCCTGCAACACCGGGGTCTCCTCGACCACACCCTCGACCGGCGTGGTCTCCTTGACCGGCGCGGTCTCCTCGACCGGCTTGGTCACGACCGGAGCCGTCTCGCTGTCGGTGGTCTCCTCACCATCGACGGTCTCGGTGGTCTCCTCACCATCGACGGTCTCGGCGGTCTCCTCGCCCGCGACGGTCTCGGCGGTCTCTTCGCCCTCGACCGTCTCCTCGCCGTTGACGATCTTGTCGATGACCTTCTCGACCACGGTGCCGGATTCGGCTACGTCCTCATCTGATTCGGCTCCCGGAACCAGCGCACCGAGGTCCAGATTGAGCAGATTCTTCATCGCAGCCAGTCGGGTCGATGCGGCCTCCGGCAGACCCGTCAGCGCCGTGGCTTCCGACTCCTCCGGAACCAGGGGGTTCAGCAGCCCCCAGGTCAGCTCACGCGGCAGCGTGAAGAGGAAGTACTCCAGAGTGCCCTTATTGGTGAGCGCACCCGCCCAGTCCCAGTCAAATCCGGAAACACGAGGGTTGTGTCCGTTGAGGTAGGCGTTGAGCGTATTGGGGGCAATGTTGAGCAACTCGGCAACCGCGTTCTCCCAATCGTTGTCGATCGCCGCAGCCGCAACGTCGTCCAAACTTTCGGTGAACGCCATGGCAGCGGTGACAACCGGCCCGAACACGAACATGGTGAAGTCGGTTACCGCACCGCCTTGCCCATCCGGACCGACGAACAACGCATCCCAAGCGCTGGCAAGACGGTAGGCGCCGACGGTCTGCAGAATCTCGGTACCGATGGTGAGTTCACGCAGCAAAGGCCAAGCCCCGCCACCCGCGCTCCACAGGAAGTACTGGTTGAATTCCGCGAAGGCGTTATTGAATTCATAGTTCTGGAGATAGCCCGAGACATTCTGGATCATCTCGTCGAAGGTCGGAATGTCATCTGGGATATCGCCGGCCTCTTGGCTCGCTTCGATGGCGGCCTGGATCCGTTCGGCGTAGCCCGGCAGGTTGTTCATCACCTGCTGCCAGCCGCCGACGTTGGTCAGCATGCCGCCGAACTCCTGGAACAACGCCGGCGCCGCCTGCAGCAAATCCTGTGCGAGCGCGGGGTACAACGTGCCCATCTCGTTAAGCCCGTACTGAATATGACCGAACGCCGTCTCAAAAGTGGATTGCCACGTCGCCAAAGGGTCGACGGCAGCGGCCAATTGGACCTCGTAGGCCTTGGCCGACGCCAAGGCCGGTACCGCTGCGGTCGCCGGGCTGGCCGTGATCGCCGAAGCACCGACCAGAGCGACACCGACAATCAGTGCTCTCTTGCGCAACGACGCGGGTCGTGGAGGCTCTGCCGGGGACTCGACGCCCGGTAGAGCAGGATCTGTGAACGCCATGGTTCTCCTGGGGGAAGGATATGCGGGAAGGTGGCCCTACGGCCGCCTGAAGATTAGCTGAGACTATTTTGAGAAACAAGCGCTACGTAGTTTGCTATTTCCTCCGTGCAAGTACATTGTCCGCACCATCTGAAAAGGTCCGCATTTTGCGCCATCACCACATCCGCAGGAGCAACAGCAGCCACATTTGAATTTGAATTCAATTGGCTTGCCGGTGCTTTCATAGGTATTGCCGCGCCGACGTTCAGCTTCTCCCTCATGGGTGTCCGCGCGAACGTTCCAGCACCGCGCCACCCGAAACGGTGCGATCGATAGTTTGCTGGGGGCGGCCGCCGGGCGCACGATGTGGCGACATTGGACATCCCCGGTCTACGTACCGCCCCAGCGTCGTTGCACCGCAAACGCACTGGTGGCAGCGTACAAACCCCGGCCGCGAACTACTCAGTCCTGCAGGGCGATCCGGGCCTTGACTGCTTTGTGCTCCCGGCGTTCGCGATTGATGGTGCGTAGCACCCGCCAACCGTCACTGACCGCGTTCAGGTTGCTGCGCCCATGTATCCGCTCGCGCTCGAAACTTCCGACTTCGCGAATCCGCAGGCCACTACGCGCGATCCGAACGTTGATGACGGTCTCGATTTCGAATCCGTCACCCCACTGCGGTGCGGCGAGGTGGGTCGGCGGAAGGTCCAAGGTCGGCAACACCGCGCTCCAGAATGCGTTGTAGCCATAGCAAAGGTCGGTGAACGAAGTGTGAAAGATCCGGTTCACCAACCAGTTCAAGCCCCAATTCCCCAGCCGGCGAAACGCGGTGATGTCGTCGCTGCCGCCGTCACGAACGAATCTGCTGCCCTTCGCGAGGTCAGCACCTTCAGTCAAAGCCGCTACAAACGACGGGATCTCGGCTGGATCGGTGGAGCCGTCGGCGTCGATCATCACCACGATGTCCCCGTCGACCTCGGCAAAACCGCAGGCCAGTGCATTGCCCTTACCTCGCCGCGTCTGGCTGATCACGGTGGCGTCCGGCCAAAGCTTCCGAGCCACTGCCAAAGTGTCATCGTCGGACCCCCCGTCGACGACCACAATCTGATCCACCGGTGGCATGCGCTCGGCGACGTAAGGCAGGTTCAGCGCCTCGTTGAGCGCGGGGATGACCACAGTGACCCTCGGTGCGCCGGCCCCCGCACTGCCTTCGGCGTCGCCATCGGGCCGACTCGGACTACGTTCGCCGGGACCAGGCTCAGCAAAGATTCCGTCAGGCCGGCTATCAGTAGGTTTGGAAACCAGATCAGTCACGAAAACTCAGCCTCTTTCTCGTTCGGTCGGCGACCAGAACACCAGTGGTCTCGAGCCGTACACAACGGAATTCATCGGCTCACATAAAGGACAAACCTGAGACGGTTCTGAGACACCGTAATATAAATTTAGGCTAGGCAAGCTTCTACCCCACACCGGGTGATGAGTGTCACAAGTAGGTAACCCTACCCTTACTACAGGCTAGGCTGACGCCCGCCAATCATCAGTCGACGACAGGAAGAACAGGTCTACCGTGCGCTGCCAAGTTGCCATCGTCGGTGCCGGGCCAGCGGGCCTCGTTCTAGGCCATATGCTGCATCTTCAGGGTATCGACAGCATCATCGTCGAGCACCGAACCCGCGATTACGTGGAGCAAAGGGTGCGCGCCGGAGTCCTGGAGCAGGCCAGCGTCGACCTGCTCACCGAGCTTGGCCTGGGCGACCGGCTACATGACCGAGCCTTGGTCCACAACGGGTTCTATGTTCGTTTCGATCGCAAAACCCACCATTTGAATTTAAATTCAAGGTCGGGTCGACACAGTTATGTATATGGTCAAGCTGAGGTCGTCCATGACCTCATCGAAGCACGCATATCCGCAGGCCAACCATTGATCTTCGGCGCCGATGAGGTATCGGTCGCGGGGATCGATACGAACCGACCGGTCGTCACCTTCTCCGACGGCCAGCAAAGTCACCGCATCGATGCTGATTTCGTGGCCGGATGTGACGGTAGCCAGGGGGTATGCCGGACTCTGCCGCCGCCTGGCGCGCTGGAGCGATTCGTCCGCAGCTATCCGGTGGCATGGCTGGGGATACTGGCACACACCGCCCCGGTCACCGCCGAAGGAATGTATTGCGCTCATCCCGATGGGCTTTCGGTGCACAGCATGCGCGGACCACGTATCACTCGGCAGTATCTCCAGGTGCCGGCCGACACCAAGCTGCAGGATTGGCCGGACGACCGCATCTGGCAAGAACTACTGCGCCGCAGCGAATCCGACGACCACCCGCCGCTGGAGACCGGAGAGATATTCGAGCGCAGCATCGCGCTGCTGCGCAGCGAGGTCACCGCGCCGATGCAATATGGATCACTGTTCCTGCTCGGCGACGCCGCCCACATCGTGCCGCCCACCGGGGCCAAGGGGCTCAACCTCGCACTGTCGGATGCGTGCGTACTGTCCCACGCCCTCGGCGCGTACTACCACGCGGGGAACAGCGAGTTCCTGGACGCTTACAGTGCTACCGCCTTGCCGAGAATCTGGCAGGCACAGAACTTTTCGGCGAAGCTGACCTCGGTTCTGCACCGTCTCACCGATGATCCCATGGAGTACCAATTGCGCCGCGCACAGTTGCAGCGCTGGACCTCATCGGACGCCGAGCAGGATGCCCTGGGCGAGGTGTATTTCGGGTTGCCGTTCCCTACGCCATGGCGAGCCGAGGCCCGGACGTAGCCCCCTTCTCAGGTTTTTTTCAGGCTAGCATTACCTAACTGTCAACTCAGAGCTGTGCGATAGGAGCGACCATGTTCGACAACCACGGTTGGCGTCGACGTGGCGATAGCGGCAAGCGAATTCGGCTGTCCCGCATCTTCAATCCGCATTCGCAACGTGCCCTGGTGGTACCGATGGATCACTCGGTGACCATCGGCCCGCTCGGGAAGGCCGACCATGCGGATCGCACGGCGGAGATGCTGGCGGCCGCCGGCGCGGACGCGATCGTCGTGCACAAGGGTCGCGCCCGGTCGATCAACCCGAACCACTTCACCGACATGGGGTTGATCGTCCACCTCTCTGCGGGAACAGACCTGGCGCTGGACCGCACGGGCAAGGTGCTGGTGGGAACGGTCGAGGAATGCCTCCGGCTCGGCGCCGACGCGGTCAGCGTGCACGTCAACGTCGGATCCCCCACCGAATCAACACAATTGGCTGACCTCGGTGCAGTAGCGTCGGCCTGCGACATGCTCGGCATCCCATTGCTGGCAATGATGTACGCGCGCGGACCGAACATCGGTTCCCCCGTCGAATTGGTGGACACGCTGTCGCACCTGGCCGCGATCGCCACCGACCTCGGGGCCGACATGGTCAAGTTGGACTACGCGGGCAGCCGCAGTGCAATGAACGATGTCGTCCACTCCTGCCCCCTCCCGATCCTCGTGGCAGGCGGCCCTTCGGACTCCGGCGACGAATCCGCCATCGAATTCGGCAGCGAGGTGGCCGAATCCAGCGTGGCAGGCCTGAGCTTCGGCCGTCTGATCTTCGGTGCCGACGAACCCCAGCGGGTCGCCAGCGAGCTGTCCCGCCGCCTACACGGCGGGCGCCCCGCGGCCTCCCGAGCACTGAGTCCGACGCTCGAATCCGCCTGACTCTCATCGATCAGCCCCACGCGAGGAAACCCAACCTGTGCCAGACCTTTCTGCCATCGTCACCGACAGCATCACGCCGGTGTCCGCCGCCGGCGACGGCGAGGGCCGGCGGGTGGAGCATTTCGCCTGGATCGACCTGCGCGGAGTCGCCGACGACCTACGAGATGCACTGCTACAAGCGGCGATTCACCACCGCATCGACGGCATCGT
>JAEWRC010000135.1 GCA_023460175.1 Actinomycetes bacterium
CACCGAGGTCTACACCGACGCCTCGCCGGATCTGTGGAACGCCCTGGACGGGGCCGTGACCACCTCGCGCACCTTCAACGAGCGTCGCGGCGACCTGGACTCGGCGCTGCTGGCGGCCGCCGGGTTCGGCAACACCGGCGCCGACGTGTTCGAGCGCGGCGGGCCGTATCTGGTCCGGGGCGCCGAGGACCTGGTGCCCACGGCCCAGACACTGAACACCTACAGCCCGTCGCTGTTCTGCACCGTGCGCAACTTCGCCGGGGTGGCGCCCAAGGTGGCGGCATCCCTTGGCGGCAACGGGTATTCGCTGAACACCAACACCACATTCCTCGGCGCGGAGAACCCGTACGTCTATCCGGACAACCTGCCCCGCATCAACGCCCGCGGCGGCCCCGGTGGCGCGCCGGGCTGCTGGCAGAGCATCGACCGCGACCTGTGGCCCGCACCGTATCTGGTGATGGACACCGGCGCCTCGATCGCGCCGTACAACCACCTGGAACTCGGCCAACCGATCCTCACCGAATACGTCTGGGGACGGCAAGGCGGGGAGAACACGATCAACCCATGAAAATCACCGGAACCGCAATCAAGCTCGGCGCCTTCTCGGCGGTGCTGCTGCTCTTCACGGGAATCATCATCGTGGTGTTCGGCCAGATCCGCTTCGACCGAACCAGCAGTTACACAGCGGAATTCGACAGCGCCAGCGGACTGCGCGCCGGTCAGTTCGTCCGGGCCTCGGGCGTGGAGGTCGGCAAAGTCGACAAGGTCCAACTCGTCGACGGCGGGCAGAAGGTGCGGGTCATCTTCAATGTGGACCGCACGCTGCCGCTGTACCAGTCGACCACCGCGCAGATCCGCTACCAGGACCTGATCGGCAACCGGTACATGGACCTGCAGCGCGGCCAGGGCGAGGGCTCGGACCGGATCCTCGAGCCCGGCGGGTTGATCCCCACCTCGCGCACCACCCCGGCGCTGGACCTCGACGCGCTGATCGGCGGGTTCAAGCCGCTGTTCCGCGCGCTGGACCCGGACAAGGTCAACAACATCGCGCAGTCCATCATCACGGTGTTTCAGGGCCAGGGGGGCACCATCAGCGACATCCTGGACCAGACCGCCCAGCTGACGTCGGCGCTGGCCGACCGCGACCAGGCCATCGGCGAGGTGATCAGCAACCTGAACACGGTGCTGGACACCACCGTCAAGCACCAGAAGGAGTTCGACGAGACGGTCAACAACTTCGAAGTGCTCATCACCGGGCTGAAGAACCGCGCGGATCCGATCGCCGACTCGACGGCCAACATCAGCAGCGCCGCGGGCACGTTGGGCGATCTGCTGGCCGACAACCGGCCGGTGCTCAAGGACACCATCGCCCACCTCGAGAACGTCGCGCAGCCGTTGGTCGACAAGCAGGCCGAGGTCGACGACGTGCTGACCAAGCTCCCGCAGGCGCTGAAGATCATCGGCCGCGCCGGCGGCGTCTACGGCGACTTCTTCAACTTCTACCTGTGCGACCTGACGCTCAAGCTCAACGGCGCCCAGCCGGGCGGGCCGGTGCGCACGGTCAAGGTGTTCACCCAGCCGACGGGTAGGTGCACACCGCAATGAGGACGCTCGAAGGCGACAACCGGATCCGCAACGGCCTGGTCGGCATCATGATCACCATCCTGGTGATCGGTGTGGGCCAGAGCTTCTCCAGCGTCCCGATGTTGTTCGCGCAGCCCAACTACTACGGACAGTTCAGCGACTCGGGCGGCATCCTCGTCGGCGACAAGGTCCGCATCGCCGGCATGGACGTCGGCACGGTGAACTCGCTGGAGATCGACGGCGACCACGTGGTGATGGGGTTCTCGTTGGGCCCCAACCAGATCGGCACCGACAGCCGGATCGCCATCCGCACCGACACCATCCTCGGCAAGAAGGTCCTCGAGGTCGAGCCGCGCGGCAGCGAGATCCTGCGCGCCAACGGCGAACTGCCGCTGGGCCAGAGCACCACGCCGTATCAGATCTACGATGCGTTCTTCGACGTCACCAAGGCCGCCGCGGGCTGGGACATCCAGACCGTCAAGCAGTCGCTGAACGTGCTGTCCGAGACCGTCGATCAGACCTATCCGCACCTGAGCGCGGCGCTGGACGGGGTAGCCCGGTTCTCCGACACCATCGGCAAGCGCGACGAGCAGTTCACCAAGCTGCTGGCCAACGCCAACAAGGTGGCCAAGGTGCTCGGCGACCGCAGCGGTCAGGTCAACGACCTGCTGGTCAACAGCAAGACGCTGCTGGCCGCGGTCAACCAGCGCGGTCAGGCCATCGACAACCTGCTGGCCAACGTGCAGTTGGTCTCGACACAGTTCCAGGGCCTGATCAACGACAACCCGAACCTCAACCATCTGCTCGAGCAACTCCGCATCGTCACCGACCTGTTGGTGGAGCACAAGTTCGACCTGCAGGACGTGCTGATCACGCTGAGCAAGTTCACCGCCTCGCTGGCCGAGGCGCTGGGCTCGGGCCCGTACTTCAAGGTGATGATCGTCAACCTGCTCACCGGTCAGGTGCTGCAGCCGTTCATCGACGCGGCGTTCAAGAACCGCGGTATCGACCCCGAGAAGTTCTGGCGCGACGCGGGTCTGCCGGCCTTCCAGTTCCCGGACCCCAACGGCGAACGGCACGCCAACGGCGCCCCGCCGGCCGCGCCGCGTGTCCTCGAGGGCACCCCGGATCATCCCGGCCCGGCCGTGCCGCCCGGTTCGCCGTGCTCCTACACCCCGCCCGCCGACGGCATCCCGTCGCCCGGCAACCCGCTGCCGTGCGCGGATCTGACGGTCGGCCCGTTCGGCGACAACCCGTACGGCCCGAACTATCCGGGCCCCACCGGTGTGCAGACCTCGGCGCCGAACCCGGATGCGGGTCCGCCGGCGCCGGGCCTGCCGATCGCGGCGATCCCGGGTCAGCCGTCGCCGGCGCTGCCCGGCACCCCGGTGCCGCTGCCGGATGCCCCGCTGAACTC
>JAEWRC010000136.1 GCA_023460175.1 Actinomycetes bacterium
CAACTCGCTGCCGTTGCCGGGCGCGGTCGCCAGCGGCTCCGACGGCGTCGTCTACCACGTCCAACTGGCCAACGTCGGCACGCTGGAACCGAATTCGCCGGTACTGATCGACGACGTGGTGGTGGGCAGCATCCGGGGCATGCGGTTGCAGAATTGGCAGGCCGACGTCGAGGTGGCGGTGCGCCCCGACGTGACGGTGCCGGGCAACGCGGCGGCGACCGTCGGACAGACCAGCCTGTTGGGCTCCATGCATCTGGCGCTGGATCTCCCGGTGGGGGAGGCGCCGGCCGGCCGCCTGGAACCGGGCGCGACCGTGCCGCTGAGCCGGTCGAGCGCGTATCCCTCGACCGAACAGACGCTGGCCTCGCTGTCGACCGTGGTCAACTCCGGCGGCCTGGGACAGATCGGCGACATCGTGCACAACTTCGGCACCGCCCTGGCCGGCAGCCGGGACGAGGCGCGGGATCTGCTGGCGCGCCTGGACCGTTTCGTCGCCGTGTTCGACGAGCAACGCGAGAACGTCGTCGCCGCCATTGCGGCGATGAACCGCCTGGCCGCCACCCTGGCCACGCAACGCGATGTCGTCAGCACGGCCCTGCAGCGCATCCCGCCCGCGCTGGAAGTCCTCAACCGGCAGCGGACCCGCTTCACCACCGCGCTGGACAAGCTGCGCGTCTTCGCCGACACCGCCCGCGGACTCGTCGATCAGACCCAGGACGACCTGGTGCGCAACCTGCGCAACCTCGACCCGACCATCCGGTCACTGGCCGACGTCGGCCCCGGCCTCGGCGACGCCCTCGCCTTCGCCCCCGTCTACCCGATGGGGCAGAACCTGATCGACCGCGGAATCCGGGGCGACTACATGAACCTGTTCATCGTCATCGACCTGACCCAGCATCGGCTCAAGCGCGGCCTGGCGGCGGGAACCCGTTGGGGCGACTCGGATCTGCCGTTGGTGCCGGCCCCGGGCGATCCGGGATACGACGCCTACTACGCGGCGAATCCGCTGACCGCCCCGCTGGCGCCGCCGCCGGTCCCGGCGCCGCCGCCGGAGGTGGCACCCCCGCCGGTCGCCGATTTCCCCGGAGGTCGGTGATGCTCACCAGGTTCGTTCGCGTGCAGTTGATCGTCTTCACCGTGGCGTCGGTGATCGGCGGGGCGACCATGCTCTACACCTACATGCAGGTGCCCACCCTGCTGGGGATCGGTCGCATCACGGTCACCCTCGAACTCCCCGCCGCCGGCGGCCTCTACCGGTTCGGCAATGTCACCTATCGCGGCGTCGAGGTCGGCAAGGTTACGTCGGTCGACCTCAACGGGGACCGGGTCGAAGCCACGCTGTCACTGCAGACCCGGCCGCGGATCCCCGAGCAGGTGGTGGCCGAGGTCCGCAGCATGTCGGCGGTCGGCGAACAGTATGTCGATCTGCAACCCGAGGACAGCGAACCGCCCTATCTGCGCAACGGATCGGTGATCCCGCTGGTCAACAGCCGGATTCCGCAACCCGTCGGCCCCATGCTGGACAAGGTGAGCGCACTGATCGGCAGCATCCCGAAGGACAGCATGACGGCACTGCTCGACGAGTCGGCGCAGGCCCTGGGCGGTGCGGGCTTCGACCTGGGCTCACTGCTGGACTCCGCGGCCACGGTGGCCGAGGACGCCACCGCCGTACGGACGGAGATCCGGGGACTGGTGGAGGACAGCGCGGTCCTGCTCGACGGGCAGGTCCGCGCCGAGCAGTCGACCCGCACCTGGACCAAGAGCCTGGCCGGGGTCACGCGACAACTCAACGACAACGATCCGCAGATCCGCACCATCCTGCAGACCGGACCGGCACTGGCGCAGGACGTCTCGATGCTGCTCGACCAGGTCAAGCCCACCCTGCCGGTGCTGTTGGCGAACCTGGTCAGTGTGGGGCAGGTGGCCGTCACCTACCGCCCGGCCCTGGAGCAGTTGCTGGTCCTGCTGCCGCCGGTGAGCAGCTATTACCAGTCCTCCATGCCGAAGAGCAACGCGACCGGCATGCCGGTCGGGGACTTCCGGATCTCCGTCGACGATCCACCCGGCTGCATGGTCGGCTTCCTGCCCCCGTCGCAGTGGCGGTCCCCGGCGGAAACCACAACCATCGACACCCCGGATGGGCTGTACTGCAAGCTTCCCCAGGATTCCCCGATCGCGGTGCGCGGCGCGCGGAACATCCCGTGCATGACCCGGCCGGGCAAGCGGGCCCCGACGGTCGAGATCTGCGAGAGCGACAAGGAGTTCATGCCGTTGGCCATGCGTCAGCATGCGCTCGGTCCCGGACCGATCGATCCGAACCTGGTGCGCCAGGGCATTCCGCTCGACGAGCGGGCCGGCGACACGAAGATTTTCGGCCCCCTCGAGGGGACCCCGCCGCCCGGCCAGGCCGCTCCCAGCGCCAACCACGGCGAGGCGGACGTCGGGCCGGCGGTGGCCGTCGCGGAATACGATCCGCGCACCGGCCGCCACCTGGGCACCGACGGGTTGACCTACCAACAGTCCAACCTGGCTGGCGCACCGGATGATTGGCGCGCCCTGATTCTTCCTGAGGGGCCGGCATGACCGCACGGATCGCAGCTGCGCTGAGCAGTGCCACGCTGGTGGTCGCCGCGCTGTCGGGGGTGCTGGCGGGACCCGCCGCTGCGGATGACACCGTCGCCGTCAACGGTGTCTACACCGCGGTGTCGGACGGGCAGTGGTCGGCCACCAACGAGCGTTTCGAGCTGCGCCCCTCGCTGATCAGCACGTGGACCATCAGTTCGCACTGCCAGAACTACCTGGATTGCACCGGGCGAGTCGAAAGCGACCACGGGTGGCAAGCGGACTTGACCTATCGTGGTGGAGACTGGTGGGTCGAACACACGGTGCCGGACTGGCTCACCTGCCCGGACGGGACGAAAGCACCTGGCAAGCAGGGCTTTCGGTTCTGGCCCGACCGCGGCCGGCCGGGAGTGCTGACGGGCTGGGACAAGACGCTCGGTCCCAGCGGCGCGTGCGGCATCAACCGGCCGGTGGTCATCGAGATGCCGTTCACCCTGACCCCGGTCGGCTGAGCTTCAGTCTTTTCGGCTGGTGACGCCGCGGATCACGGTGTCGCGGGCGTGGATCAGCGATCCGCGCGGGCCCAGTTCCAGCGAGATGTTCTCCGGGATCCACTGCACGCCGATCACGCAGCGGGCCAGCGTCTCCGCATTGGGATGCTCGATGTCGATCTCACCGGAGCGAATGCCCTCGGACAGTAGGGATTTCATCTGCCGGACCCGGGTGGAGAAGGCCGCGCCGGGGTTCGGGGTGTCCGGCGGTGATTGCCGCATCCAGGCCAGCTGGATGCGGAACTCATCGGGGAACCGGGTCAGCGCATTGATGTTGACCCAACTGAGTGCGTCCAGCTTCTCCACCGGGGTGGCCGGCGACTTGAGCACCGCGGTCCAGCCCGCCCCCACCCGCTGGCCGAACGCGAGCATGATGGACATCAACAGGTCTTCCTTCGACCCGATCAGCCGGTACACCGTGCCGGTCCCCATCCCCGCGGCGGCTGCGATGTCGCGCACGGTGGTGGTCTCATACCCCCGTCGACCGAACTCGGCGCGTGCCGCTGCCCGCACCCGGTCGGCCTTGTTCTCGAGGTCCAGATCGGCATCGTGCCAGGTGTTCACCACCTCGTCGGCCGCCGCGAACGCCGCGGACCGGTCCAGGTCGGGGTCGGCGGGCTGACCGGCGGCCAAGCCCTGCAACAGAATTCGGCAGAACACCGTGGCCACTCGGTCGCTGGGGGCGTTGTTGCGGATCACATCGAGGCCGACGTGCAGCATGGTCTGGCAGATCCGGTCGGCCAGGATCGGCAGGTCGACGTCCGCGCGGATGTAGCCGCTCCACTTGCCGGCCCGCAGGATCTGCAGCATCGCGGCCTGGATGGAGGTCGGCCGCCGTCGCGTCAGTTCCATCAACTCCGGATCTGCGCTGGGGCCCTCGTAGAACGACATCTGCAGTGCCGCGCGGTGTTCCACCGCGCACGCGGCGATGGCGCACCCGAGTTCGGTGATCTGCGCGTCGATGGGCGGCGGGTTGGGCGCGTCCAGTCCGTCGAGGGCGCGTTGTCCGATGCGGTCCAGATCCGCGTGGTAGCGCCGGATCAACTCGATGAGGATCGCTTCTTTGGACTCGAAGTGGTGGTAGAGGCTGCCGGCCAGGATCCCGGCGGCATCGGCGATCTGCTGCAGCGAGGTCCGCAGCCCGGAGTTGGCGATCACCGTGTTGGCGGTTTGCAGAATCTCGGTGCGCCGACTGGCATCGTCGGATGCCGCGCCTGCCGCCACCGTGTTGCTCACCGCTTCCTGCACGGTTACCGACTCCGTCCTGCCTTGGCGCAGCAATCCCATCGGTGCGCTCGGCACGAGGATTCTTAGCGGCGATTCTACCGGCTGGGCCCCGGCCGTTCAGTCGTAGATGACAGCGAGTCCTTGGCGGCGAAGATCCTCGAGCCGATCCCGGAAGTCCTGCAGGAACTCGGGGGAGTGCCCCACCCAGTCGTTGATCTCCCCGACGATCGTCACGGGTTCGCGGCTGCGGTAGGAGTGGGTGGGGTTGCCCGGGGCCTTCTTGTCCGTCACGTTCGGATCGTCTTCGACGTCGCCCTGCGGCTCGACGACATAGACGCGTTCGCGACCGGGGCCGGCGGCGAACTCCGCGGCAAGGACCGCCGCAGCCAGCACTTTCGTCATGTAGATGTGGTTGGCGATGCGGCCGGTTTCGTAGTTCGACGGGCGCCCCGGCACCAGCAGATCCCCGACCCGAAGGTCGGCCTTCGTGCCGTGCAGGAAGGCGCCCGACTCGTGAACCTTGTAGAACTCCGATTGCTCTGTCATGCCGATCTCAGTCCCCCTTCGTGTCGGTGCCGCGCAATTCTGCACCGCCCCTGGGGCCTTGCCACAAGCCCCCACCCAGGCCTTAAAGTGAGAGCGGGATGAGTCAGATGCTGAGCTTGCGGTAACGCTGCAGCCGACGGAACCCCGCCGCGGGCACCGGACCATCGACGGGCCGCACCGCGGCCTCCACCCGAGCGCGCACGTCCTCCACATCGAGTCCCGTGCCGATGGCCACCAGCGAGTTGCTCCGCGCCTTCGGTGGCGCCGCGCCGATGTGGACGGTCGCCCCGACGGTGTTGACCAGGTAGCGGCGCGACCGCTCCCGGGAGCGGACCGCGACGATGCCCTTCATCCGGTAGACCCCGGCGGGCGGATCCTCGAGCAGGTCGAGCAGGACGCCCGGATCGACATCGCCCGTGCTCGTGGCGGTCACGGAGGCGGCGTGCGCGCCGTCGTGGGGATGAACATGAGCGTGGTCGTGGTCGGCCGCGTCCTCGAGCAGCAGTTCCCGCAGTGACAGCTGACCGGACTGGTCCTCGGCGCCGGCGATGTCGAACAGCAGCGCCGGATCGATCTTGGCCCCCACGGCGCCGACGACGTGGACCGCCTCGTTGGACTCCCGGATCCGGGCCTCGATGCGCTCGAACACACCGGCACGCTCGGGCTCGGGAATCTGGTCCAGCTTGTTGACCACCACCAGCGAGGAGGCCGAATATCGGGCCGGGGGAGCCGGATCCCGGTCCACGGTATCGAAGTGCGTGGCGGCGTCGATGACGTCGACGACACCGCCGAGTCGGACGTTGTCGACGCCGCTGAACCGGATCAACCGGCCCACCGCGACGGGTTCGGCCAACCCGCTCGCCTCGACGATGATGGCGTCGAGACGCAGCTTGGGGTCGGAGAGCTTGGCCAGCGCCTCGTCAAGGCCGCCCTCGTCGGACAGGCAGCAGATGCAACCCCCGGCGATCGAAGCCGGCTCGTCCACCTGCCCGGTCACCAGGGCGGCATCGACGTTGAGTTCGCCGAAATCGTTGATGACCACCCCGATTCGGGCATCGGGCGTGCGTAGCACGTGGTTGAGCAGCGTGGTCTTACCCGCGCCAAGATGACCGGTCAGTGCGATCACGGGCACCGCTGCCACGTCATTCCCTCTCCACTTGGCCGACGAGTCGCGACCGAGTGTAGAGATGTCGGGGCCAGCCTGGCTCTAACCTCGCCCGGCCGCGCCCCGTCGCCCGAGGAAGGAGGCCAAATGTTTGTTCCGCACTAGCGGCTGGTGGGTTCGGGAAAGGTGACCTCGGCCCCGCCGGGCATGGCCAGATTCCACTTTTCCGTTGACCGTGACCGCGATGGAACTTTACGATGGAACAGATATTTGGTCAACGAACCCGTCCGGCGGGCTGGAGGCACGAGTGGACAACGATCCTCGGGACGGCGCGGCCAACTCCCATGTGCAGGCCCTCGGCATGTTGGCCTCGGCGCTGGCGGGCCGTCCCGTCGGAGTCTCGCCGCTGTCCGCCGGCGAGCCGTCGTGGACGGACGGGCGAACCATCTTCCTGGATCCGTCGGCGCCGCCGGGGGAGCACACCGCCGCCGTCGCGGTGCACGCCTCCCTGATCGCCGCCGGCAGTCTCGATCCGGAGGTCATCCAGCCCCTGGTGCGGCATTCCCGGATGGCCAAGAGGTACCTCGCCGTCGAGGGGCACCGCGCGCTGGTGGCCAACACCGCCATGTTGCCGGGGCGGTTGCTGGGTCTGGCGGACCCGACCGTGGCCGGGGCCAGAGATGGCGCCGCGACGTCGCTCGCGCTGGCCCGCGGCCGCGACAAGCTGCAGGGTGCCCCGGCGAGTTTCGGTGTGCTCCGCCCGAAGAAGGTGCTGGCCGCCGCTGCCGCGGCCGCCCGGCAGGTGGACCACGAGCAGGTGGGCCATGTGCCTCGGCAGCAGTCCCACCCGGAACTGGACGAACTCGACGAGGACGCTGTCGACGACTCCGATGACCCCGACCTGTTCAGCAGCCCGGTCGGTGGCGGCGGGGCCATCGGCAAACTGCTCAAGAAGCTGCTGTCGTCGGCCCGCAAGACCGGCGGCAACGGCGGCGGGCCGCCGGGTGCCGACGCCCCGACGCACCGGATCAACTCGGCGAACCGGGGAGCGTACGCGGTGTCGTCGCTGGCCACGGTCAACACCGAGGAAGTGGTCGACGTCGAGAAGGACGGGCTCAAGTACCCGGAGTGGGACGCCGAGCGCGGCGTCTACCGACCGGACTGGTGCACCGTGCGCGAGGTCGCGGCGACCATCAAACCGTCGGCCACGCAGGCCATCGAGGGGGCCGTCGGCGTGCGGCGCCCGCTGGCGCGCCTCGGCATGGGACTGCACCGCCGGCATCGTCAGCCGCAGGGTGACGACATCGACGTCGACGCCGCCGTCGAGGCCCGCGTCGAGGTCCGGGCCGGCTCGGTGCCCGACGAGGCGGTCTACCTCGACAGCCTGCGTCGCCAGCGCGACCTGTCCGTCCTGCTGTTGCTGGACATCTCGGGTTCGACGGCCGAGCCGGGCACGGTCGGGCGAACGGTGCACGAACAGCAGCGGGTGGCGGTCGCGCACCTGATGGTCGCGCTGCACGACCTCGGCGACCGGGTGGCGCTCTACGGCTACTACTCCTCGGGACGCACGGCGGTGAACATGGTGCCGGTCAAGCGTTTCGACGACCACCTCGACGCCCAGATCCTGCGACGGCTCAACAGCCTCGAACCCGGCGCGTACTCCCGGCTCGGGGCCGCGATCCGGCACGGCTCGGCGGTGCTCGAGGACCGCGGCGGAACCTCCCGGCGGCTGCTGGTCGTGATCTCCGACGGTCTCGCCTACGACCACGGCTACGAAAAGGCCTACGGCGCAGCCGATGCGCGCCGGGCCCTGACCGAGGCCCGCCGCCGCGGCACCGGCTGCGTGTGCCTGACGGTCGGCGCGAGCACGGATGTGGCCGCGCTGCGGCGGGTGTTCGGCAGCACCGCGCACGCCACCATCGCCCAACCCGATCACCTGGCCGCGGTCATCGGGCCCATGTTCCGTTCAGCCGTTCGTTCGGCGGAAGTTCGCCGTCGAGTGGCATGACGGACCTGCAAGGAGAGGTAGGAGCAATGACGAAGGCCGGCGAAGTGCTGGTGTACCGACGGCCCATCCCGTTCGCGGCGGCCAACTACTAAAACAAATTTCTGTTCAACTGCCGCCGCCGTGCGGCGGAGGGGCGGATGCGACGAAAGGTATCTAGATGTCGAACGAGTCCGGGCTTGCCTACCAGAACGGTGCGCGTCCGCAGACCGAGAGCGCCCGCCCGTACTACCAGGCGGTCGGCAACGAGGAGACGGTGTTCAAGGCGGCCTACCGGCAGGGCCTGTCGCTGGTGCTGAAGGGCCCGACCGGCTGCGGCAAGACTCGCTTCGTCGAGGCCATGGCCCACGACCTGGGCCGGCCGCTGATCACCGTGGCCTGCCACGACGACCTGACCACCGCCGACCTCGTCGGTCGCTACCTGCTTCGCGGCGACGAGACGGTCTGGGTCGACGGGCCGCTGACGCGGGCCGTGCGCGAGGGGGCGATCTGCTACCTCGACGAGGTCGTGGAGGCCCGCCAGGACACCACGGTCGTTCTGCATCCCCTGGCCGACTACCGTCGGCAACTGCCGATCGAGCGGCTCGGCGTCACCCTGGATGCCGCCCCCGGCTTCGGTCTGGTGGTGTCGTACAACCCCGGCTATCAGAGCGTGCTCAAGGACCTCAAGGACTCGACCCGGCAGCGCATGGTCGCCATCGAGTTCGGCTTCCCGCAACCGGATGTCGAGGAGGGGATCATCGCCCGCGAGGGGGGCGTGGACCGCGCCACCGCGGTGGAACTGGTGCGGTTCGGTCAGGCGATCCGACGCCTCGAGACCGGCGGGTTGCGCGAGGTGGCCTCCACCCGGGTGCTCATCGCGGCGGGCCGCTTGATCGCCGAGGGCCTTTCCATCGCCGAGGCCGCCCGCGTGGCCATCGCCGGACCGCTGACCGACGACGTGGCGGTGACCCGCGGGCTCAACGAGATGATCGACATCTATCTGGGCGAGGCGGCGCCCGGCCATTGATCTGCGGCGGCGCCGCCGCTAGGGTCTAAACAAATATTAGGTTTCATATCCCACGCGTCGGTGACCGGCGCCGCCCACGGAGGTCAGATGTCCTACGAGAGCACCGCAGAGCCCATCAAGGTCGGCTATCTGATGGACTTCACCCTGCCCCCGGGATTCCCGGAGGAACTGCTGAGCTCGTTCACCCGGACCTTCGATCTGGTCTTCGAGGAGGCCGTCGAGCAGGGCCTGATGGACCGTCCGGTCCAGATGATCTACCGCGAGGTCGAGGGGCTGCCCAAGGGTTCGGTCAAGGCGGTCATCGACGCGTACGGCGAACTCGTCGACGAGGGCTGCCTGGTGGTCTTCGGGCCGAACATCACCGACAACTGCGTGCCGCTGCGGGAGGCGATCGAGGAGCGGTTCAAGGTGCCGGCGATCAGCGTCACCGGCACCGACGACTGGCTGGGTGAATGGACCTTCGCCTTCCCGCAGGGGTCGATGACCGACGAGCCGATCTTCCTGATCGACCTGGTGGCCAAGCGTGGGCTGAAGGAGATCGGGGTCCTCGTCGAGCAGAACCTCATCGGCGAGAGCTATCTGAAGAACCTGCGGAGTGCTGCCGCCCGCAAGGGAATTCGGATTGTCGCCGAGGCGGCCATCGCGCAGACCGCGCAGGACATCAACGCGGCGGTCGCCACGCTGCACGAGGCCAAGGCCGAGGCGATCGTGCACCTCGGGTTCGGCTTCGGCGTCGTGTTCATCAACCCCGCCCTCGAGGCCGTCGACTGGGATCCGCCCCGGTTCACCACCACCGCGTTCCAGAATGCCTGGGTCAACCCGGTCATGTGGAACGCGTTTTTGGGCTGGATCGGGGTGGACCAGTACGACGAGGGCAACGCGGTGGGGCAGGCCTGGCTGGACCGGTACGCGCAGCGGTATGACGGCAGCCGGCCCGAGTACTGCGTGTCGGTGGTCAACCACGACGTCGCGGCCACCCTGGTGCGGGCCTTCACCGACGCCCACCCGCTGAGTCCGCGCGGGGTCAAGGAGGCGCTCGAACGGGTCAAGGTGATGCCCGCCGCCTCCGGGGCGCCGGGAACCCGCGTCTCCCTGGGTAAGTGGACGCGTCGGGCGTGGATGGGATCGGGGTATCTGGTGGCGCGCACCCTCGATGCCGACGGCATCAACTCGCATCTGGTCGATCGTTTCGGAGAGGACACCTGATGATGTTGCGGATACCGACTCGAGTCCCGCGGTGACCACCGAGGAGTACGCGCCGCTGACCGCCGAGAAGGCCACGGCCGGAAAGGGTTCAGTCAAGCGGACCGGACCCAACTGGGGCCGCTGGTTGGGCGCCTTCGCCCTGCTCGCGTTCTTCAGCCTGTTCGTCGCGTTCGCCCGGACCGAGGTCCACCCCCGGGTGGCGAACCCCGACGTCGAGGGCCGGCCGCGGCCGGTGGAGTTCCTGTTCGGCTTCGACGGCTGGTTGTGGGTGCACCAGATCGGGACCGTGGTCCTGCTGGTGATCCTGGTCGCGATCTTCGTGCGGGGATGGCGCCGCGACCCCGGCAGCCCGATCATGCTGATGTTCCTGTGCACCACCCTGATCGTGTGGCAGGACCCCATCATGAACTGGGCCCCGTTCGCGGTCTACAACCCCGAGTTGATCCACTGGCCCGAGAACTGGCCGCTGATCATGCTGAGCCCGACCGTCGAGCCGTTCATCGTATTCGGTTACGTCGCCTTCTATTTCGCCCCGTTCTTCCCGGCGATCTGGATCGTCCGCAAGCTGCAGGCCAAGCACGGACCCACCGCGTTCGTGTCCCGGCACCCACTGATCAGCCTGGGCTCGATCACGCTGGTGATCGGGTTCGTCTTCGACGCCATCCTCGAGGTGAGCCTGGTCCGCACCGGTCTCTACATCTACTCGCAGGCCATCCCGTTCGGGACGTTGTTCCCCGGCACCACATTCCAGTTCCCGCTGATCTGGGAGTCGCTGGCCGTGACGTTCGTGATGGTCCCGGCCGCGGTGCTCTGCTACCGCGACGACACGGGCAAGTCGGTGGCCGAGAAGCTCGCCGCCCGGGCGCGGCTGTTCCCGAGCAAGCCGGTGCTGGGCACCTTCCTGGTGATGTTCGTGATCATCAACGTCGCCTACTTCGCCTACGGCAGCTGGTTCTGGGCGATCAAGGCCAGCGGTGCGGCCACCGCTGTCGCCTGTCCGTGGCCGTATCCCGAGGCGAAAGTCTATGATCCGCAGGGCTACTACCGGGCGAACGGCGCCGAGGGGCCGTACTCGGTCGGGAAGTGGGCCACCTGGCAGCAGGGGCCGTTCCAAGACCTCGACGTCGAACTGGGTTCCAAGGGTGATCGGTGCGCACCGGAGAACGCGAATGGGTGAGCCGCGTTCGGTTGTCATCACCGGTGCGTCACGCGGATTGGGGTTCGCCTCAGTCGTGCGCCTGCACCGCGACGGGTGGCGCGTGGTCGCGGCGATGCGATCGCCGGAGAAGGGGATGCCGCTGCTGCGCGAGGCCCTCGGCGTCGGTGAGTCCGACGACCGGCTCATCGGCGTCCAGTTGGACCTGATGGATGCGGCGTCGATCGCCGCCGCCGCCAAATCGATCGAGGAGGCCGTCGGCGCACCCCATGCGTTGGTGCACAACGCGGGCATCTCGGCGGCCGGAATGGTCGAGGAGACCTCCCCGGAACTCTGGGAGCGGATGTTCGCGACCAACGTCTTCGGTCCGGTGGCGCTCACCAAGGCGCTGCTACCCGCCATGCGCGAGGCCGGCCATGGTCGCATCGTGCTGATCTCGAGCGCGGCCGGTGTGCGTGGAATGCCCGCCACCGCACCGTATTCGGCGGTCAAAGGGGCGCTGGAGCGCTGGGGCGAAGCGATGGCCGGGGAGGTGGCGCCATTCGGGATCGGCGTGTCGGTGCTGGTCACCGGGACCTATGACACCGACATCATCACCGACGCCGGGACCACCGACGACCGGGATCTGGGCGGACCGTACGCCCCGCACCACCGCACGATGGACAAGCGCGGGCGGGCCATGATGAAGCACGCCGCCCGCTCGCCCGAGACCTTCGCCGCGGGCCTGGCCAAGGCGCTCGACAGTGAGAAACCCTTCGCCAAGTCCGCGGTCGGACCGGATGCGCGAATGTTATTGGTCACCAACCGGTTACTGCCACCATCCGGGTTGCACCAGATGACGCGGGTGATGATGGGCATCCCGCGCCACGGCGCGATGCGTGGCGGTGCCTACCCGTTGACCGCCTCCCAGAAGGCGATGGTTCTTGCCGCCAAGGTGCTGCCGCGGCCGGTGCTGCAACGGCTCGCCGAGGTGGCGGCGCGCCGCCAGGCCGCCCGCCAGGACCCCGAACAGAACAGCCCCGAACAGAACAGTGAGAACGATGCCTGAGGCCGCCGCGCCCTACGAGTCCCGAATGCTGATCGACGGCAAGCTCGTCGACGGCGAAGCGGGCGTGTTCACCAACATCAATCCCGCGACCGAGGAGGCGCTCGGCGAGGTCGCCGACGCCTCGATCGCCGACATGGGGCGGGCCATCGACGCCGCCCGCCGCTCCTTCGACGAGACCGACTGGTCGACCGATCACCAGCTCCGGAAGCGCTGCCTGTTGCAGTTGCACGAGGCGATTGCCGGCGAAATCGAGGAACTGCGCGAGGAATTGATCCGGGAGGTCGGCGCCCCGCGCGCGGTGACCCACGGTCCGCAGCTGGACGCCCCGTTCGCCGACGGGCTCAAGTATCCCGCCGGGTTGATCGACACCTTCCCGTGGGAGACCGACCTCGGCGACACCGTGGTGTCGGTGACCGGCGTCAACACCACCCGCAAGGTCTGGCACGAACCGGTCGGAGTGGTCGGGGCCATCGTGCCGTGGAACTTTCCCTTCGAGGTCAGCATCAACAAGCTCGGCCAGGCGCTGGCGGCGGGCAACACCGTGGTCCTCAAGCCCGCCCCCGACACCCCGTTCAACGCCACCCGGCTCGGCCGGCTGATCGCCGAGAACACCGACATCCCGGCCGGTGTGGTGAACGTGGTCACGGCCTCGGACCACCTCGTCGGCGAGGAACTGACGACCTCGCCGAAGGTCGACATGATCTCCTTCACCGGTTCGACCGCGGTGGGCAAGCGGATCATGGAAAAGGGCGCCGCCACCATGAAGCGGCTGTTCCTGGAACTCGGCGGCAAGTCGGCGACCATCGTGCTCGACGACGCCGACTTCAACACGGCCTGCCTGATCGGGATCGGCCCGCTGATGCACGCCGGCCAGGGCTGTGCCGCCCCCACCCGAATGCTGCTGCCGCGCTCCAGGTACGACGAGGGCATCGCGATCCTGCGGGGCATCTACGAGAACATCGCCGCGGGGGACCCGCAGGACCCGGGCACACTGTGCGGCCCGGTGATCTCGGCCAAGCAGCAGGCCCGCATCCTCGGCTACATCCGCAAGGGCGTCGACGAGGGCGCGACGATGCTGGTGGGCAGCACCGAGGCGCCGACGGGCTTCGACAAGGGATTCTGGGTCAGCCCAACCCTTTTCACCGATGTCGACAACAGCATGGTCATCGCGCAGGAGGAGATCTTCGGCCCGGTGCTGGCGGTGATCCCGTATGAGGATGAGGATGACGCGGTGCGCATCGCCAACGACAGTCCCTACGGTCTGGCCGGCAACGTGATGTCGGGCTCGCTGGACCGGTCGCTGGCGGTCGCCAAGCGGCTGCGCGCGGGGTTCATCGGGCTCAACGGCACCGCCGGCTACGGGGCCGACACCCCGTTCGGCGGCTACAAGGACAGCGGCGTCGGCCGACAGAACGGCCTCGTCGGCTTCAGCCAGTACACCGAGGTGAAATCGGTGGCCTACCCGGCCCAATAGCGTCCTGCGCAAGGCCTGTACCGCCCAAAGGAGCAGCATGGAACAGCTTTTCGACGACCTCGAGGACTTCGGCTCGTTCGACGACGCGATCTCCGGCGACGTCCGTGACCCCTACACCGAGCTGGCTCGGCTGCGGAACTCCGAACCCGTCCAGCGGTTGGAGACCTCGGGGGCGCTCCCGCACGAGGAATCGCTGCCGATGTTCATCGTCTACCGCTACGAGGAGGCGCAGCAGATGCTGCGCGACAACGAGACGTTCTCCTCGGCGAGCGTCATCGCCGCGTTCGGCCCGGTGCTCGGCGAGAAGGTGATGCTCGGCATGGATGAACCGGTGCACGGCCGGCTGCGCGCCCTGGTGCAGAAGGCGTTCGGCCAGAAGGCGCTGGCGCGCTGGGAGGACGAACTGGTCGGCCGGGTGGGCAACAGCCTGATCGACAAGTTCGCCCCGAACGGCAAGGCCGACCTGGTCAAGGAATTCACCTTCGACTATCCGAGCCAGATCATCGCCGGGTTGTTGGGCCTGCCGGAGGAGGACTATCCGCAGTTCCAGCGCTGGTCGATCTCGCTGCTGAGCTGGCTGATGAATCCCGAGCGCGGCCTGGCGGCCTCCGCGGCGCTGTGTGACTACTTCGCGCCCATCCTGGAGGCGCGCCGGATCGAACCGCGCGAGGACCTGATCAGCGCGCTGGCCGCCGCGGAGATCGACGGCGAGAAGCTGGCCGACGAGGAGATCTTCTCGTTCCTGCGGCTGCTGCTGCCGGCCGGCGTGGAGACCACCTATCGGGCGCTGGGCAGCCTGCTGCTGGCGCTGCTGTCGGATCCGGTGCAACTCGAGGCCATCCGCGCCGACCGCTCGTTGATCCCGCAGGCCATCGAGGAGGGGGTGCGCTGGGAGGCGCCGCTGCTCACCATCACCCGGGTGGCCACCCGCGACACCGTGCTCGGTGGTGTACAGATCCCCGCGGGCGCGACGGTGATGCCCATGCTGGGTTCGGCGAACCGCCAGGACGACCGGTACCCCGACCCCAACGCGTTCGACCTGTTCCGCACCCCCAAGGGCAACCTCGGCTGGGGCCACGGGGTCCACGTGTGCCTGGGCATGCACCTGGCGCGCCTCGAAATGCGCACCGCCATCAACCTTCTGCTGGATCGGCTGCCCAACCTTCGGCTGGATCCGGATGGCGACGACCCGCACATCCGCGGGCAGGTGTTCCGCTCACCGACCTCGGTCCCGGTCCTGTTCGACCCGCAGTAGGCGAGGCCGTGGCAGAACTGCGTTTCGACGGCCGCGTCGCTGTCGTCACCGGAGCCGGCCGCGGCGTGGGCCGCGGCTATGCGCTGCTGCTCGCCGCCCGCGGCGCGGCCGTGGTGGTCGCCGACAACGGCGCGGGCATCGACGGGGCGGGCTCCTCGGCGACGCCGGCCCAACAGGTGGTGGACGAGATCAGCCGCGCCGGGGGACAGGCCGTCGCGTGTCACGCCTCGGTGGCCGAGGAGCGCGGCGCCCGCGCGGTCGTCGAGGCAGCCCTGGACACGTACGGACGCGTCGATACCGTCGTCAACAACGCCGGCATCCACGATCCGGCCCTCTTCGAGGACCTCACGATCGGGCAGATCCGAACGATGTTCGAGGTGCACTACTTCGGCACGGTCTTCGTTACCCAGGCCGTCTGGCCGCACTTCGTCGCAGCCGGCTACGGGCGGGTGGTCAACACCGTCTCGGATGCGATGCTCGGCGGCATCCCTGAACTGAGCAGCTACGGCTCGGCCAAGGGGGCGGTGTTCGGGCTCACCCGCAACCTCGCCACCGAGGCGGCCCCGCACGGGATCGCGGTGAACGCGATCGCGCCGCGCGCCTTCACCCGGATGTCCGCCTCGCACGCCGACAAGGTCGCCGACGTGCTGTCGCTGAGCACCGAGGTGATGGACCAGATCAACGCCGGCATGCCGCCGGATCTCGTCGCCCCGGCCGCCGCGTTCCTGGCGCACGAGTCGTGTCCGCTCAACGGCGAGGTGCTGCAGGCCGGGATGGGCGGGGTCGCGCGGATGGCGATGGTGGTCAGCCAGGGCATATCGATGCCGTCGCTCACGATCGAGGACGTGGCCGACAACCTCGACCGCATCATGGACCTCGAGGCGTCCGGCGTCACCGGTGCGGCCGCGCCCCCGCCGCTGAGGTCGTCCTCCACCTGAGAACCGGGGCGACTATCGTGTCTTGAGGTGCCGATCCCCGGCCGCCGGGGGTGGCGATGCGGCCACATCGACCGGCAAGCCGTCCTAGGAGCTATTTTCTGTGACCCTCAACACCGTTGCGCTCGAACTCGTGCCGCCGAACGCCGAGCTCGGCCGCGATCGTGCCATCGAGGAGGCGCACAAGGTGCGCGCGGCGGCCTCGGCCACCGGGCTGGCGGGCCGGATCGGGCACGTGATGATGCCCGGCATGATCGAGGAGGACGACGGCCGTCCCATCGAGATGAAGCCGAAGATGGACGTCCTGGACTTCTGGAACGTCATCAAGCCCGAGCTGCCCGGCGTCAGCGGCCTGTGCACCCAGGTCACGGCCTTCCTCGACGAGGATCCGCTCCGGCAGCGCGTGCGTGACCTGCGCGAAGCCGGGATCGAGGGGATCGCCTTCGTCGGGGTTCCGCGCACCATGAACGACGGCGACGGAGCCGGCGTCGCCCCCACCGACGCGCTGTCGCTGTTCGCCGACGAGGTGCCCAACCGCGGCGCCATCCTGATCCCGACCCGCGACAGCGAACTCGGCCGGTTCAACTTCAAGTGCGACCGCGGCGCGACCTACGCGCTGACCCAGCTGCTGTACTCCGACGCCATCGTGAAGTTCCTGACGGAGTTCGCCGCCGAGACCGACCACCGGCCCGAGATCCTGCTGTCCTTCGGGTTCGTGCCGCAGGTCGAGTCCCGGATCGGCCTGATCAACTGGCTGATCCAGGACCCCGGCAATGCCGCGGTGGCCGAGGAGCAGGCCTTCGTCAAGGAACTGGCCGCCGCCGAGCCGGTGCAGCGCCGCCAGCGGATGGTGGACCTGTACAAGCGCGTCATCGACGGGGTCGGCGAGCTGGCCTTCCCGCTGAGCATCCATCTGGAAGCGACCTACAACGTCAACAAGGCCGCCTTCGACACGTTCGCAGACATGCTGGCGTACTGGTCGCCGCCTACTCTCGACTGAGTGTCCGACCCTTCGCGCGAGGCGGTGCGCGAGTTGCGCGCCCGCCTGGACGACCTGACGATCCGCGACGCCGCGCGCCTCGGCCGGCGCCTGAAGGGACTGCGCAACCCCACGCCGGACGCACTGCACAAGATCGAGAACCAGATCGCCACCGGCGCGGCGCTGGTGACCGCGCGCCGCGACGCCGTCCCGGAGATCAGCTACCCCGACCTGCCGGTGAGCGCCAGCCGCGACGAGCTGGCCGCGGCCATCGCCGCCCACCAGGTGGTCGTGGTGGCCGGCGCGACCGGCTCCGGTAAGACGACCCAGCTGCCCAAGCTGTGCCTGGAACTGGGCCGCGGGATCCGCGGCACCATCGGCCACACCCAGCCCCGCCGGCTGGCCGCGCGCACCGTGGCCCAGCGCATCGCCGACGAGTTGGGCACCCCGCTGGGCGAGACCGTCGGGTACACGGTCCGGTTCACCGACCAGGCCGGCGACCGCACCCTGATCAAGCTGATGACCGACGGCATCCTGCTGGCCGAGATCCAGCGGGACCGCCGGCTGCTGCGCTACGACACGCTGATCCTCGACGAGGCGCACGAGCGCAGCCTCAACATCGACTTCCTGCTCGGCTATCTGCGCGAGCTGCTGCCGCGGCGCCCGGATCTCAAGGTCATCGTCACCTCGGCGACCATCGAGCCGGAGCGCTTCGCCGCACACTTCAGTGGGGCGCCGATCGTCGAGGTGTCGGGCCGGACCTATCCCGTCGAGATCCGCTACCGGCCCCTCGAGGTCGCCGTCGGCGGGGACGCCGAGGATGCGGTCGATCCCGAGGACCCCGACCACGACATCGTGCGCACCGAGGTGCGCGATCAGACCGAGGCGATCCTGGATGCGGTGCGCGAGTTGGCCGCCGAACCACCCGGCGACGTGCTGGTGTTCCTGTCCGGGGAACGCGAGATCCGCGACACCGCGGAGGCGCTGCGGGCCGCCGACACCGGCACCCGCGACCTCGAGGTGCTGCCGCTGTACGCCCGGCTGCCCACCGCCGAACAGCAGCGGGTCTTCGCGCCGCGGCCGGCCAGCAACCTGAGCCGACGAATCGTGTTGGCCACCAACGTGGCCGAGACCTCGCTGACCGTCCCGGGCATCCGCTACGTCGTCGACCCCGGGAGCGCCCGGATCTCGCGGTACAGCCGCCGCACCAAGGTGCAGCGGCTGCCCATCGAACCCATCTCGCAGGCGTCGGCCGATCAGCGGGCCGGGCGCTCGGGGCGCACCGCGCCCGGCGTGTGCATCCGGTTGTACTCCGAGCCGGACTTCGCGGCCCGGCCCCGCTACACCGATCCGGAGATCCTGCGCACCAACCTGTCCGCGGTGATCCTGCAGATGGCCGCGCTCGGCCTCGGCGACATCGACAGCTTCCCGTTCCTGGACCCGCCGGATCAGCGCAGCATCCGTGACGGCGTGCAACTGCTGCAGGAACTCGGCGCGTTCGACGCCCGCGGTGCCATCACCGATCTGGGCCGGCGGTTGGCGCAGTTGCCCGTCGACCCGAGGCTGGGCCGGATGATCCTGGCCGCCGACGAACAGGGTTGTGTCGCCGAGGTTCTGGTGCTGGCGGCTGCGCTGTCGATTCCCGATCCGCGCGAACGCCCCGCCGACCGCGAGGAGGCGGCCCGGCAGAAGCACGCGCGCTTCGCCGACGAGAACTCCGACTTCGTGACCTACCTGAACCTGTGGAACTATCTGGGTGAGCAGCGAAAGGCCCGCTCCGGAAATGCCTTTCGGCGGATGTGTCGCGAGGAGTTCCTGCACTACCTGCGGATCCGGGAGTGGCAGGATCTGGTCGGTCAGCTGCGCAGCATCGCCGCGGGCCTCGGGATCCGGGCCGGCGAGAACGCCGATGCGGCCACCGACCCGAACCGCGTGCACGCGGCGCTGCTCGCGGGTCTGCTGTCGCACATCGGCATGCGGGAGGGCGACTCCCGCGAATACCAGGGCGCCCGCAACTCGCGGTTCGTCCTCGCACCCGGATCGGTTCTGACCAAGCGGCCGCCGCGCTGGCTGGTGGTCGCCGAACTGGTGGAGACCAGCCGGCTCTACGGCCGGATCGCCGCGCGCATCGACCCGGAGTCCGTCGAGGCCATCGCCGGAGATCTGGTGCAGCGCAGCTACAGCGAACCGCACTGGAGCGCCAAGCGGGGTGCCGCGATGGCCTACGAGCGGGTGACCCTGTACGGGTTGCCGCTGGTGGTGCGGCGGCAGGTGGATTACGCGCGGACCGACCCGGAGTTGGCGCGCGAGATGTTCGTCCGCCACGCCCTGGTGGACGGCGAGTGGCAGACCCGCCACCATTTCTTCCGGGACAACGCCGCGCTGCGCCACGAGCTGGCCGAGATGGAGGAACGCGCGCGGCGCCGCGACCTGATGGTCACCGACGAGGAAATCTACGCGCTCTATGACGCCCGGGTCCCGGCCGACATCGTCTCGGTCCGCCACTTCGACGCGTGGTGGAAGAAGCAGCGGCACCGCACCCCGCAGCTGCTCACCTTCACCCGCGAGGAACTGCTGCGCAGCGACGATGGCGACGAGCACCCGGACGTCTGGAAGGCCGACGACGTCGCGCTGCCGTTGACCTACCGGTTCGAACCCGGCGCCGAGGACGACGGGGTCACCGTGCACGTTCCGCTGGAGGTGCTGGCCCGCCTCGGCGGCGACACCTTCGCCTGGCAGGTGCCGGCGCTGCGCGAGGAGTTGGTCACCGCGCTGATCAAGTCGCTACCGAAAGACCTGCGGCGCAACTTCGTTCCCGCCCCCGACACCGCGCGGGCAGTGCTGCCCGAGCTCGACCCGGGCGGCGAACCGCTGCTCGACGCGCTGCAGCGGGCATTGCGCCGGCGCACCGGGGTGGTGGTCCCGATCTCCGCGTTCGACCTGGAGAAGATCCCGGCCCATCTGCGGATGACGTTCACCGTGGAGAACGCCGAGGGCGCCGAGGTGGCCCGCGGCAAGGACATCGACGCGCTGCGCGACAACCTGGCGGGAACCACGCGCGCCGCGGTGGCGCAGGCGGTGGCCGACGGGGTGGAGCGGACGGGCCTGCGGGACTGGCCCGCGGACCTCGAGACGCTGCCCAAGACCGTCGAATCCGTCAGCGGGCGCAACCCGGTGCGGGGCTACCCGGCGCTGGTCGCCGCCGGTGCCGCGGTGGACCTGCGGGTGTTCTCCACCCCCGAAGAGCAGCGCGCCGCGATGCGCGAGGGCACTCGCGCGCTGCTGCGCCTGGTCGTGCCCGTGCCGACCAAGGCCCTCGAACGCGAGCTCGACCCCCGGTCCCGGCTGATCCTGGGCAACAACCCGAACGGTTCCCTGGCCGCCCTGATCGAGGACTGCGCGGACGCCGCGATCGCCGCGCTGGTGCCCGAACCGGCCTGGACCCGTGACGATTTCGCCGCGCTGCGCCAACAGGTGGCTGCCGGGCTGGGGGCGCGGACGCGGGACCTACTCGCCCGCGTGCAGCGGGTGCTGGCCGCCTATCACGACGTGCGGGTCGCCCTGCCGGACCAGCCCAATGCCGCGCAAGCCGAGGCCGTCGCCGATATCCGTACCCAGCTCGCGGATCTGATGCCGGCGGGTTTCGTCAGCGCCGCCGGGGCCGGCCACCTCGGCGACCTGACGCGCTACCTGTCCGCGATCGCCCGGCGGCTGGAACGGTTGCCGCAGGCGCCGGCGGCCGACCGCGAGCGGATGCTGCGCGTGCACGCCGTCGAGGACGCGTATCACGATCTGCTGCAGGCGCTTTCGCCGGTGCGCGCGCAGGCGTCGGAGGTCCGCGAGATCGGCAGGCAGATCGAGGAGTTCCGGGTCAGCCTGTGGGCCCAGCAGCTGGGCACCCCGAAGCCGGTCAGCGAGCAGCGGATCCATCGCGCCATCGACGCGGTCCTGCGCTGAGACCGGTCAGGCCTTGTAGTACACCAGTTGGTGGGTGCTGGCCAGCAGCGTCCCGGAGCGCGACCAGAGTTCGGCGGATTGATCGAAGTATCCGCCGGTGAACCGGTTGGCCCGGGTGCTGCCCAGCACGTAATCGTCGCCCACCGCGGCCAATTCGGTGCTGTCGGCGTGGAAGTACACGGTGAAGCTGATGGTCCCGGCGGGCCCGACCGCGCCGAGTCGCAGGAAGGTCCGCGGGTAGAAGATGTCGCACTGCGCGGCCAGCGCGGCATGGTCCAGGGCGCGGCCGCGCCGGTCGCGCACCCACAGGCTGGTGGCCGACGAGGGGTTGGGCCCGTCGTCGGGCCCGGGGATGGCGCCCTCGACGAACCGCAGATCGTAGTTGCCGATCCAGACCACCATGGCCGGTGTGTCCGGGGCGGGCAGGCTCTCCGGGGCCGGCGCCTCGGGCATCACGCGTTCGGTGTCCGACCAGGTGTCGCGCTGAGCGGCGAACACCGCCGTCGCGGTGGTCTTGGGCTCCCCGTCCTGGGACAGTTCGACCTGCCAGTGCTGGTTGGACCGATTCGTGCGGACCGCGCGGGCGGCGATCCGGAACTCGCCGTCGACGATCGGGGCCAGGTAGTTGACGGTCAGGGCCAGCGGCTCGCCCTGCCGGTCGGGGTGCGCCTCGATCGCCCGGAGCACGGCGGCCGCGGTGATCCCGCCGAACGGGCCGACCATGTTGGCCCACTCCGGCAGCGTGTGGCCGCGCAGCACCCCGTCGGCCGGCTCCAGGGTGATCGCCCGGTCGAAAGGATGCAGCTCAGCCATGGACCGGATGGTATCTCGGCGAGGGGGTCAGTCCTCGGCAGGGGCGAAGAAGTACTCCCGCCAGGCCGTGATCTTGTCGCCTTCGACCTCGTAGGCGCCCATGACCGGCCAACTCTTCTGCTTGCCCTCGACGATCCAGTGATCGAACCGCTCCATCAGCACCACGTTCCCGGTGACGGCCAGGTGCCGGATCTCGAGGTCGACACACTTCCCGCGGGCGAAGAACGCCTTCATGATCTGCTGGATCGCTTCCCGGCCCGCCAATTCCGGATACTCGGGCCCGATGAAGAAGGTGGCATCGTCGGCGAAGTGGCTCATGACCTCGTCGACGTCATTGCGGCCCCAGGCGGCGATCTCGGCGCGTACGACTTGTTCAGCGTTCATCATTTCCCCTTGTCCCACTGGTGAATTCTAGAATCGAGCAAACACGATTGTCACGACGCGATTGTCACGACACGACGAGCGGGAGGTGGTCCCACCCGCGCACCGTGGAGGTCGGTGACATCTCCGCGTCGGCGAGATCCACATCCCAGTCCGGGAAACGGATCAGCATTTCCTCCAACGCGATTCGCCCCTCGAGTCGAGTCAGCGCCGCGCCGAGACAGAAGTGCGCGCCCAGCCCGAAGGTGAGCAGCGACGGAATCCTGCGGTGGATGTCGAACCGGTCGGGGTCGTCGTACACCCGCTCGTCGCGGTTGGCCCCGCCGGCGACGAAGAGTATCGCGCTGCCCGCAGGAACGGTCTGGCCATGGAACTCGGCATCGGCGGCGACGTATCGGCCGATGTGCGGGGCCGGCGGTTCGTAGCGCAGAAGTTCCTCGACCGCGTTGGGGATCAAGGACGGGTCCGCGACGAGCTCGCGACGCTGATCGGGATGCTCGGCAAGCACTTTGGCCATCCAACCGATCAGCCGGGTGGTGGTCTCGTTGCCGGCGCCCGCCACGACCTGCACGTAGGCCAGAATCTCATCGCGGGTCAGGCGTCGCTTGGTGCCGGTCTCGTCGACGAACTCGAGGTGCAGCAACTCGCTCATGATGTCGTCGGACGGGTTGTCCACCCGCCAGTCGAGATACTCGGCGAACACGCCACCGCGAACGAGACTCTTTTCCTTGAACTTCATGGCTTTTCCGGGCTTCACCCGCAGGTTCGCGTCACTGCGGTCCCGAATGTGTTCCTGATCCTCTTCCGGGATGCCGAGCAACATGCCGATCACGCGCATGGGCATCTGGGCGGCGAACTCACTGATGATGTCGAACCGGTCCATGCCCACCAGCGGGTCCAGGCAGGCCGCCGTGAAGGCCCGGATCTTCGGCTCCAGCGACGCGACCGTCTTCGGCGTGAACATCTTCGACACCAGTTTGCGGTGGATGGCATGCGTCGGCGCGTCCTCGTAGATGACGAGGCCGGGCGGCATCTCGATGCCCGACTTGATCAGCTCCAGGATATTGCCGCGGCCGGACTTGAACGTGTTGCGGTCCGCCAAACCCTTTGCGACGTCGTCGTATCGGCTGACCGCGTAGAAGTCGTGGCGCTCGTTGTAGTACAGCGGCGCCTCATCGCGGAGCCGGCGGAAGGTCGGATAGGGGTCGCGGTTGATGTCGAGATCGTAGGGGTCGTAGTAGACGTGGCCGGTGGGCGTCAACTGGTCGGTGGACACTGGGCTGTTCCCTTCGATGGGCCCGGCGGATCCGGGTCGTTCGGTCTCCGTTGTGCGCTGGCTCATCGTTCAGGCCCCCATGCCGCCGTCGACGGCGATTGCCTGACCGGTGAGGAACCCCGGGGCGTCGGCGCACAGCCACAGGGCGATGTCGGCGATCTCGGTGGCCTCGGCCAGCCGTCCGATAGGCGCTGCGGCGAGCAGGGTTTGGACCACATCGGGGGTCATCGATTCGCGGAACATCGGCGTATCGACCGTGCCGGGGCAGATCGCGTTCACGCGCAGGCCTTGGCTCGCGTACTCCCGCGCGGCGACCCGGGTCAGTCCGACCACCCCGTGTTTGGCGGCGGTATAGGCCGAGACGGTGGGGGCGGCCCGCAGGCCGGCGACCGAGGCGCAGTTGACGATGGCTCCGCCGCCGGAATCGATGATCGCGGGAATCTGGTAGCGCAGGCACGACCAGGTGCCGGTGAGGTCGACGGCGATGACCCGGTTCCAGTTCGCCATGGTGGCCTCGGCGGTCAGTTTCCCGTGTTCACCATCCACCCCAGCCGAGTTGAACGCCGCGTCGAGCCGACCGTACGCGGCGACCGTATGCGCCACGGCCTGCGCGACGCCGGCGTCGTCGGTGACATCACAGGGCACGAAAGTGCAGGTGCCCCAGGCGCCGAGCTCGGCCTCGGCCTTGGCGCCGGCCTCCTCGTCGACGTCGGCGAGCGCCACGGCGTAGCCGCGCCGGACGAAGGACTCGGCGGCGGCGCGACCGATTCCCGACGCGGCGCCGGTGATGAACGCAACCTTCTGCGGTGCTGCTGTGGGCACTGTTCCTCGTCTCTGAATGTCGTGCCGACTGTGTCTCTGCAATGTCGTGCCGGCTACCGGGCCGACAGGCTGTCCAGTTCCACGTGCGGTTGGTCGGAGGCGCTCTGGACCCGCCGGTCGATCACCGGGACACCGTCGCGGATCACGGTCCGCAAAGCCTCGCGCGGCCGTGCCAGCAGCGACGGATCCTCGACGGGGTCGCCGTCGACGATGATCAGATCCGCCAACGCGCCGGGTTCGATCACGCCGACCCTCGCCGGCGGATCCACCAACAGTTGGCCGGCGTTGCGGGTTCCCCAACCGAGCACGTCTTCGGTTGTCAAGCCGTCGATCTGGGCGTAGTAGGCGAACTCGCGCCCGTAGTTTCCGACCTGGTGGTCGAGCGGATCGTCCGCCACGAGATCGCGGAACACCCCGCTGTAGTCATCGCCGATCAGGATGCGAACCCCGGCTGCCTGCGCGGCCGGCAGCATGGCGCGCACGTGGTCGTACTGCTCGCGCCGCACGCCCATGGCCTCGCCGTAGCCGAGTTCGAGGACGCTCCGGAGAAAGATCAGACTCGGGACCCAGAAGGTTCCCGACTCGACCATGGCCGCGATGACTTCGTCATCGATCTCATCACCGTGGTCGACGACATCGAGGCCGAGTTCGATGCACTCCATGATCATCGCCTTGTCGGCGACATGCGCACGGACCTTGGCGCCGCGCTCGTGCGCGGTCTCGATGATCGAGGCGATCTCCGCGCGGGACATGTTGCGGGTGGTCCGGTGTGGTTGCCCGTGCCCCGCACTGGCGAAGATCTTGATGGTTTCGGCGCCTCGGTTGATTTCCTGGCGGACCAAGGTGCGCAACGCATCCGGGCCGTCGGCGCAGACGTCCGTACCGGGGGTCTGGTAGGCCTTCCACCACCGCCCGCCGTTGTTCATATCGCCGGTGGTGCCCAGGTGATGTCCGCAGGCGCGGATCCGTGGACCGGGAATGATGTCTTCGGCGATGGCCATCTTGAGTTGGGCGTCGATGTCGTTGGAGCACGAGGCCCCGGCGAAGCCGGTGAACCCGCTCTCCAGCAGCACGCGGCAGGTGCGCACCCCGATCGCCATCAGGACACCCGGTGGCCGCTCCTTGCCCAGCCGATCGCCGTCGGCGATGTTGAACTTGAAGAAGTCCGAATGCAGATGGCTGGTGATCAGCCCCGGCATCAGGGTCATGCCGGCGGCGTCGATGACCGTCGTCGATGCTGCCGGGGCAGGCCCGTCGACCGCCGTGATCGTGTCTGCTTCGACGGACACGCTGTGCCGGCCGGGCAACAGCTTTCGGCCATCGAAGAGCCTGGCGTTGGTGATTTCCAGCATTGTCGCCACTCCGGCCTACGTTGCGGCCCGGCCCCGGCGGCTCAGTCGCCAGTCCGGGGGGAACTGTCCGTCGTTGTCCCGCACGGTGTCGGTGAGCCGGCCCAGGGTGGCCTCGTCGAGTTCCATCGAGTTCGTCCGGGGGTCCGGCCGCAGCGCATCGAGGGTGGATTCGAGCAGTCCCGCGACGACGCTGCCCATGTATTCACCTTGGTGTTGCTTGTAGATCTCGAAGAAGGTCTTCTGGGCGAAGACGGTGTCGGTGGGTCGGCTGCGCGAACAGGCCAGCGCGTACTTCTCCGTCATCGCTTCGAGCTCGTCGAACGGCACCACGGCGTTGATGAAGTTGCAGTCGTACATCTCCTGGGCGGTGAAGGGCCGGCCGGTGAACACCATTTCCATGAACTTTCGCGCGCCCATGGTGTTGCACCACTGCCACTGCCGGGCCGCGAATCCCGCGTAGCGCCAAGCGGCGTGGCCGAACAGGGAGTCGTCGGAGGCGATCACGATGTCGGCGTCGGCGGCCTGATAGAAGTGCCAGCCGTAGCAGTAGCCGCGGACCTCCAGAATGCTGATCTTCTTGAAGTCCTGGAGGCTGCGCATGCCGGCGCTCGGGTCGGTGTAGTACTGGACTGTGGTAGCGCGGCGGCGGTAGGTGCCCTCCGGCGGGTACACGACATCGGCGTCCTCGGGCACCCGCACGGCGTGGTTCATGGTGCCCTCGCCGCGGCCGGCCATGGTGTCCATCAGTTCCGCGAGATCGGCCCCACTGCCCAGGTTGGGCCCGTTGGCCCGGATCACCAGTACTTTCACGTCATCGTCGACGCCGGCGTAGTGGATCAGGTCCGCGTAGCGGTGCTGGGCGTCGATGGTCATCGCGTTGAGTTCATCGGCGCGGTCGAGCGTGATCGTCGCGATCTTGGTCTTCGGGTCCTTCTCGTAGAGCACGATCTCTTCGGCCGGTGGGCCGGCCTTGGGTCGGGCTTCCTCCGCCTGCTCGGTCATGTTGCGTCTCCTGTCGGTGTTTTCGGCACCCTGGGCGATTCCGGTGGACTTCAGCCGGCGGCCGAAGCGGTGTGATCCAGCGGTGGCTGCGCCGCGAGGTGCGCAGCGACCATGTCGGCCAACTCGGAGAGGCGCACCTTGCCGGTGGGTGTCCGCGGGATGTCGTCGTGGGTGATGAACGCGATGCGCCGGGGGACCTTGTAACCGGACAGCGTCTCGCGCAACTCGGCCTGCAGTTCGGCTTCGGTCGGGTCGCTGCCGTCGGCGCGCACCACCGCCGCCACGACGATCTCGCCGAGTTCCGGATCGGGCAGTCCGGCGACGACCGACAGCTCGACCTGGGGCAGGGCGTTCAGCGCTACCTCGACCTCCAGCCGAGACACGTTGGCGGAGTTGGTCTTGATCATGTCGCTGATCCGGCCGACGAAGAACGCGTAACCCTCGGCGTCGATCCGGACGAGATCCTTGGTGGGGAAGAACCCGTCGGCGGTGAACACCGCCTGGCGGGGCACCTTGTAGAAGCCGGTCATCAGCGCGCCCCCGCGCAGCTGCAGCTCGCCCACCTCGCCGGGGGCCACCTCGGCTCCGGTCTCCGGGTCGACGACGCGCCGCTCGATGCCGTTCACGGCGCGGCCGGCCGCGCCGGCCTTGGATTCGGGCAGCCGGGTGGTCACCGACTCCGCGCTGTGCGGCGCGAAACTCTCCGACATCCCGAGCATCCGGGTCTGGAGGTGGCGGGGGATGGGGTTGCCCTGCTCGTCCCAGGTCGGGCCCGTGGTGATCTTGATCTTGCCGAGGTCGATCCCGCGGTCGTTGGCCACCGCCTGCAGTTTGGCCAGCAGGTGCCAGATGACGATGTTGGTGACGCGATGGCGTCCGATGGTGTCCAGGACCGTGTCGACATCCGGAGCGGGGGGATACACCAAAGTGCTGCCGGTGCTCAGTACCTGCAGCGCCGCCGAGATGCCGCCCATCCAGAACGCGGGCAGCAGCGACAGCGTGCGATCGCCGCGCTGGACATCGAAATAGGTTGCCAGGACCGGTGGCTGGCGGGCGGTCGCCCACTGGCCGTGGACCACGGCCTTGGGGGTGGCCGTGGATCCCGAGGTGTACACGACGAAGGCGTCGTCGCCGGGAACGACCTCCCGCTCCACCGCGGCGAGCAGCGCGGCGTCCGGGGCGGCCGGTCCCTCGGCGTGCCCCAACAGGTGTTCGACCGAACCGGCCCACGGCAACCCGGTGTCGTCGTCGAGCCAGATCGACCGTAGGTAGGGGGCGTCGGCAAGACGCAGGGCGCCCGCGGGGTTTTGGCGCAGGCCGGGCAGGGCCGCCTCGAGGTTGCGGCCGAAATCACGGGAACCGAAGCGACGCGCGCCGATCAGGATCTGCGCGTCGCTGGTGCGGACGATGTGGGCCAGTTCGTTCGGCGTCGTCAGCGTGCTGATCGGGGTGACCAGCGCACCGATGCGCAGCGCGGCGTAGAAGGTCGTGAGCTGCAGCACGCTGTCGGGCGCCAGCAGGGCGATTCGGGTGCCCTTTCCGGCGCCGATCGACAGCAGGGCCCGCGCCATCCGGCCCGACCGCTCATCGAGGTCCCGGTAGTTGAGCGCCTCGTCGGCGACCAGGAGTGCGGGGTGGTCGGCGCGCTCGGTGACGATCCGCGCGAGCAACTGCGGAAATGTCTGCGGAAGCGTTGCCGGCTCGATGTTCGCCATCAGAACCTGGTGATGGGGTCGACGCCGTCCCAGGCTTCGGCGGCCGCACGCATCGCAGCGAATCCCTTGTCGCGCACCGGACTCGGTTCGAGCAACTCGATCATGAATCCGAGCGTGGGGGTGGTGTCCACCCAACAGGTGCGGCTGTTGCCCACCCGGCCCTCGAAGGCGAGTTCGGCGCCGCCCGCGATGTAGGCATCGCGCTCGGATTCGTAGTCGGCGCAGACCAGGGCCATGTGGTGCAGGCCCGACTGGCCGCCGGCGAAGACGTCCCGAAACACCCCGGGGTCGTCGTTGTCCTGGCTGACGAGCTCGATCTGCAGGTCGCCGGCGTAGGCGATCGCCGCCGTCACCGCCGGGAACTCGGCCGGCACACCACGGTGCCGCCCGTCGACGCAATCCACCCCGTCGAACCAGAAGAAGGGCCCTACTCCGGCCGTCCGGGACCAGTGCTCGATGGCGGCGCGAAGGTCGGGGACCACCCAGCAGACCTGCATGAAGTTTCGATTGGGCAGCGCCGCAGCGATAGTCAACGGGAGAGTCCGATCTGCGGAAACCGGTCGTCGTTCAGCGCCTGCCACGGCACCATCTCGCTGGTGTCGAAGTTGGGGCACGGTGATCCGTTCCAGCAGACGTCGTCGGGCTGGACGATCAACAGGTAGCCCCACCGGGGGCGGTCCATCATGTTGGCGCCGGCGCCGTGGATGGTCAGGTGGGTGTGCACCGTGATGTCACCCAACTCGTAGTTCATCTGCTCGCTCATTTCGAGCTCGCGAAGTTCCGGGAAGGTGTCGAGCGCGTCCCCGCCGCCGTAGGTGGTGTAGTCGCCCATGACCCCGGCGCGATGCGAGCCGTTGACGAACGACATGGTGCCGGCTTCCGGACCGTAGGACTCGAGCGGAATCCAGAAGGTCATACCGCCGGTTCGGTCGACGGCGAAAGTGATGTAGTCCTGGTGGAAGGCGGTGGCGCCGTTGCCGCCGTGCCGAGATGACTTGGTGGAGGGCAGCTTCGGGACGAAGAAGTCCGAATAGTATCGGACCCCGACGGGTGTCCCGTCGTTGTTCCGTCGGCCCAACAGCCGCGTCGCGCTCTTGCCGATCTCGTCGATCAACGGCCGCAGCACGGGGCTGGACAGCCCACCGCTGCGCTCGGCGTTGAAGTAGGCCAGCGCTCCCTTGGCCTCGCCGTCGGCGGCCGGGGCCATGCCGGCCTTCATCGGATTGCTGTCGGCATCGGCGCCCATCTTGTCCTGGGCCAGTTCGAGCATCCTGGCCAAAACGTCGGGATCCACGAAGCGCGCTAGTTTCACCCAGCCGTGCTGGTTGAGATGCTCGACCTCCTCGGGGGTGACCAAGCGGCACGGAGACTTCAGGCCGGTAATCTCATCCATGGCGGATAAACTCCTGGTAGGCAGCGGTATTGGGCATCGACCGGTGGTTTCGGAGCCGGCTCAGATGAAGATGCCCGGCCCGGTGCGGAACGCGTAGAGCCCGACGACGGCATCCTCGGGCAGCGTGTAGGGGGTGGCAACCTCGCCGACGGTCGGGCCGATGCGTTCGGCGACCTTGGCGAGTTTCTCGCGGTCGAGGCCGTACAAGTCGGCGGCGGTCGCACCGAGGAACTTCTGGGTGTGCCTCGGGTCGATGTCGGAGAACGTGAAGCGCATGGCCTCGCGGGTGTCGGGGAAGGTCCCCTCGGCGTGCGGGTAGTCGTCACCCCACATCACGTTGTCCACGAGGTCGTGCTCGACCGACAGCTTCGCCTCGGCGTTCGACATGAAACTCGCTCCGATGAAACAGTTCCGACGGAAGTACTCCGACGGTGGCTTCGGCAGCTTGGCGCGGATGGCGGCCCCGGTCGGGCCGTGGTAGAGCCCGTCCATGTCGGCCATCGCGGCCGGCGCCCAGTCCACCCACTGCTCGGTGAGCACGAGTTTCAGGTTCGGATAGCGTTCGAACACCCCGCTGAAGATCATCACCCACAGGCCGCGGCGAGTCCGGAACGGCGTCTCCATCATGTACATCATCTGGGCGCCCTGCCCCTCGTAGGGGTAGTGCTCGCCGCCGCCGCCGTGCGTGTTGACCGACATGCCGGTCTCGTTGCAGGCGGCCCAAAGCGGTTCCCAGGCAGGGTCGTTGAGCATCGGGAAGTCGCCGCGCGGCGCGGGGAGGTTGATGCCTTTCAGACCCGCCTCGGCCGCCCACTCGACCTCCTCGGCGCAGGCGTCCAGGTCGGAGATCGGGATGTGTGCGATGCCGGCGTGCCGCTCCGGGGCCAGGGACACGAAGTCGGACAGCCACCGGTTGTAGATGCGGACCCCGACCTTCTCGAGGTAGTCGTAGGCGGTGTCGCCCCAGCTGATCAGGCCGGTCGTCGAGAACGGGATCGACTGGCCGTTGAGTCCACCGTGGAAGATGACGTCGGCGGCGACGCCCTGCGCGTCCATGTCGGCGATGCGCGCGTCATGGTCCTGGAGGCCCGGCGCGAGGCTGTGTTCGTAGCTGCGTTGCAGGAACCGGGCTCCGACCTGGTCGGCGTTGCGGATACCGGCCTGCTTGCCGAACTTCTCCGCCTCGGCCTTTTCGAGCTTCTGTGCCTGCGTCTTGCCTCTCTCGGCCTGCGACTTCCCCAACGACCAGCTTTGCTTCGCACCGGATTTCGCTTCCGAGGAGCGCCAGGACAGCAGCCCCTGGCTCTCCATCTCGGCGACGAAACGATCGAAATCGTCGAGGTGCTTGGCATCGCAGTACGGGCGCAGCTGGTCCTTGACCGACGGGCCGACGTGGCTGTCGATCGACACCGTGACGTAGCGCTGGTCAGCGGCAAGGCTGCCGACAGTTTCGGATTGATCTAGCGACATGCGTTCCCCTCGTCCGGGCGGCTGGAAGAGCTCTGCGGAGACCGCTGCAGGGCGGCGGTCTGGGCGTTCGAAGGAAAACGCTAAACGACAATCGGCGGTTTTGCAACGGTGTTGTACTTTTGCCCTATCGTGGCAAATGTTGGGGCCCGCCCGGTCCGCCCGACGCATTGACTAGGGTTTTCGCCATGAAGTCGCGGGTTCAGGAGCGGACGAGTCGCCACGTGCTCGACGCCGCGCGCGCCTACATCGAGACGCATGGCCTCGAGCAACTTTCGATGCGGCGGCTGGCCAACGAAGCGGGGGTGAGTGTCCGCACGCTCTACAACCACTTCGGCGACAAGGACGGCCTGCTCACCGCGCTGGTCCAAAGTTCCTTGGACGCCATCGACGTCGCGGTCCACCACCTGACGGCGACCGATCCGATCGAACGCATCTGGGAAGCCATCGGCGTGTCGATCGACAAGACGGTGGTAGAGGTGCCCAAGGCCGTGGTCCGTGCCGTCGTCATGGACGATCGGCTGGTTGACCTGGTGAATGTGCGCTGGACGGGGTGGGATCTCATCGTTTCCGAGATCGGGGCCGCGACCAGGGCGGGTGCACTTCGCGATGACATCGAACCGGCCCTGCTGGCCGAGCATGCCGCGATGGTGCTGTTCCATCTGCAACGTCGGTGGACCGCCGGTGAGCTCGACGACGCCGGGCTGCGCGCGGGCGCGCTGCACGCGTTCGACATCTGCTTGCTCGCCGTCGCGCAGCCGCGAACGCGCGCCCGGATACTCGCGCATGCCCAATCGCTCACCGGGCAGCGACCACGGCTCGCCGAGGGATGAACGTGCTGCTCAAAGACGTTCTGACGGCGTCACTTTGCGCGCAGCGGACGGAAGATGTCGTCGGTGCTCGGGACTTGGGCGTCGTCGATGCTCAGCACGGTGTCGATGTTGTCGGCGATGCTTTCCGTGGTCAGCGCGGACTCGCGTAGGCCCTTCGTGGCGACGAACGCCATCCGGGCCACGCCACCCATTCCGACCTGGAGGATCTCGCCGTTGAGTCGGCAGTCCTGGTGCGCCAGATAGGCGACCGCCGGGGCACACAACTCGGGCGGCATACTGGCGTTGACCTGCTGAATCTTCTCTTCGGGCAGTCCGTAGAGGTGGGACAGGCTGTCGCAGTGGTCGGCCGACAGCCGCGTGTAGGCGCGGGGCGCAACGGCATTGACCCGGATGCCCGCGGGCAATCCCTCGGTGGCCAGGTTTCGCGTCAGCCCGTAGACGGCCCCCTTGGCCGAGGCGTAACTGGTCAGGCCCGAAACACCGCCGAGCATGGCCTCGGAGACGGTGTTGACGATGCGGCCGTAGCCGGCGGAGGTGAAATGCGGCCAGGCGGCCCGGATCAGGTAGAGCGCACCGAAAAAATGCACGTCAAGCATGCTGCGGAACTGTTCGAGCGACAGCGCGTCGAAGTTCGCCGGGTCATGGATGCCCGCGTTGTTCACCACGATGTCGAGTCGCCCGAAGGCGTCGAGGGCGGTGCCGACGATCGACGTCGCCGAATCTTCCTCGGCCACTGAGGCGCAGCACGCGACGGCCTCCCCGCCGAGGTCTTTGATCTCCTGCACCACGGCGTCGGCCGGGGCCGACGAGGTCCCGTTGCCCGCCGGATCGACCCCGTAATCTGCGACGACAACGCGGGCGCCCTTGCGGGCCAGCAACAGGGCGTGACCACGCCCGATGCCGCGGCCGGCGCCGGTCACGATGGCGACCCGGTCGTCAAAACGTAACTCAGACATGCCTTTTCCCTCCACTGTGGACCGAACTGGTCCGCGACACTACTCCCCGCCGGGCCCCGCCCGCGTCCCGGTGCGCAGAACCGTACCGGATGGGTCCGAGTGGGAACTCCGGAATACGTTGGTGGCCAGGGGTTTTCTCTATCGGGGCGTCGGACCCCGCCGACTGTCGGTTGAGGTGTCGGCACGCATGGCCGCGCTCGCCGAGTTCCCGGCCAATCCTTGACCGGACGTTGACGCGTCTGCTAAGCAGATGCCCAGCACATCTCGTCGCGTTCAGGAGATCGCACCCACAGCCGACCCGGATCCCTGAATCGCTTTCCGCGTGCCTACTCCCTTGGAGACGATCTGATGACTGTTCCCACCGACGTCGATCTGTACTACGACCCGTACAACATCGAACTCAACATGAACCCCTACCCCGTGTTCGCCCGGTTTCGGGAAGAGGCGCCGCTGTACTACAACGAGCAGCACGACTTCTACGCGCTGAGTCGCTGGGACGATGTCAACAAGGGCGTCATCGACCACGAGACCTTCATCTCCGGCCGCGGAGCTTTGCTGGAGCTCATCAAGTCCGGCATGGAGATGCCGCCCGGCACCCTCATTTTCGAGGATCCGCCGATCCACAACATCCACCGCAACCTGCTGTCGCGGGTCTTCACGCCCCGCAAGGTGCTCGCCCTCGAACCGCAGATCCGGGAGTTCACCACGCGCTGCCTGGATCCGCTGGTGGGAAGCGGCAAATTCGACTTCGTCAATGATCTCGGCGAGCAGATGCCGATGCGCGTGATCGGGATGCTGCTGGGCATTCCGGAGGACCGGCAGCAGGCCATCACCGACCACGGCGAAGAGACCCTGAAGAAGGACAAGGTCGACTCGCTGGCCACCGGCGAAGTATTTGCCGAATTTGTCGACTGGCGCACCGAGAATCCGTCCGACGACATCATGACCGACCTGCTCAACGCCGAGTTCGAGGACGAGACCGGCACCGTGCGCAAGCTGCGTCGCGACGAGTTGCTGCTGTACCTGACGGTCATCGCGACCGCGGGCTCCGAGACCACCACCCGGATGCTGGGCTGGGCCGGCAAGACCCTGGCCGAGGTGCCGGATCAACGCCGCGACCTGGTGCAGAACCCGGACCTGATTCCGCAGGCGATGGAGGAGATCCTGCGCTGGGAGCCGCCGGCGCTGCAGCTCGCGCGCTACGTCACCCGCGACGTCGAGTACTACGACCAAACCGTGCCGGAGGGCTCGGCGATGCTGCTGCTGGTCGGCGCGGCCAACCGCGATTCTCGGCGGTTCGCGAACGGAGATGTGTTCGACATCCACCGGGAGCAGCATGGGCACATGACGTTTGGCGCGGGCACGCACTTCTGCATGGGCAATGCGCTGGCCCGACTGGAGCTTCGCATCGCCATGGAAGAAATCCTCAAACGCTTCCCGGAATGGGAGGTCGACTGGCCCAACGCCGTGCCGTCCGAGACCGCTGCGGTGCGCGGCTGGGCCGCCATGCCCACCTTCGTACCCTGACCCGAGGACCCCATGCATCGCATACTGCTCAGCACCTTCATGATCGACGCGCCGGCCGAGGACTTCGAGAAGACCACCAATTTCTGGGCCGGGGCGCTGGACGCCGAAGCGTTCCGGCCCCGAGGCGGTCGCGACTACCGGATCCTCGAAGGCGCCTCCGAGGACTTCCGCGTCGTGGTCCAGAACGCCCACTCCGGCGAGGCGGGCATACATTTCGACATCCACACCGACGATCTGGAAGCCGAGGTGGAACGACTCAAGGGCCTCGGCGCCACCGTGGTCGACGACTCCTTCGTGGACCATCCCGGGAAGTGGGTGATCATGGCCGATCCGGCCGGCAAACAGTTCTGTGTGGTCTATGCCCTGAATCCGCTGCGCCCCCAGGCCGACCGGGATGCATTCGAGCGCAAGGCCAAACCGGTCGGCTGACCGGAGTATCAATCCTCAACCCGAGAAAGATCCATGACCAAACCCGAGTTGGTTTTCGACCCGTTCTCCGACGAGTACTTCAATTATCCCTACGACATCTATCTGCGCATGCAGGACGAGGCGCCGGTCTACTACAACGAAGCCCACGACTTTTACGCGCTGACCCGCCACGCCGATGTCGCGGCCGCCCTCAAGGACCACGAGACGTACTCCTCGTCGCGCGGCTGCGACCTGGCCACCGTGCAAGCCGACGATGGGCCGCAGGCACAGGTGATCATCTTCATGGACCCGCCGGACCACCGCGTGATTCGCAGCCTGGTGAACAAGGCGTTCACCCCGCGCGCCATCCAGGCGCAGCGCGACACCGTCGAGAAGTTGATCGACCACTATCTCGGTCTCGTCGACCCGGACAACTTCGACGTCGTCCAGGATTTCTCCGGACCGTTCCCGGTCGAGGTGATCACCCGGATGGCCGGGGTGCCAGAGGATTACCGCCAGATGGTCCGGGAGTGGATCGATATTTCGTTGGTGCGCGAACCCGGCAACATGGGTTTCACCGAGGCCGGCGCCCAGGCGGCGATCGAATCGGGCACCTACTACTACCAGTTGGCCCAGGAGCGTCGGGCCAATCCGCAGGACGACATGATCAGCCGGCTGATCACCGCCGAGATCCTGGGCGAGGACGGTCAGGTCCGGACGCTCGACGACGTCGAAGTCGCCGGCTTCACCGCGCTTCTGGGCGGGGCGGGCGCCGAGACCGTGACCAAGCTGCTCGGCAATGCGATGGTGACGTTCGCGAAGAACCCCGACCAGTGGCAGAAGTTGGTCGATGATCGCAGCAAGGTTCCCGCGGCGGTCGAGGAGATGCTGCGCTTCGACGGTCCGGTGCACTACAACGTGCGCTTCACCCTCAAAGAGGCGCAGCTGCACGGCATCACCATCCCGGCCGGCAAGCCGGTGTTCCTGATGAAGGCCGCGGCCAACCGCGATCCGCGCGCGTTCACCGACGCCCACCTCTTCGACATCGACCGCGACCGCACCGAGTCCCAGAACCTGGGCTTCGGCTACGGCATCCACAGTTGTCTGGGTGCGGCGCTGGCGCGGCTGGAGACCACGGTCGCGTTGGAGCGGCTGCTCGATTTCATGCCGCGCTTCGAGGTGCAGTGGGACGGACTGGCGCGCGTGCAGATGCAGAACGTCGCGGGATACAACCGTGTGCCAGTGCAGGTTCTGCGCTGATGGCAAAGAAAATCGAAGTCGACTTCGACATCTGCGAGGCCAACGGGGTGTGCATGGGCATCATCCCGGAGGTCTTCGAACTCGACGACGAGGACTATCTGCACGTGTTGCAGGACGAGATGACCCCGGACAACGAGACCCCGATCCGCGAGGCCGTCCGGCAATGCCCGCGACAGGCCATCGCGGTGGCGGAGTGACCGCGCCCCGGCCGCAATCCCGGGACTGAGCTCAGCGAGGCACGCCGACCGCGACGTCCGGAACCCGCTCGGCCGCGGCCGTGTCGAGCACCAGTTGCGCCACCCGATCCCGGTGCTGCTCGGCCGAACCCAGCAGCGCCGCATCGGTCGTCGCGCGCTTGAAGTACAGGTGCGCCTGGTGCTCCCAGGTGAACCCGATGCCGCCGAGGGTCTGGATCGCGTCGCGGGCGACCCGGCTGAACGCCGCCGAACAGGTGGCCTGGGCAATGCTCGCCGCCAGCGCCGGATCGTCGCTGCCGTCGGTCAGCGCCCAGACCGCGTGGTAGGCAGTCGATCTGGCGTGTTCGACATCTACCAGCAGATCGGCCAGCCGATGCTTGACGGCCTGGAAGGAACCGATGGGCCGCCCGAACTGCAGCCGAGTCTTGGCGTACTCCACGGCGACGTCGAGCAGGTGCTGCCCGGCGCCGACCTGCTCGACGGCCAACAGCACCGAACCGACCTGCAGGGCATGGGTGATGACGCGCTCGGCTTCCTCGGGGCCGGCGATCAATTGCGCTGGGGCCGAGGTGAATTCCAGGTCCGCCTGCGGGCGGGTCGGATCCAGAGTGACCAGGGTGGTGCGGTGGGCCGCGGCGGAATCCACTGCGTACAGCCCCACGCCGCCGGATCCCTTGGCGGCCACCAGGATCACGTCGGCGGCGTCGGCGTCGACCACCCGCGCGGCGGTGCCGCTGACGGTCACCTCGCCGTCGGTCGCGGTCAGGGTGACCGCGGCGGGATCGAAGGCCCCGGCCTGATCGGCCACCGCGAACCCGGCGGTCTTGCGGCCCTCGATCAACTCGGGCAGCAGCTCATCGCGCGCGGCGCCGGCCGAGGCCGCCACCAGCGCCGGGATGGCCAGGTACACCGTGCCGAACAGCGGCCCGCAGGCCAGCGCGGCGCCGAGTTCCTCGACGGCGACGGCCTGGTCCACCAGGGTGCCGCCGACACCGCCGGCGGACTCGGGCACAGCCAGACCCAGCACGCCGAGTTCGGCGCCCAGGCGGGCCCACACCTTCGGGTCGAACCTCGGGTCGGACTCCATCAGGCGACGGACCGTCTCCTCATCGAAGTTGTCCGCCGCGAACTTGCGCACCGCCTTGCGCAGCTCCTGCTGCTCGGTGCTGAACGTGAACTCAGCCACGGGGGATCTCCTTCCACGGCATGCCGGCGTCGGCACGCAGGTCGCCCGGCAGACCCAGGACACGTTCGCCGAGAATGTTGCGCATCACGTCCGAGGTGCCGCCTTCGATGGTGTTGGCGCGGCTGCGCAGGAACCGCTGCTGGATCGGCCCGCGCCAGTCGGCCTCGGAATCGGCCTCGTCGAGCAGGTTGTAGTTGTGGTACAGAACCCCTTCGGGCCCAAGCAGATCCATGCACCACTGGTAGATGTGCTGGTTGAGTTCGGCGCCCACCAGCTTGCCGATGGAGCCCTCCGGGCCGGGGCCACCGACGCCGGCCGACGCGCGGGACCGCTCCGAGGTCAGGCGCTGCGCCTCGGACCGCAGCCACAGCTGGGTCAGCCGGTCCCGCAGCACCGGGGTGTGCAGATCCGGGCGCGACGCCCACAGCCCCACGGCATCGGAGATGGTCCCGGCGCCGCGCCGGCTGCCGCTGCCGCCGAGCGCGCTGCGCTCGTTCATCAGCGTGGTCATCGCGACGGCCCAGCCGTTGCCGACCGCTCCCAGGCGGTGTTCATCGGGGATCCGCGCGTCGGTGAAGTAGACCTCGTTGAACTCGGCCTGCCCGGTGAGCTGCCGCAACGGCCGGGTCTCGACACCGGGGCCGTGCATGTCGACGACGAAGTAGGTCAGGCCCTTGTGCTTGGGCACATCGGGGTTGGTGCGCGCCAGCAGCAGCCCCCAGCGGGCCCGGTGCGCCAGGCTGGTCCACACCTTCTGGCCATTGATCACCCACTCGTCGCCGTCGGGCACCGCCGAGGTGGCCAGGCCGGCCAGGTCGGAGCCCGCGCCCGGTTCGGAGAACAGCTGGCACCAGATGTCCTCGGTGGTGGCCAGCGGCCGCAGCCAGGACTTCTTCAGGTCGTCGGACTGGGCGTGCTCGCGGATGGTCGGCGCGGCCATGCCGTAGCCCATCGGGTTCAGGCCCAGCGGCACCGGACCGCCGGCACCCTGCAGGATCCCGTCGGCCACGGCCTGCAGGCCGCGCGAGACGCCCAGGCCGCCCTGCCCCTCGGGGAAGTGCACCCAGGACAGCCCGGCGTCATAACAGGCGCCGAGGTAGTCGGGGATGGGAACGGATTTCGGGTTGTGGTCGGCGACGACCTGCCGGGCGAGGTCGGCGACCCGTTCGGAGTCGGCAGCGGTGCTCATCTGAGCCACGATATGGAATGAACACGCGTCAAGAAAGACCGGGGTGTGACTTTCGTCCTACCAGGTGTCGACGAACCGAGGCCGCCGGCGCGGCTCGCGCTCGTGGCGCGCGGCCGCGTTCAGAGTGGCGATGATCAGCTCCCGGGTGTCGGCGGGGTCGATGACGTCGTCGATCTCGAGGATCTGCGCGGCGTTGAGCGCCTTGGCGTGCTCCTGGGCGGCCGCGGTGGCCTGCCGCACGCGCTCCTCCCGTTCGTCCGCGTCGGAGATGGCCTCGAGTTCCTTGCGCAGGCCCAGCCGCACCGCGCCCTCGAGCCCCATCGGGCCCAGATGCGCGCCCGGCCAGGCGACGGTGAGCAGCGGTTCCTGCAGGCTGCCGCCGGTCATGGCCTGCGCGCCAAGGCCGTAGCCGCGGCGCAGGATCACCGCGATCAGCGGCACGTCCAGGGCGGCGCCGGCCACCAGCAGCCGCGACGCGCGCCGCACCAGCGCCTGGGCCTCGGCGTCGGGGCCCACCATGAAGCCGGGGCAGTCGACCAGCGAGATCACCGGCAGCCCGAACGCGTCGCACAACTGCAGGAAGCGGGCCGCCTTGTCGGAGGCCGCGGCGGTGATGGCACCGGCCATCACCCGGGTGTTGTTGGCGATGAACCCGACCGGGCGACCGTCGATGCGGGCCAAGGCGGTCACCATCTCGGGCGCGAACCGCGGCCGCAGGAAGGTCACGCTGTCCTGATCGGCCAGCGTGGTGATGATCGGGTCGACGTGATAGGCGCGCCGGGCGCGCTCGGGAAGTATTGTGCGCAAGGGGGTTTGGTCGGCGGCCGGACCGGGTTCGGTGGCGCCCTGGAAGTAGGACAGCAGCCGCTTGGTGACCGCCACCGCCTCGGCCTCGTCGGCGACCACCACGTCCACCACACCGTTGGGCTCCTGCACCGAGATTGGCCCCACCTCGTCGGGCGGCACGTCGCCCAGCCCGCCGCCGGCGATCATCGCCGGACCGCCCATCCCGATGGACGCATCGGCGGTCGCCACGATCAGATCCGCCGCGCCGGCGATCACGGCGTTGCCCGCAAAGCAGCGCCCCTTGACCACCGCGATGCGGGGCACCCACCCGGACAGCGCGGCCCACAGCTTGAAGGCGCGCACCTCCAGCGAGGAGACCGTCGGATAGTCGGTGTCGCCGGGGCGGCCGCCGCCGCCCTCGGCGAAGAACACCGTCGGCAGCCGCAGCCGCTCGATCAGCTCGAAGAGGCGGTCCTTCTTGCGGTGCCCGAACACGCCCTGGGTGCCGGCCAGCACGGTGTAGTCGTAGGACAGCACCGCACACGCGCCGCGCTGCGGGCCGAACAGTGCGCCGTTGACCCGCGCGGTGCCGGCGAGCAGGCCGTCGGCCGGGGTGCGTTCGATCAGTTCGTCCACCGGGCGCCGCGCGCGCTGCGCGGCGATGGCGAACCGGCCGTACTCGACGAAGGATCCCTCGTCGACCAGGTCGGCGATGTTCTCCCGGGCGGTGCGGGCCCCGGCGGCGTGCCGGCGCTGCACCGCCTCGGGCCGGGCCGCGTCCTCGGTGAGTGCCCGACGGCGCAGCAACTCGACGTGATCATCGGGTAGGTGATCATCAGGTAGGTCGCCGTCGGGCATCGTCACTCCTTCGCTCAGTCCGCCGCGACCGGGTCGGGTCTGCGGCGCTTGACACAGGCGATGATCGCATCGACGACGACGAACGCGAGCAGACTCAGCCCGAACAGCGGCAGGAACCAGCCCACCGCGACCGCCGACACCAGCAACGCCACCTTGGCCGCCGGGGACAGGCTGCGGATCGCGCCGCGCAGCGGCGGGCGTCCCGCCGCCCACGTCGAGCCGCGCGTGGGTCGGCGCTGCCACCACATCCGGTAGCCGTGCACGATCAGCACGATCAACCCGATGGCGATGAGCGCCAACACAATCTGGTTGGGCACCCCGAACAGGATGCCCATGTGGGTGTCGATGGACCACCGGGTGAGCTTCGCCAGCACGGGCCAGTCGGCGAAGTCGACCCGGTCGGTGATCGCGCCGGTGCCCGGATCCACCGAGACCGCGTCGTGGCGGTTCGGCCAATCGCGCTTCTTCTCGGCGACCAGCCAACCCTCCTCGGCGTTGGCGGGCGGGTACATCCACATCGGTTCCCGCAGCCCCGCGCCGTGGGCGGTGTGCAGCGCGGTGTCGGCGCCGTGCAGGAAATCCGCACCGCCGCTGGGTGATCCCCCGTGATGCGCATGCGACCCGACGGCCGGCGCGGCGCCGGCGCTCAGCGTCGTGTCGACCGCCGGTGCCTTGCTATCGAACGCCTGCTGCACCGAGTCGATCGACGCGCCGCCGTACCGGGACCAGGTGATCCCGGTGACGGACAGGCCGAGCAGGCCCAGCAGGATCCACACCCCGATCACCGCATGCCAGGACCGGGTGCGACGGCGGCCCTTGCCGGTGCGGTCGGGCACCGCGATCCGACGCCAGGACCCGGTCTGGCGGCGATGTCCGAGCCACAGCCACAGCCCGGCCAGCGCGGTGATGCCCAGCCAGCTGGCGGCCAGCTCGCTGTAGTGCCGGCCGACGGCGTCCAGATGCAGGTTGCGATGCAACTCGTCGAACCAGGCCCGGGTGGGCAGCCACTGGCCGTAGGTGGTCAGCGCGCCGCGCACCTCGCCGCTGTACGGGTCGACGAACACCGTGCGCTGGTAGTCCGGCGGCACGTCTTCGACGGCCAGGGTGACCCAGGTGGTCTCGTCGGGGGCCCCGGGCGGGCGGATGCTCTCCACGCTGCCTTCGGGGTGCGCCGCGCGGGCCGCGGACAGCTGCTCGGCGAGCGGCAGCCGCTGCTCGCCGACGCTCTCGACGGTCAGTTGGTCGCGGTGGATGTAGGTGTCGAGCTGCGGGATCAGGGCGTACATCAGGCCCGTGACCGCGGCGATCAGGATGAACGGGCCGATGAACACCCCGGCGTAGAAATGCAGCCGGCGCAGCAGCGCGGAGAAGCCGTGCGGGCGTGGGCTCGGTGCGGAACCGGTCGGTGCGGCACCGCCCGGCGGACTGTGCTCGTCGCGCGAGGGGGTTTCGGGTTGGGTGGTGGTCATGGTGCGCTTTCGTTTGCGTCGAAAAATGGGAGCACAACGCCGAGTGGATCGGGTGGTGCCAGAGACTGCGCGCCGGAATATCCGGCGGCGGTGAAGGATTCGGCTCAGCCGAGCGACGCGAAGCGGGGCGGGGCGCGCATGCCCATCCCGCAGTACAACAGAACCGACTGTGCGACAACATTTCTCGCGCGGTATCGGCGGGTCCGGACGGCGGGGCAAGCCCGGTCGACCAGGATGAGTCGCAGCCAGCACAGCACCGACTCGCACACGGAGTACAGGTGCTCGACCGCGGCGATGAGCGCGGCCAGGCCGACGGCGGCCGCGGCGTGCAGCGCCAGCATCGGTAGCGACGGCAGCAGCGATCCGTGTGCGTGCTCGGCGGTGAGCGCCAGACCGAGGTGGCCGAACGCCTGCGCGACGGCCAGCGCGGCGACCAGGGCGCCGAGGTGGCCGCGTCGGTCCTCGAGGGTGAACCGACTCGCGACGGAGCCGACGGTGATCGAGAGGATGGTGAGCACCATCAGGGTGCCGCCGCCGGGAAGTCCACCACCGGCCGCGGCGTGTGCGGCCGCGGTGACCAGCGCCGAACAGCCACCGATCAGGGCGCCGCGCAATCGGCGGACGCGCGAGGGCGGCGTGCTCACGCGCGCAACCCTACTAAACGGAGGTCAGCCGGCCTCGGCGGCGCCGACCGCGGGCCCGGGTGCCGGACCGGTGC
>JAEWRC010000137.1 GCA_023460175.1 Actinomycetes bacterium
GGGCGTAGAGCATGCCGCCGGAAAGGGCCACGGAGACCGCCAGCACGAACAGGCGCCCCCGGTGGCTGGCTAACAGTTTGCTGCCCACGCAGAGCACCTTACTGCCATGTCCGGCGCGGCACGGGCGATCCCGGTCAGCCGAGTTGACCCCGCGCGACGGGTCTGGTTTGGTGTCCGGTTCCAGGGTTGCTTCAGTTGGAGTGATGCGCAGTGAGCAGGGCAGTCAGTCGGCAGACGCCGACCCGTCAGCCAGTGGAATTGAAAGATCTGACGTTGTTGGTCACCGTGCCCGGTGACCCGCAGGCGGTGCGAACGTTCACCGATGCGCAAAGCGACGACGCCAAGACCTACGCCACCGAGACGGGCGGGATGCTGACGCGATTACCCCGGTAGCGTCGGTGCCACGTCGTCGAAAGGACAACCCTGTGGCCAGCAAGCGTTGGAGCGACCTCTCCCTCAGGACCAAGGCCGGCATCATCATCCTCGCTGCGGTCGACGCGGGGTTGCGGGCGTGGGCGCTTCGGGATCTCTCGGGCCGGCCGAAGGAACAGGTCCGGGGTCCCAAGTGGGCGTGGACCGGCGGGATAGGGGTGTTCGGCACCTCCGGACTGGTCCCGGCGGTCTATCTGGTCTGGGGCCGCAAGCGCACCGGCTCCGCGGCTCAGATCACGTAGTTGAGGTTGTCCACCACGCGCTGACCGACCTGCGCGTCGCCGTCGAATTCGATTGTGTCCGGGCGGGTCTCGCACAGCGGCCGGCCGCCGCACAACCGGGTGAACTGCAGGCCGTCCAGGCGGATCACCGCGGTCGGTTCCGCGTCGAACTCGTCGACCACGGCCGCGCGACCGTCGACGGCCACCCGGATGGTGCGCGCCAGCGGCCCGGTCAACTCGAGGGCGACGCGGGAGCCGTCCGGCGCCTTGCCGAGCTTGCCGACCACGAATCCCATGCTGGCGGCGACCTCGTCGAGGGCCTGTCGGCTGGCCGGCCCGATCAGTTCCTCGTCGGACGACGGGCGCCCCAGCGCCTGCCGGATGTCCTGTTCGTGTATCCAACAGTCGAAGGTGCGGATCCGCATGAACCGGCCGTAACTGTCGGGACCGGCGGGGGTGGCGGTGACGGCGTTCCACTCGGCGGTGGGCAGTTTCGGCAACGCGGCCTTGCGCTGCGCGATCACCTCGCGGTAGCGCGCCAGCATGGCCGGCGCGCTCTCGTCACGCAGCGAGATGATCCAGTGTTCGTTCAGCTCGGCGATCGGGTTGCGGACATGCTCGAGCGCCGCGACGTCAACCCCGGTCTCCGGGGTGGGTGTGCCGGCCAGCATGGCCTCGGTGCCGATGATGTGCGCGACGACGTCGTGGACCGACCAGCCGGGCAGCGCGGTGGGCCGCCGCCAGTCGGCCTCGGGGGCGTCGGCCATCAGCGCTTCGATGTCGTCCCAGGAGGCGAAAAGACCGTCAAGGACTTCGGTCTGGTTCAGTTCAAGAACGGGGCGAGGGCTGCTCACCAGGCGACGGTACCGCGTTCCCGCAGCGGGCGCGGGCGAGCGTCAGGACATTCCCTTGGCGCGCCGGCCGAGTTCGCGGGTGATCTCGCGGTCCGCATCGCGGCGAGCCAGCGCCTGGCGCTTGTCGTGGGCCTGCTTACCGCGGGCCAGCGCCAGTTCCACCTTCACCTTGCCTCCAGTGAAGTACAGCGACAGCGGCACCAGCGTCAGGTTGCCGTCGCGGATCTTGCCGACCAGCGTGTCGATCTGCCTGCGGTGCAACAGCAGCTTGCGGTTGCGCCGCGGCGCGTGGTTGGTCCAGCTGCCATGGTGATACTCCGGGATGTGCAGGTTGCGCAACCAGATCTCGCCGTCGTCGACGGTGGCGAACGCGTCGGCCAGCGACGCGGTGCCGTCGCGGAGGCTCTTCACCTCGGTGCCCTGCAGCGCGACGCCGGCCTCGAAGGTCTCGAGGATGGTGTAGTTGTGCCGCGCCTTGCGATTGGTGGCGACCACCTGGTTGTTGCGGCGGGTGGCCTCGTCTTCTTTCTTCTTCGCCATCGCTACCTTCGGACGTACAGCCGCAAGGTCACGTACGCGGTGGCCGCTGACATCACCACGCCGACCAGGAACAGCAGCGGCGAGATGTAGAGGATGTCGGCGTAGTCGATCCGGGCGATCAGGTTCGCTTGATAGAACTGGTCGAGAGCCCGTTCCAGGAACAGTGCGCGCACCAGGATCAGCCCGATGACCGACAGCACCACGCCGATGGTGGCGGCCAGCACCGCCTCGAGCAGGAACGGCAGCTGCGTGTACCAGCGGCTGGCGCCCACCAGTCGCATGATGCCGATCTCGGTGCGTCTGGTGTACGCCGCAACCTGAACCATGTTCGCGATCAACAGGATTGCGCCGATCGCCTGCACCAGCGCCACCGCGAACGCCGCGCTGGACAACCCGTCGAGCACCGCGAACAGCCGGTCGATCAGGTCTTTCTGGTTGAGCACGTTGAGCACGCCGGGTTGACCGGCGATCGCCTCGTCGAACTGTTCGTGTTGTTCGGGATCGTCCAGCTTGACGATGAACGACGCCGGGAATGCGTCGGTGCCCGCCACGTCCTTGTACTGCGGGAACTTGGCGACCGCGTCCTCGTAGGCGTCGTCGCGGTTGAGGAAGCGCACCGAGCGCACATCATCGCGGGCCTCGATCTGCTCGCGCAGCGCCTTGCACGCGTCGCCGCCGCAGTTCGGGTCGTTGGCCGACACGTCGTCGGTGAGGAACACCTGCGTCTCGACGCGGTCCAGGTAGATGGCGCGGGACTGGTCGGCCAGGCGCACCACCAGCATGCCGCCGCCGAACAACCCGATGGAGATCGCGGTCGTCAGGATCATCGCGACGGTCATCGTCACGTTGCGACGAAGCCCGGTCAGAACCTCGTTGAACAGGAAGCCAAAACGCACTTATCGATCCATTCCGTAGACGCCGCGCTTCTCGTCGCGGACCAGGCGGCCCAGCGACAGTTCGACCACGCGCTGGCGCATCGCGTCGACGATGTGGTGGTCATGGGTGGCCATCAGGACCGTGGTGCCCGTCCGGTTGATGCGCTCCAGCAGGTCCATGATGTCCTTGCTGGTTTCCGGGTCGAGGTTGCCGGTGGGCTCGTCGGCCAGCAGCACCAGCGGCCGGTTGACGAACGCGCGGGCGATCGCGACCCGCTGCTGCTCACCACCGGAGAGTTCGCCGGGCAGGCGGTTGGACTTGCCGGAGAGCCCGACCATCTCCAGGACGTCGGGCACGACGCGGTTGATGGTGTCGGGACGCTTGCCGATCACCTCGAGCGCGAACGCGACGTTCTCGAAGACGGTCTTCTGCTGCAGCAGCCGGAAGTCCTGGAAGACGCAGCCGATCACCTGGCGCAGGCTGGGGATGTGCCGACCGGGCAGCTTGTTCACGTGGAACTTCGACACCTGGATGTCGCCAGAGTTCGGCGTGTCCTCGCCGAGCAGCAGCCGCATGAACGTCGACTTGCCCGAACCCGACGGGCCGATGAGGAAAACGAACTCACCCTTGTCGATCTTCAGGCTGACATCGTCCAGCGCGGGACGCGCGGACTGCTTGTACTGCTTGGTGACACGGTCAAGGGTGATCATCACGGCACGCCAGTGTAGCGGGGTTCGGCGGTAGTCCCGGCTACGGCGCGGTGGCCGGCGCTTCCGGCTCCGGCGCGGGCGCGGTGGCCGGGGCCGGCGGGAACAGATTGGGGAACAGCGGCGCGGGCGACGTCGGGGTCTCGCCGGTGGTGGTTTCGGTGCCGTCGGGCGGCAACATCAGGTCCCCGGGCTCCGGCGGGGTCGTCGTGGTGGTCACGGTGGTATCGGTCGGCTCCGGCGACTCCGTGGTGGTTTCCGTCGGGGTCGTGGTGGTCTGTGTCGTGGTGGTGGGTTGCGTCGTCGGCACCCGGGTGCGCGGCACCCAGGTGTACTCGGGGTCGGGCACATAACCCGGCGGCACCAGCTGTTCGGCCGGGGCCGGCGCGGGGTCCGGGGCGTAGGTGTAATAGGTCCACCACGTCGCGAAGAATGCGACCACGAGGATGGCCGTGGAAGTGCGTACGCGGCCACCGAACAGGTGCGAGGGCACCTTGATCCTGCGCTTGTCCGTGCGTTCAGCGGCCACCGTCGGCCCCCGGCTTTCCGTCGGGTTTCGCGCCGGAGGAGGCCGGCAGGGTGTCCACCACCGGGCCGGCCCCGGTCGCCGTGACTACACCTTCGCGGCCGAGTGCCCGCACGACGAGCGCCCGCAGGCGTCGGCCCGCCTCGTACTGCTTGCCGGGCAGGGTCCGGGCCACCATCCGCAGGTTCACGTTGTCGAGGCCGATGCTCTCGACGCCCATCAGCGACGGCTCGTCGAGCAGCAGATCCTTCAGGAAGCGGTCCTCCATCGAGGCGCTGCCGACCTCGTGGAGCACCTCGTTGACCCGGTTGATGTCCGCGGTCACCGGCACCGGGATGTCGACGACGGCGCGGGCCCAGTCCTTGGACATGTTCAGCGACCGGACGATGTTGCCGTTGGGCACCGTGTACACCTCCCCGTCGGAGGTGCGCAGCTTGGTGACCCGCAGCGTCACTTCCTCGACCGTGCCGATCGATCCCTCCGCCGCGCCGAGCATGTTCAGTTCCACGAGGTCACCGAAGCCGTACTGACGCTCGGTGATGATGAAGAAGCCGGCCAGCAGGTCCTGCACCACCTTCTGGGCGCCGAAGCCGATCGCGGCACCCAACACGGCCGCGGGCGCGACCAGAGAGCCGACCGGGATGTCGAGAATGTTGGTGATCTGCACCGCCACGATCACGCTGAGCATCACGATCGCGACCCAGGAGATCACCGAGGCCACCGCCTGGCGGTGCTTGGACGCCTCCGAGCGCACCAACGCGTCGCCGGCCTGGAAGCCCTGTTCGAGCCGTCGGGTCACCTTCCGCGACCCCCAGCCGATGAGGCGCGCCGTCAGCACCGCGCCGAGGACCAGCAGCACGATCTGCAGTCCCTTGGCCAGGATCCACTCGCCCACCGTCCCGTGCCAGAAGTTGTGCCACTTCTGCGCCCAGTCGAAGGCCAGCACGCTGACCGCGGAGGTGTCAGTCATCGTCTTTCCGGTTGCGCCATCGGATGCCCGCTTCCAGGAAGCCGTCGATGTCACCGTCGAGCACGGTGGCCGGGTTGCCCACCTCGTGCTCGGTACGCAGGTCCTTGACCATCTGGTACGGGTGCAGCACGTAGGAGCGCATCTGGTTGCCCCACGAACTGCCGCCGTCGCCCTTGAGCGCATCCATCTCGGCGCGCTCCTCCAACCGCTTGCGTTCCAACAGCTTCGCCTGCAGCACTCGCATGGCCGCCACCTTGTTCTGCAGCTGCGACTTCTCGTTCTGACAGGTGACGACGATGCCGGTGGGAACGTGGGTCAGGCGGACCGCGGAGTCGGTGGTGTTGACCGACTGCCCACCCGGGCCGCTGGAGCGGTAGACGTCGACGCGCACGTCGCCCTCGGGGATCTCGATGTGGTCGGTGGTCTCCACCACGGGCAGCACCTCGACGTCGGCGAACGAGGTCTGCCGCCGGCTCTGGTTGTCGAACGGGCTGATCCGCACCAGCCGGTGGGTGCCCTGCTCCACCGACAGGGTGCCGTAGGCGAAGGGGGCGTGCACGGCGAATGTCGCGCTCTTGATCCCGGCCTCCTCGGCGTAGGAGGTATCGAACACCTCGACGCGGTAATTGTGCTTCTCCGCCCAGCGGATGTACATGCGCATGAGCATTTCGGCCCAGTCGGCGGCGTCCACACCGCCGGCGCCGGACCGGATGGTCACCACCGCTTCGCGCTCGTCGTACTCGCCGGAGAGCAGCGTGCGGACTTCCATCGTCTCGATGTCGTCGCGCAGCGCGGCCAGTTCGGCATCGGCTTCGGCGGCGGCGGCCTCGGCGGCCGCGCCCTCCTCCTCGGCCGCCAGTTCGTAGAGCACCGGCAGGTCGGCGAGCCGCTGCCGCAGTTCCTCGACGCGGCGCAACTCGCCCTGGGCGTAGGACAGGTCGCTGGTCACCTTCTGGCCGCGCGCCTGGTCGTCCCAGAGGGTCGGGTCGGTGGCTTCCTGCTCGAGTCTGTCGATGCGATCCCGGAGGCCATCGACGTCGAGCACTCGCTCCACGGTGGTCAGAGTGGTGTCCAGCGCGGCGATATCGGATTGACGGTCGAGGTCCACGGCTGTTCACGTTACCGGCGCGCCGGTTCTGCCCTGACCACCGGCGCTATCTGGACATCACGTTTACCATCAGACCCGTAAACACCTTTGGTAGCGCACGACCTCCAGCCCTCGCCGGTCCAGCCCACGCACCGGCCATGGTCGCCCGCGCCGCAAAGATTCCGCCCCGCCTGCGCGCGACAGCCCCCCAGCGCGCGGCTTGGTATCGACAGAAGGTTCCGCTTCCATGTCTCAGATACGCCCCTATCATGTGGCGATCGTCGGCTCTGGCCCCTCCGGATATTTCGCCGCCGCGGCACTGCTGAAGCAGGCCGACGACACCGGTGGCGCGGATGTCCGGATCGATATGTTGGAGATGTTGCCGACGCCCTGGGGTTTGGTGCGCTCCGGCGTCGCTCCCGATCATCCGAAGATCAAGACCATCAGCGCCCAGTTCGAGAAGACCGCCGCCGACCCACGGTTCCGGTTCTTCGGCAACATCACCGCCGGTGAGCACGTGCAGGCCGCGGAACTCGCCGAGCGCTACGACGCGGTGATCTACGCGATCGGCGCGCAGGCCGACCGCCCGCTGGGCATCCCCGGCGAGGAGCTGCCCGGCAGCGTCGCCGCCGTCGACTTCGTCGGGTGGTACAACGCGCACCCCCATTTCGAGCACATGACCCCGGACCTGGCCGGCCGGCGCGCCGTGGTGATCGGCAACGGCAACGTCGCCCTGGACGTGGCGCGCATCCTGGTCACCGATCCGGAGGTGCTCCGGGCCACCGACATCGCCGATCATGCGCTCGAGTCGCTGGGCCCGCGCGGCGTCGAGGAGGTCGTGGTGCTGGGCCGGCGCGGTCCGCTGCAGGCGACGTTCACGACGCTGGAACTGCGCGAGTTGGCCGACCTGGAGGGCCTCGCCGACGTCGACGTCATCCTGGACCCCGCGGACTTCGCCGACATCAGCGACGAGGATCTCGAGGCCGCCGGCAAGACGGTCAAGCAGAACATCAAGGTCCTGCGCAGCTACCTCGATCACGAACGCAAGCCCGGCAACCGCCGCATCGTGTTCCGGTTCCGCACCTCCCCCGTCGAGATCAAGGGCGACGAGCGGGTGGAGTCCATCGTGTTGGGCCGCAACGAACTGGTGGCCGACGACACCGGCCGCATCGTCGCCAAGGACACCGGTGTGCGGGAGGAATTGCCCGCGCGGTTGGTGGTCCGGGCCGTCGGCTATCGCGGCCGGCCGGTGCCGGGATTGCCGTTCGACGACCGCAGCGGGACCATTCCCAACACCGAGGGCCAGGTCCAGGGCAGCAACAACGAATTCGTCGTCGGCTGGATCAAGCGCGGCCCGTCCGGGGTGATCGGCAGCAACAAGAAGGACTCGGCGGCCACCGTCGACCGACTGCTGGCCGCGCTGGCCGACACCGAACTGGCCGAGGTCGGCACCGACCACGCCGAGAACCTTCGGCAGTGGTTGCTGTCGCGGCAACCCGCGCTGGTCACCGACGAGCACTGGCAGACCATCGACGCCCACGAACGCGGCCTCGGCGAGCCGACGGGCCGGCCCCGGGTGAAGCTGGCCAGCGTGGCGGAGCTGCTGCGGGTGGGGCACGCCTAGCTGGGGCCAGCGCGCCTAGCTGGGTTTATGGCACGCTCGCGACGGGGTATCCCCGCGGGGTGCCGGACTGGGAGTTGCTGTTCACCCCGAGCGCGCCGCTGCTCGAAAGCGTCATCCGCGGCACGGTCACCTTCCTGGCGCTGCTGCTCCTGCTGCGCGTCGTGGGCCGGCGCGAATCCGGCGGGCTGGGGGTCACCGACATCCTGCTCGTCGTGCTGGTGGCCCAGGCCGCGGCCGCGGGACTCAGCCGCAACGACGCCTCGATGACCGACGGGCTGATCGTGGTCGTGACGATGCTGTTCTGGAGCGTCGCCGTCGACGCCCTGTCCTATCGATTCCCGCGACTGGCCCCGGTCCTCAAGGCCAAGCCGCGGCCGCTGATCGACAACGGCGCGCTCAACCACCGCCTGATGCGCCGGGAATTCATGACGGTCGAGGAGGTGGAGTCCCAACTGCGGCTGCACGGGGTCGAGCACATCGGACAGGTGCAGCGGGCCTACATCGAACCGAACGGGATGATCAGCGTGTTCCGCAGCGACGGTAAGGCCCCCGAGGTGGTCGAGCGGCCCCCGACCGTCCAGTGATGCGGATCAGTCCTGGCCGAAGCGCCAATTGTCGGGATTCTTGGGCGAATACACCACGGGGATCAACTGGCCCATGGTCGGCCAGGTATCGACGTCGACCACCATCCGCTGGTACACCACGTGCTCCTGGACCGTCGGTCCGTTGATCACGCCGCTGATGGTGACGTACTGCTCGCCGACGTCCTCGGGGCGCGGGCTGACCCCGGTCACCAGCAGCGTGCCGTGCGCCATGTCCGAGCCGGGCCGGGGGCCGCGCTTCATGAATCGGGGCCCGATCAACAGGACCAGGGCGCCGACGAGGAGGAGCAGCACTCCGATTTCCCACACGCACTCATGGTAGGACTCCTGTCATGAGTGACCGCCAAGTCCACGAAGATCTTTCCCTCGCCCTCGCGCTGGCCGACCGGGCCGACGCCATCACCCTGGACCGGTTCGGCGCACTCGACCTGCGCATCGACACCAAGCCCGACCTCACCCCGGTCACCGACGCCGACGAGTCCGCCGAGACCGAATTGCGTGGCGCCCTGACCCGCGAGCGGCCCGGCGACGCCATCTTCGGCGAGGAGTTCGGCGGTGAACCGCTGCGCGAGGGCCGGCAGTGGGTCATCGACCCGATCGACGGCACCAAGAACTTCGTGCGCGGGGTGCCGGTGTGGTGCACCCTGCTGGCCCTGCTCGACGACGGCGTGCCCGTGGTCGGCGTGGTGAGCGCACCCGCGCTGGGCCGGCGGTGGTGGGCCGCCCGGGGCGAGGGCGCCCACGGCTCGTTCCACGGCCGCACCCGGCGGTTGTCGGTGTCCGGCGTGTCCGACCTGAGCGCGGCGAGTCTGTCCTACTCGGATCTGACCACCGGCTGGGAGGACGGCCGGGAGCGGTTCGTGGCCCTCACCGACGAGGTCTGGCGGGTACGGGCGTACGGCGACTTCTGGTCCTACTGCCTGGTGGCCGAGGGCGCCGTCGACATCGCGGTGGAACCGGAGGTGAAGCTGTGGGACCTGGCTCCGCTGGACATCATCGTCCGCGAGGCCGGCGGCCGCTTCACCAGCGTCGATGGCCGCGACGGTCCGCATCACGGCAGCGCCCTGGCGACCAATGGACTGGTGCACGACCAGGTGGTGCAGCGCCTGCGCGCGGTGTGAATTACCTAACAAAGGAGCCGTACCTTACTTTGGAGTAAGATACGGTTGTTCACACCTGCTCCCCAACCCCCTTTGAGGTGCTGACCCATGACCACCAATTCCACCCGCCACGAGAGCGCCGTCGGTCTGCAGAAGCACAAGCGCACCGCCACCGACATCGGGCTGGCTCTGATCACCCCGATCGTCGGCCAGGAGTTCCTGGACAAGTACAACCTGCGCGACCCGTTGAACCGCGGACTGCGCTACGGCGTCAGGTCCGCGTTCTCCGCGGCCGGCGCCTCCACCCGCCAGTTCAAGCGCATCCAGGGGCTCGGGAAGGCGCCCACCCGGTTGGAAACCAATGGGGCACAAAAGGGTTCGGACTACTTCGACCTGACCCCCGATGACGACCAGCAGATGATCGTCGACACGGTCGGCGAGTTCGCCGAGGAGATCCTGCGCCCGGCCGCGCTCGAGGCCGACGAGGCCGCGACCTACCCGCCCGAACTGCTGGCCAAGGCCGCCGAGCTGGGCGTCACCGCGATCAACATCCCCGAGGACTTCGACGGCATCGCCGAGCACCGCGCCACGGTCACCAACGCGCTGGTCGCCGAGGCCCTGGCCTACGGCGACATGGGGCTGGCGCTGCCGATCCTGGCGCCCGGCGGCGTCGCGTCGGCCCTGACCCATTGGGGCAGCGCCGATCAGCAGGCGACCTACCTGAGCGAGTTCGCCGGCGAAAACGTGCCGCAGGCGTGCCTGGCCATCGCCGAACCGCTGCCGCTGTTCGACCCGACCGCGCTGAAGACCACCGCGGTGCGCACGCCAAGCGGGTACCGCTTGGACGGGGTGAAGTCGTTGGTGCCGGCCGCCGTCGACGCCGAAATGTTCGTCATCGCAGCGCAACTCAACGGCAAGCCCACGCTGTTCATCGTCGAGGCGGGCACCAAGGGGCTGACCGTCAAGGCCGACCCCAGCATGGGCATTCGCGCCGCCGCCCTCGGTCAGGTCGAACTCGACAAGGTGTCCGTGCCGCTGTCGGCGCGCCTCGGCGAGGACGTCGCGGAGGCCGAGCACGACCGCAACTACTCCGAGGCCATCGCGCTGTCCCGACTGGGCTGGGCCGCCCTGGCCGTCGGCACCTCGCACGCGGTGCTCGACTACGTCATCCCCTACGTCAAGGAGCGAGAGGCCTTCGGCGAGCCGATCGCCCACCGCCAGTCGGTGGCGTTCATGTGCGCCAACATCGCCATCGAACTCGACGGTCTGCGCCTGATCACCTGGCGGGGTGCATCCCGCGCGGAGCAGGGCCTGCCGTTCGCCCGGGAGGCGGCGCTGGCCCGCAAGCTCGCCGCCGACAAGGGCATGCAGATCGGCCTGGACGGCGTCCAGTTGCTCGGCGGACACGGCTACACCAAGGAACACCCGGTCGAGCGGTGGTACCGCGATCTGCGGGCCATCGGCGTCGCGGAGGGCGTGGTCGTCCTCTAGGGGCGTCCGCTGAAAGGGACTGAAGATCATGGCAATCAATCTGGAAATGCCCAAGAAGCTGCAGGCCGTCATCGAGAAGGGCCACCAGGGTGCGGCCGAGATGCTGCGCCCCATCTCGCGCAAGTACGACGTCAAGGAGCACGCCTACCCCGTCGAGCTCGACACCCTGGCCGACCTGTTCGAGGGCATCTCGGAGGCCAAGACCATCTCCTTCGCCGGGGCCGACGCGTTCGCCGACGGCGCCCACGACGGCAAGAAAACAAACGTCAACGGCGCCAACATGTCCGCGCTGCTCAACGCCCTGGAGATCAGCTGGGGCGACATCGCGCTGCTGCTGTCGGTGCCGCGGCAGGGGCTGGGCAATGCGGCCATTTCCTCGGTGGCCACCCCCGAGCAGTTGGAACGCCTCGGCAAGAACGTGTGGGCCGCCATGGCCATCACCGAGCCCGGCTTCGGCTCGGACTCCGCGGCGGTGACGACGACGGCGACCCTCGACGGTGACGAGTACGTCATCAACGGCGAGAAGATCTTCGTGACGGCCGGGTCCCGGGCCACCCACATCGTGGTGTGGGCGACGCTGGACAAGTCGAAGGGCCGCGCGGCCATCAAGTCGTTCATCGTGCCGCGTGAGCATCCCGGCGTGATCGTCGAGCGGCTCGAACGCAAGCTGGGCATCAAGGCCTCCGACACCGCGGTGATTCGCTTCGACAACGCCCGCATCCCGAAGGACAACCTGCTCGGCGACCCGGAGATCCACGTGGAGAAGGGTTTTGCCGGGGTCATGGAGACCTTCGACAACACCCGTCCCATCGTGGCCGCGATGGCCGTGGGCGTGGCCCGCGCCGCACTCGAGGAGTTGCGCAAGCTGCTCACCGACGCCGGCATCGAGATCTCCTACGACAAGCCCGCGCACGCGCAGAGCGCCCCGGCCGCAGAGTTCCTGCGGATGGAGGCCGACTGGGAGGCCGGTTACCTGCTGACCGTGCGGTCGGCGTGGCAGGCCGACAACCGCATCCCCAACTCCAAGGAAGCCTCGATGGGTAAGGCCAAGGCCGCCCGCGTGGCCAGCGACATCACGCTGAAGTCCGTCGAATTGGCCGGCACCACCGGCTATTCCGAGCAGACCCTGCTGGAGAAGTGGGCGCGGGACTCGAAGATCCTGGACATCTTCGAGGGCACCCAGCAGATTCAGCAGTTGGTGGTGGCCCGTCGACTGCTCGGGCTGTCCTCGACCGAGCTGAAGTAGGACCTCAGCACCCCGGCGGCGCTTCGGCCGTAGGCTGCCAGGCATGGCCCCGCGTGCGACCGGCAACCCCCGCCTCTCCGTGGACGACTGGCTGCAGGCCGGCTACACGCTGATCGCCGAGGACGGTCTGCAGGCGCTCAAGATCGACCGGCTCTGCGCGGGGTTGGGCGTCACCAAGGGCAGTTTCTACTGGCACTTTCCCGACATGGCCGGCTACCGCAGTGCGCTGCTCGAAGCCTGGGCCGAACAGCGCGGCGAGGAGCACCGGGTCTACCAAGAGATCCGCGAGCAACCGCCGGCCGAGCGGCTGTCGATGATGATCAAGGCCCTGGTCAGTCCGCGGCATTGGAAGCTGGAGCGGGCCATGCGGGAATGGGCGCGCACCGACCCCAACGTCGCCGCCAGCGTGGCGGCCGCCGACCGCCGGGTCATCCGCACGGTGCGGCAGGCGTTCGCCGACCTGGACTTCACCCCCGAGGAGGCGGAGTTGCGGGCGCAGACCACCTTCGCCGCGGGCCTCGGCTTCCTGCAGATCGCCGGCGGCAGGACCCACCCGCTGGGCGCCGCGCAGCGCGAGCGGTTCTTGCAATTCATGCTCCGCCCCTGAGCGTCCCTCCCTGGGTGTCCGCCCCTAAGCGATTTCGGCGTGATTTCCCATGCTGACCGTGGCCGATCACGCCAGAATCGCAGGGTGGGGTTGACCCGGCAGGAGGGTGAAAGTAAAGTCAGTTTCACTTCTGCTGACCGAGGAGCACACGCATGGAATCCTTCGTCCACCTGCGCAAAGGCAAAACACCCAAGCGCGTCCACGCCGATCTCGACGGGCTCAAGGACGACGAACTCGGCCGCGGCGGCTTCGTCGGGCGGACCGCCAACATGTACCGCCGCAACGACCCGACCGCCTATCGCACCGTCGGACCGCTGCGCCCCACCGACGTGCTCAGTTCCGAACTCAAGCCGGCCGACGCCACCGATCCGCAGGGCACTCCCCTGCTGATGTTCTCCAACGCCGACTGTCAGGTGCTGTTGAGCCGCCGCACCGAGGAGATGCCGTTCTTCGTGCGCTACGTCGACGGCGACCTGCTGTTCTTCGTGCACACGGGCACCGGCCGACTGGAGACCGAACTCGGACCGTTGGACTACCGCGCGGGCGACTGGGTCTACATCCCGAAGGCCTGCACCTGGCGCCAGATTCCGGCCGCCGAGACCACCCTGCTGATGATCCAGGCCACCGAGGAGTTCCGGGTGCCGCCGGCCGGTACCCTCGGCCGGCACTTCCCGTTTGACCCCGCGCAGGCCACCATCCCCGACCCGCAGCCGATCGACGATGGCGAGGGCCCGCACGTCGACGGCGAGTACGAGGTCCGCCTCATGCACGACGGCGGCCCCACATCGCTCTTCTACCAACATCATCCGCTCGATGTGGAGGGGTGGCGCGGGGACAACTTCCCGTTCACCTTCAACATCGAGGACTACACGGTCATCACCTCCGAGAGCGTCCATCTGCCGCCGACGGTGCACCTGTTCATGCAGGCCACCGGCGTCTACGTGATGAACTTCCTGCCCAAGCCGGCCGAGACCGTCCCCGGCACCGAACGCACCCCGTGGTACCACCGCAATGTCGACTACGACGAGATCGCGTTCTTCCACGGCGGGACGCTCTACGGCATTCCGATGCCGCCGGGACTGGTTTCTCATGCGCCCCAAGGGGTTCACCACGGCGCGCCGGAGAAGGCCCGCGAACGGGCGCGCCGCAAGTTCGACGACTACGACCGCGTGGACTGGTCGGTGATCGCCATCGACACCCGCCGACGCCTGATTCCGTCCGCCGAAATCCTCGCCAACGATCTGGGGCAACACTGAGATGACGAGCACCGAAACGACCAACGCCGAGACCCGCACCAAGTTCGAGTACGACCGGATCCCGTATCTGGTTGCTTACCAGAACACCTCGGGGGTGCGCGACGTGTACGGCGGCGTCGCCGAACTGGTGGTGTTGGAGAGCTACCTGCTCAAGCCCAAGGACAGGCCGTCGGACACGGTGCTGATCTTCATGCACCCCATCGGCGGCGGGGCCTACCTGCCGATGATCAACGGGTTGGCCCGCGCCGGGCACCACGTCATCTACTGCAACAGCCGCTTCCGCGGCACCGACTCCGCGCTCCTGATGGAGAAGGTGGTCGAGGATCTCGGCGAGTGCATCAAGGACGCCAAGAACCGTCTGGGCTATTCGAAGGTGGTGCTGGCCGGTTGGAGCGGCGGCGGTTCGCTGTCGGTGTTCTACCAACAGCAGGCGCAGCACCCGACGGTGACCGCGAGCCCGTCCGGCGACGGCCCGGACCTGACCAAGCTGGGGCTGACCCCGGCCGACGGCATCATGTTGCTCGCGGCGCACGTCAGCCGCCACGGCACCATGACCGAATGGCTCGACGCCTCCATCCTCGACGAGAACGACCCCGGCAAGCGCGACCCGGAGTTGGACCTCTACAACCCCGACAACCCGAACCAGCCGCCCTACACCCCGGAGTTCCTGGACCGGTACCGCGACGCGCAGATCGCCCGTAACCGGCGAATCACCAAGTGGGTCAAGGAAAAGCTCGCCGAGCTCGAGGCGGCCGGGCGCCCCGAGGACGAGTTCGCCTTCGTCGTGCACGGCACCATGGCCGATCCGCGCTGGCTGGATCCGACCGTCGACCCCAACGACCGCAAGCCCGGCACCTGCTACCTGGGCGACCCGCAGGTGGTCAACAACTCCCCCGTCGGCCTCGCCCGGTTCTGCACGCTGCGCAGCTGGCTGTCGCAGTGGAGCTACGACGACGCCAACGGCGACGCGGTCAAGGCCGGACCGGATATCGCCATCCCCGCGCTGGTGATCGGCAACCTGGCCGACGACGCGTGCACCCCGAGCCACACCCGCCGGCTGTTCGAGGCGATCGGGCACCCCGACAAGGAGATGCACGAGATCGCCGGGGCCAACCACTATTACGCGGGCCCGGACCAGCGCGACACACTGCGCGAGGCGGTCGGGATCAGCACCGACTGGCTGCACCGGCACGGCTTCTCCCTGGAGACACCGTGACCCCGGCCGGCCCGCTGGACGGCATCCGGGTCATCGAGGTCGGCACGCTGATCTCCGGCCCGTTCGCGGGTCGGCTGCTCGGCGACATGGGTGCCGAGGTCGTCAAGATCGAGCCGCCCGGCGCGCCGGACCCGCTGCGCACCTGGGGGCAGGCCGAACTCGACGGCGAGCACTTCTTCTGGACCGTGCACGCCCGCAACAAGAAGGCCGTGACGCTGAACCTGCGGGAGGCGGCGGGCCGCGAGCTCTTCCTGGACCTGGTCGACAAGTCCGACATCATCGTCGAGAACTTCCGGCCGGGCACGCTGGAGAAGTGGGACCTGGGCTACGACGTGCTGGCCGAACGCAATCCCGGCATCATCTTGGTGCGGGTGTCCGGCTACGGCCAGACCGGGCCCGAGGCCCACAAGGCCGGCTACGCCTCGGTGGCCGAGGCGGCCAGCGGCCTGCGGCACATGAACGGCTTCCCCGGCGGGCCGCCGCCGCGGCTCGCGCTGTCGCTGGGCGACAGCCTGGCGGGCATGTTCGCCGCCCAAGGCGCCCTGGCGGCGCTGTATCGGCGCACCGTCACCGGGACCGGGCAGATCGTCGATGCGGCGCTGACCGAATCCTGTTTGGCCATCCAGGAATCCACCATTCCCGACTACGACATCGGCGGCGTGGTCCGCGGCCCGTCGGGCACCCGGCTCGAAGGCATCGCCCCGTCGAACATCTACCGCAGCGCGGACGGCAGCTGGGTGGTGATCGCCGCCAACCAGGACACGGTGTTCCGCCGGCTGTGCGGGGCCATGGGCCGGCCGGAACTGGCAGACGACGACCGCTTCGTCAACCATGTCGCGCGCGGCCGCAATCAGGACGAACTCGACAAGATCATCGGCGAGTGGGCCGCGCAACGCCCACCGGGCGAGATCATCGACACCCTGTCGCAGGCCGGAGTCATTTCCGGACCCATCAACACCGTCGCCGAGGTGGTGGCCGATCCGCAGCTCAACGCGCGCGGGATGATCGCCGACCACTTCGACGAGCGCATCGGGCGCAACGTCAAGGGGCCGGGAGTGGTGCCGGTGCTCTCCGAATCGCCGGGGACCATCCGGTCGGCGGGGTCCGCGCGGCCGGGTCAGCACAACGACGAGATCTACCGGGGTCTGCTCGGTCGCAGCGCCGCCGAACTCGAGAAGCTGCACACCGAGGGGGTGCTATGAGCGACTTACCCGGCCAGGTCACCATCCGCGAGGTCGCGCTGCGTGACGGCCTGCAGATCGAAGAGCCGATCTCGTTGGACGCCAAGGTTGAACTGCTCGAGGCGGTGGTCGCCACCGGGGTGCGCGAGATCGAGGCCACCGCCTTCGTCTCGCCGTCGAAGGTGCCGGCGCTGGCCGACGCCGAACAGTTCGCCGCCGAGCTCAAACGCTTCAGCGCGCCGCACTTCGATGTCGAGTTCTCCGCGCTGGTCGCCAGCCCCAACGGTGCCCGGCGCGCCATCGCCGCGGGCCTGAACTCGATCGAATACGTGGTGTCGGCCGCCGATTCGCACAGCCGCGCCAACGTGGGTCGGGGCACCGAGGAGGCCACCGTCGCAATCGCCGACGTCCTGCGGATCGCCCGGGACAACGAGGCGAAGCTGGAGGTCATCGTCGCGACCGCCTGGGACTGCCCGTTCGACGGCCCCACGCCCCCGCAGCGGGTGCTCGACATCGTCACGGCCGCCTGCGATCTCGGCGTGGACCGCATCGCGATCGCCGACACCATCGGGACCGCCACGCCCCGCCGGGTCGGCACCCTGCTCACCCAGGTCCAGCAGATCATCGGTGATACCCCGCTGGGCGCGCACTTCCACAACACCCGCGGGGCCGGCCTGGCCAGCGCGTACGCGGCCGTGCAGGCCGGGGTGACCCGTCTCGACGCCTCGGTCGGCGGCCTGGGCGGTTGCCCATTCGCGCCCGGGGCCAGCGGCAACATCGCCACCGAAGACCTGGTGTACCTGCTGCGCGACAGCGACATCGACACCGGTCTGGATCTGGACCGAACTATCGAGGCGGCCGGGGTCGCGCAGCGGCTGATCGGCCACGAGCTGCCGAGTTCGCTGCTGCGGGCCGGTGACCGGATCGGCGGCTGATGACCGCGCGCACGCTGTCCAGCAAGGGACAGCAAACCCGGGCCGCCCTCGAGCATGCGGCCCGGAAACTGTTCGCCGAGCGCGGCTTTCACGCCACCACACTGGCCGATATCACCTCCGCCGCCGGCAAGTCGTCGGCGGCGTTCTACCGCTACTTCGACGACAAGGAGGACCTGCTGGCGGCGCTGGCGCAGAGCTTCCTGCAGGATATCGTCGCGCCGTCGGGCACCGACCTGCGGTTGCCCGAATCCGCCGACGACACCGAGTTCTTCACCACCGCGGTCACCGGCTACTGGAACATGTTCAAACAGAACATCGGCATCATGGTGGCCGTCGACCAACTCGGGGCGGGTCAGCCCCGATTCGCCGAGGTGCAGAACGCGTTTCGGCGGTTCGGGATGGATATCGTGCGGGCTTCGGTGCGCGCCGCACGCGAGCAGGGGTACGCCGACGACCTCGATCCCGACCACCTGGCGTTGGCCATCGCGTTGATGTTCGAACAGTTCACCACCGTCTACCTGCGCCCCGACGCCGCCGCACTGGGCGTCCGCAGCACCGACGACGATGCCGTACACACCCTGGCGACCATCTGGCGAAAGACGCTGTACGGTCGCTAACCAGAGTTACCCGAGGAGTCAGTCGTGGATTTCACCCTGCCGGATCATCTGCCCGGTCTGCTCGCCGAGATGGACGCCTTCATCGAGGCCGAGATCAAGCCGCTGGAACGCGAGAACATGCAGTACTTCGATCGGCGCCGGGAGTTCGCGCGCACCGATCTGGACAACGGCGGCATCCCCAACCGCGAGTGGGAGGACCTGCTCGACGAGATGCGCCGCCGCGCCGACCGGGCGGGCTGGCTGCGCTACGGCCTGCCCACCGAGTTCGGCGGCCGCGGCGGCAGCAACCTCGACATGGCCGTCATCCGAGAGCACCTGGCGCACAAGGGACTCGGCCTGCACAACGACCTGCAGGACGAGTCCTCGATCGTCGGCAACTTCCCGCAGGTCATCATGATGTCGCGGTTCGGCACCGAGGCCCAGCGCGCGGACTGGTGCGAGGCGCTGATCACCGGTGAGAAGTCGATGGCGTTCGGGTTGAGCGAACCCAACCACGGCAGCGACGCCACCTGGCTGGAGACCCGCGCCGTCCGCGACGGCGACGACTGGGTCATCAACGGCACCAAACGTTGGAACACCGGCGTGCACCGCGCCACCCACGACCTCATCTTCGCCCGCACCTCCGGTGAGGCCGGGCAGGCCACCGGCATCACGGCGTTCCTGGTGCCCTGCGACGCCGAGGGTTTCGAGGTCCCGTACTACTGGTGGACCTTCAACATGCCCAGCGACCACGCCGAGGTCGAACTCAAGGATGTCCGGGTGCCGGCGGAAGCGGTGCTCGGCGAGGTGGACCGCGGGCTCGAGGTCGGTCAGACCTTCCTGCACGAGAACCGGATTCGGCAGGCCGCCTCCAGCCTGGGTGCCGCGCAGTATTGCATCGACCGCGCGGCCGCCTACGCCGGGGAGCGCATCGTCTTCGGCAAGCCGCTGTCGGTGAACCAGGCCGTGCAGTGGCCGCTGGCCGAGCTGCAGACCGAGGCGCAGATGGTGCGGCTGCTGGTGTACTACGCGGCCTGGCATCTGGATCGCGATCACCACATGGAGGTCTCCGACAAGGTCTCGATGGCCAACTACCGCGCCAACCGCCTGGTGTGCGAGGCCGCCGACCGCGCCATGCAGATCCACGGCGGGCTGGGCTACAGCCGCCACGAGCCGTTCGAGCACATCTACCGACACCACCGCCGCTACCGAATCACCGAGGGCGCCGAGGAGATTCAGATCCGCCGCGTCGCCCAGCGCATGCTCAAGTTCGGCCGCAAATGAGTCTGGCGGCAGAACTCGGCGCCATCCTGGGCGCCGAGATCGACGACCTGACCCGGCTGACCGGCGGCGCGAGCCGCACCACCTGGTCGTTCACCGCGCGCACCGACGCCGGGGCGCGGGCCCTGATCCTGCGCACCGGGCCGGCCGAGGAGATCCATGCCAGCATGGAACTCGAGGCCCGGGTCCAGGCGTTGGCCGCCGAACAGGGCGCCCCGGTACCGGAGATCATCGCGGCGTCGAACTCCGTTGCTCCGCTGGGCAATCCGTATCTGATCTGCACGGCCATCGGCGGGGAGACCATCGTCCGACGGATCTACCGCGGGCTCGACGACGCGGGCCGGGCCGCGCTGCTGCGCCAATGCGCGGACGCGCTGGCCAGGATCCACCGGATCGACCCGGCCGCCGCCGATCTCGGTGCCGAGGACGCGGTGGCGGCAGCACGCGCCGAACTCGACGCCATGAACGACACCACCGCCACGTTCGAGTTCGCGTTCCGGTGGTTGGAGCGTCATCGCCCGGCCACCGCGACCCCCACCCTGGTGCACGGTGACTTCCGGATGGGCAACCTCATCGTCGAGGGCTCGCGCCTGGCCGCGGTGCTCGACTGGGAACTGGTGCACGCCGGCGACCCGGTCGAGGATCTCGCCTGGTTCTGCATCCGGGCCTGGCGGTTCGGCGCACCGAAGGAACGCGGTGCCGGCGGCCTGGGCAGCATCGAGGAGTTCCTGACCGCCTACGAGGCGGCCGGCGGCGCGGCCATCGACCGGGCGGCGTTTCGCTGGTGGCTGGTGCTGGCCACCCTGCGGTGGGGGGTGATCTGCCGGTTCCAGGCCGAGCGGCACCTCTCCGGCGAGTCCCCGTCGGTCGAGCTGGCGACCATCGGCCGCCGGGTCTGCGAGACGGAGTGGGACCTGCTCAACCTGATGGAGGCGTCATGACCCTGCACGGCCGGCCCACCGCGGCCGAACTCGTCGCCGCCGTCGCCGACTTCCTCGACGGCGATGTCCGCGAGGCCACCCGACCCGATCGTCCTGGCGGAGAGGGACAGGTGAACTTCCACGCCCGGGTCGCGGCCAACGCGCTGCGCATGGTGGTCCGCGAGCTCGAGGGGCCCGGCGCCGAGCAGGTCGACGCGGCGCTGGCGGCCCTCGGCGCCGCTGACGAGGCCGCGCTGGCCGCCGCGATCCGGGCCGGCGAGCATGACGAGCACCCCGACGAGGTGCTGGCGGGCCTGCGCACGGTGGTGAGCCATCGGTTGGCCGCCGCGCATCCCGGCTACGAGCAGGAGTGAGCAAATGCCCGTCCCCGACGAAGCCGCCATCATCGACGTGGCCGACAGGTTGTTCCGGGCGATCGAGCAGACCGATATCGCGACGATCGAGCAACTATTCGACGACGACATCGCGGTGTGGCACAGCGGCGACGCCGCCGACAATGACCGGGCCCGGGCGCTGCGGGTCATCACCTGGTTCATCAACCGCACCACCGCGCGCCGCTACGAGATCTTCGACCGTCAAATCTTCGAATCCGGCTTCGTCCAGCAGCACATCCTGCACGCCACCGGCACCAACGGCGCCACCATCGCGTTGCGGGTCGGCATCGTGATCAAGCTGGCCACCGACGGCCTGATCAGTCGGATCGACGAGTATTTCGATCCCAAGGACATGGCCCCGCTGCTGTAGCGACGGACGCGCGGCGTCAAAAGCCCGCAGGCCGAACGAATATCGCCGTAGCATCGGCGTCGTGGCCGACACTTCCGTGCGCGTGCTGGTGTACAGCGACAACCCCCGCACCCGCGAGCAGGTCTTGCTGGCGCTGGGCAAACGGGTACACCCCGACCTGCCCGAGCTGAGCTATCTCGAGGTCGCCACCGAACCCGTCGTCATCCAGCAGATGGACGCCGGCGGCATCGACCTGGCGATCCTCGACGGTGAGGCCACGCCGGCGGGTGGGATGGGAATCGCCAAGCAACTCAAGGACGAGCTGGACGTCTGCCCGCCGATCCTGGTCCTGACGGGCCGGCGCGACGACGCCTGGCTGGCGAAGTGGTCGCGCGCGGAGGCCGCCGTTCCACACCCGATCGACCCCATTGTGCTGGGTGAGGCCGTGGTGGGTTTGTTGCGCGCCCGCACGTCCTGAGCGGGGCCCTCAGCAGGACACCGAGCGGTCGGAATCACCGCGCGAAATATTTTGCCGCCCTTACCCTTTGACGCCGGGCCGGGACTTTCTGGGCGTTTCCTGCGTGGTTGTGACGATCCTATCCAAAATGCGCCGGGGCGACGGTCAAGATCGCTAGGCTGTGTGATAGCTCACATCGACAGCCCGAGCGAGGGAGCGCAGCAGTACCCATGGAGCTCTATACGCCGATCCTGATTCTGGGGGCCATCGCCGCCGCCTTCGCGGTGGGATCGGTCGGGATAGCGCTGGTGATCGGCCCCCGCCGGTTCAACCGCGCCAAGGTCATGGCCTACGAATGCGGGATCGAACCGGCACCGCAGGACGCCGGCAGCGGCCGCTTTCCCATCAAGTTCTACCTGGTGGCCATGTCGTTCATCATCTTCGACATCGAGATCGTCTTCCTCTACCCGTGGGCCGTCGCCTTCGACAGCCTCGGGCTGTTCGGGGTGATCGCCGTGGCGCTGTTCATCTTCAACGTGTCGGTCGCCTACGCGTACGAATGGCGGCGGGGAGGCTTGAATTGGGACTAGAGGAACAACTGCCCGGTGGGATCCTGCTCACCACGGTGGAGAAGGCGGCGGGCTTCGTGCGCAAAGGCTCGCTGTGGCCGGCGACCTTCGGGCTGGCCTGCTGCGCCATCGAGATGATGGCCACCGCGGGACCGCGGTTCGACATCGCCCGGTTCGGGATGGAACGGTTCTCGGCCACCCCACGGCAGGCCGACCTGATGATCGTGGCCGGGCGGGTCAGCCAGAAGATGGCGCCGGTGCTGCGGCAGGTCTACGACCAGATGGTCGAGCCCAAGTGGGTGCTGGCGATGGGGGTGTGCGCATCCTCCGGCGGGATGTTCAACAACTACGCGATCCTGCAGGGCGTCGACCATGTGGTGCCCGTCGACATCTACCTGCCGGGCTGCCCGCCGCGCCCGGAGATGCTGCTCAACGCGCTGTTGACCCTGCACGCCAAGATCGCCGAGATGCCGCTGGGCGTGCACCGCGACGAGGTCATCGCCGCCGCCGAACGGGCCGCCCTGGACTCGCCGCCCACCATCGAGCTCAAGGGATTGTTGCGATGAGTCCGTACGATCCGGCCGACCCCGAGGTGATCGAGGTCCGCACCGGCATGTTCGGTCCCGAGGGCACCGGCGACACCTCCGGTTACGGGCGGCTGATCCGCGAGGTGGCACTGCCCGGCAGCAGCCCGCGACCCTACGGCGGTTACTTCGACGAGGTCGTCGACCGCCTGGTGGAGGTCCTCGGGACCACGTTCCGGGAGGCGGTCGAACGCGTCGTCGTGCACCGCGACCAGCTGACGCTGGAGCTTCGCCGCGAGCACCTGCCGCAGGTCGCCCGGGCGCTGCGCGATGACGCCGCCTTGCGCTTCGAACTGTGCGCCGGGGTTTCGGGCGTGCACTACCCCGGCGACGAGGGCCGCGAGTTGCACGCGGTGTATCCGCTGATGTCGATCACGCACAATCGACGCATCCAGCTCGAGACGACCTGCCCGGACGCCGATCCCCATGTGCCGTCGTTGTTTTCGGTCTACCCGACCGTGGACTGGCACGAACGAGAGACCTACGACTTCTTCGGGATCATCTTCGATGGCCACCCCGCGCTCACCCGCATCGAGATGCCCGACGACTGGGTCGGGCATCCGCAACGCAAGGACTACCCGCTCGGCGGCGTGCCCGTGGAGTACCACGGCGCACAGATTCCGCCGCCCGACGAACGCAGGGCCTACCACTGACATGACCGACACCACCGAACGCACCGTCACCCTGGGCGGCCAGGACTGGGACGAGATCGTCGCGCTGGCCAAGGAATCGGCGGACCAGTCCGCCGGTGAACGCATCGTGGTCAATATGGGACCCCAGCACCCGTCGACGCACGGCGTGCTGCGACTGGTGCTCGAGATCGAGGGCGAGACCGTCACTCAGGCGCGCTGCGGGATCGGCTATCTGCACACCGGGATCGAGAAGAATCTCGAGTACCGCAACTGGACCCAGGGCGTCACGTTCGTCACCCGGATGGATTACCTGTCCCCGTTCTTCAACGAGACCGCGTACTGCCTCGGCGTCGAGAAGCTGCTGGGCATCACCGACGAGATTCCCGAACGCGCCAGCGTCATCCGGGTGATGTTGATGGAACTCAACCGGATCTCCAGCCATCTGGTGGCACTGGCCACCGGCGGCATGGAACTCGGCGCGATGAGCGCGATGTTCTACGGCTTCCGCGAGCGCGAAGAGGTGCTCACGGTGTTCGAGGCCATCACCGGGTTGCGGATGAACCACGCCTATATCCGGCCCGGCGGGCTGGCCGCCGATCTGCCCGACGGCGCCGTCGAGCAGGTGGCCGCGCTGCTGAAACTGTTGCCGGGCCGGCTGGGCGAGTTCGAGGCGCTGCTGCGGGACAACCCGATCTGGAAGGCGCGCAACGTCGGCATCGGGTTCCTGGACCTGACCGGCTGCATGGCGCTCGGCGTCACCGGCCCGGTGCTGCGCGCCACCGGCCTGCCGCACGACCTGCGCAAGGCGCAGCCCTACTGCGGTTACGAGACCTACGAATTCGACGTCATCACCGGCACCAACTGCGATTGCTACGACCGCTACGTCATCCGGGTGGAGGAGATGAAGCAGTCGCTGAAGATCGTCGAACAGTGCCTCGACCGGCTGCGGCCGGGACCGGTGATGATCGAGGACAAGAAGCTGGCCTGGCCCGCCGATCTGACGCTGGGTCCCGACGGGCTGGGCAACAGCCCCGAGCACATCGCCCGCATCATGGGGCGCTCGATGGAGGGCCTGATCCATCACTTCAAGCTGGTGACCGAGGGCATCCGGGTGCCCGCCGGCCAGTGCTACGTCGCGGTCGAGTCCCCGCGCGGTGAGCTCGGCGTGCACATGGTCTCCGACGGCGGCACCCGGCCCTACCGGGTGCACTACCGCGACCCGTCGTTCACCAATCTGCAAGCGGTGGCGGCGATGTGCGAGGGCGGCATGGTCGCCGATCTGATCTCGGCGGTCGCCTCGATCGACCCCGTGATGGGCGGGGTGGACCGATGACCGAGAGCCAGCCGATCAACAACCGCACCGTCGATCTCACGCTGGGCCCGCGCCCCGACGAGCCGGGCCCGCCCATCGGGGGTCCGCTGACCTACCCGTCGGAGGTGGCCGGCCGGTTGAGCGAGGACGCCGCGGCGATCATCGCGCGCTATCCGCAGTCCCGCTCGGCCCTGTTGCCGCTGCTGCACCTGGTCCAGGCGCAGGACGGTTACCTGACCGCGGCCGGAATTTCGTTCTGCGCAGCGCAACTCGGCCTGACCGAGGCCGAGGTCACCGCGGTCGCGACGTTCTACTCGATGTACCGCCGCACCCCCACCGGCAAGTACCTGGTGGGCGTGTGCACCAACACCCTGTGCGCGATCATGGGCGGCGACGCCATCCTCGAGACGCTCGAGCGGCATCTCGACGTGCAGCCGGGACAGACGACCGAGGACGACCAGATCACCCTCGAGCACCTCGAATGCAACGCCGCCTGCGACTACGCGCCGGTGGTGATGGTGAACTGGGAGTTCTTCGACAACCAAACCCCCTCCAGCGCCAGGGATCTCGTCGACCGCCTGCGCACCGACCAGTCGGTGACCGCGACCCGCGGCGGCCGGATCTGCTCGTTCGCCGAAACCTCGCGCACCCTGGCCGGCCTGCCCGACCCCGACCGGGCACCCGATCAGACCGGCCCGGGCGCCCCGACACTCGCCGGGCTGCGGGTGGCCCAGGCACTCGGCATGACGTCGAACGAGGGAGATGCCCGGTGACCGCGCTGACCCCGGTGTTGAGCCGATTCTGGGACGAAGATGAGCCCTGGTCGCTGGAGACCTACCGCCGCCACGACGGCTACCGCGCCCTGGACAAGGCGCTGGCCATGCCGCCCGACGACGTCATCGCGCTGGTGAAGGATTCCGGGCTGCGGGGCCGCGGCGGGGCGGGGTTCCCCACCGGGACCAAGTGGTCGTTCATACCTCAAGACGCCACCGGCGCCGGCGCCAAGCCGCACTACCTGGTGGTCAACGCCGACGAGTCCGAACCCGGTACCTGCAAAGACATTCCGCTGATGCTGACCACCCCGCACTTTTTGGTCGAGGGGGCGATCATCGCGGCGTACGCCATCCGCGCCAACCACGCGTTCATCTACCTGCGCGGCGAGGTGGTCCCGGTGCTGCGCAGGCTGCAGGCCGCCGTCGCCGAGGCGTACGCGGCCGGTTATCTGGGCCGCGACATCGGCGGGTCCGGGTTCGACCTGGAACTCATCGTGCACGCCGGGGCGGGCGCCTACATCTGCGGTGAGGAGACCGCCCTGCTGGATTCGCTGGAGGGCCGCCGCGGCCAACCCCGCCTGCGTCCACCGTTTCCCGCCGTCGCCGGCCTGTACGCGTGCCCGACGGTCGTCAACAACGTCGAATCCATCGCGTCGGTGCCGCCGGTGGTGCTCGGCGGGGTGGACTGGTTCAAGTCCATGGGGTCGGAGAAGTCCCCCGGCTTCACGTTGTACTCGCTGTCCGGGCACGTCACTACGCCGGGCCAGTACGAGGCGCCGCTGGGGATCACCCTGCGGGAGTTGCTGTCCTACGCCGGCGGGGTCCGCGCGGGCCACGAACTGAAGTTCTGGACCCCGGGCGGTTCCTCGACGCCGCTGCTCACCGCGGAACACCTCGACATCCCGTTGGACTACGAGGGGGTGGCCGGCGCAGGATCGATGCTGGGCACCAAGGCATTGCAGATCTTCGACGAGACGACGTGTGTGGTGCGGGCGGTGGCGCGCTGGACCGATTTCTACGCCCACGAGTCCTGCGGGAAATGCACGCCGTGCCGGGAGGGCACCTACTGGCTCAAGCAGATCTACCACCGGCTCGAGAACGGCCGGGGCACCGCCGAGGACCTCGGCAAGCTGCTCGACATATCCGACATCGTGCTCGGAAAGTCGTTCTGTGCGCTGGGCGACGGGGCGGCCATGCCCATCCAGTCGTCGCTGAAGTATTTCCGCGCCGAGTACGAGGCCCACCTGAACGGCGGATGCCCGTTTGATCCGCACGCCTCGATGCTCGTCGCACCGGAGGAGGTGGACGCATGACGCTGGCCGAGCACGACCCGCAGGCCCCGCCCGTCGAGATGGTCACGCTGACCATCGACGACGTCGAGATCTCGGTGCCCAAGGGCACTTTGGTGATCCGGGCGGCCGAACTGATGGGCGTGCAGATCCCCCGGTTCTGCGACCATCCGCTGCTGGACCCGGTCGGCGCCTGCCGGCAGTGCATCGTCGAGATCGAGGGGCAGCGCAAGCCGATGGCGTCGTGCACCACCGTGGTGGCGCCCGACATGGTGGTGCGCACCCAGCACACCAGCGCCGAGGCCGACAAGGCCCAGCACGGTGTCATGGAGTTGCTGCTGATCAACCATCCGCTGGATTGCCCGGTGTGCGACAAGGGCGGCGAATGCCCGCTGCAGAACCAGGCGATGTCCAACGGCCGGCCCGAGACCCGGTTCACCGACGACGTCAAGCGCACCTTCCCGAAACCCATCAACCTGTCGTCGCAGGTCCTGCTGGACCGTGAGCGGTGCGTGCTGTGCGCGCGCTGCACCCGCTTCTCCAACCAGATCGCCGGCGACCCGTTCATCGAACTGCTCGAGCGCGGGGCGTTGCAGCAGGTCGGCATCGCCCCCGGCGAGGCGTTCGACTCGTACTTCTCCGGCAACAGCGTGCAGATCTGTCCCGTCGGCGCGTTGACCGGCGCGGCCTACCGGTTCCGGGCCCGGCCCTTCGACCTGGTGTCCTCCCCCAGCGTGTGCGAACACTGCGCGGCCGGTTGTGCCCAGCGCACCGATCACCGGCGCGGGAAGGTGATGCGGCGGCTTGCGGGGGACGACCCCGAGGTCAACGAGGAGTGGAACTGCGACAAGGGGCGCTGGGCGTTCACCTACGCCACCCAGGGCGACCGCATCCACACCCCGCTGCTGCGCGAACCCGACGGCGCGCTGCGACCCGCTTCCTGGTCGGAGGCCATCAGCGTGGCCGGGGCGGGATTGGCCGCAGCGGTGCGCCGGACCGGGGTGCTGGTCGGCGGGCGGGCCAGCGCCCGAGATGCGCTGGGCTACGGCCGATTTGCCCGCATGGTGCTGGACACCAACGACATCGACTTCCGGGCGCGCCCGCACAGCGAGGAGGAGGCCCAGTTCCTGGCCACCCGGATCGCCGGCCGGCGGATGGCCGTCACGTACGCCGATCTGGAATCCGCGCCGGCGGTGCTGCTGGTCGGCTTCGAGCCCGAGGAGGAATGCCCGATCGTGTTCCTGCGGCTGCGCAAGGCCGTCCGCAAGCACGGCCTGTCGGTGCTGTCGGTGGCGCCGTTCGCCTCCCTCGGGCTGACCAAGCTGGACGGCCGGCTGCTGATGACCGCCCCGGGCGGCGAGGCGGCGGCCCTCGACGGGCTGGGCGACGAACTGCCCGCCGGGTCGATCATCATGGTCGGCGAGCGGTTGGCCACCAGCCCCGGCGGCTACTCGGCGGTCGGCCGGCTGGTCGACCGCACCGGGGCCAGGTTGGCCTGGGTCCCGCGACGCGCCGGTGAGCGCGGGGCGCTGGAGGCCGGCTGTCTGCCCAACCTGCTC
>JAEWRC010000138.1 GCA_023460175.1 Actinomycetes bacterium
GCCCCGGCGACCGCGACCGTCAGCGGACCGGCCTCGGGCACCGGCAGCCCCGCCGCACCCGCCAGCCAGCCGGCCAGCACGTCGGTCTCGGCGATCGGGGCGGCGACCGCGTGGCGGGCCAGCCCGCGCAGCACGATCGCGGCCTCGGTGGGACCGGCCTCCAGGTCGGCCGTGCTGGTCAGCCGGCTCAGGCCGGTGTCCTCCAGCGCGGCCCAGGCCTCGGCGTCGAACACCTCCGGCAGGGACCGCTGGCCGATCCGGGCCTCGAAGGACCGCCGGCCGATGTCGTCGACCAACTGCCGCAGTTCGGCGTGCTCATCGTCGGGTCCGGCCGCGCCCGCGGCGAAGACCCCGCCCGCCAAGGCCTCGCTCATCGGTGCTCTCCGCTCTTCGCGCAAGCGCTCATCGCAACCCCATTCCGCGCGCGACGACCCCGCGCAGCACCTCATTGGTCCCGCCCCGCAGCGTCACCATCGGCGAATGCACCCGGGCGACATCCAGCATGCGCTGCAGCCGCGCGTACCCGGCGCTGTCGGGGTCGAGGTGGTCGAGCAGGTCGGTCACCAACGCCACCGAATCCTGCTCGAAGCGAGTGCCGAGGTCCTTGACCAGCGCAGCCTGATTGGCCGCCGATTCGCCCGCGGTCAGCGCGCGGGCCACCGACACCGAAAGTTGCCGCAGCGACACCAGCCGCGCCGCCAGATCGCCGATGGCGGCCTCGGGGGCCGCATCGGTGCGGGCCAGCGCGCGGATCGCGGCCAGGATCACCGTGACCGTCGACAGCACGCGCTCGGGACCGCTGCGCTCGAAGGACAATTCGGCGGTCACCTGATGCCAGCCGTTGCCGATCTCGCCGAGCACGTCGGCGTCGGCGATGAACACGTCGGTGAAGATGGTCTCGTTGAAATGGTGCTCGCCGTCCATCGACACGATCGGGTCGATCCGCACCCCGTCGGCATCGGTGGGCACCAGGAACTGGCTGAAGCCGGCGTGCCGCCGGTCGGGGTCGGCCGGACTGGTGCGCGCCAGCACCACCACCTGATGCGCCAGGTGGGCCCCGCTGGTCCACACCTTGCGGCCGCCCAGCACCCAGCCGCCGTCGGTTCGGGTGGCCCGGGTGGCCGCGGCCGCCAGGTCCGAACCCGACTGCGGTTCGCTCATGCCGATCGCAGAGAAGAACCGGCCGGCGGCGATGCGCGGCAGGATGCGGCGGCGCTGTTCCTCGTTGCCGTAGGCCATCAGCCCGGGCGCCACCTGACGGTCGGCGATCCAGTGCGCGGCCACCGGCGCCCCGGCGACCAGCAGCTCCTCGGTGACGACGTAGCGGTGCAGATGTCCCAGGCCGCGCCCGCCGTAGTCGACGGGGATGGTCAGGCCCAGGTAGCCGGCGTCGCCGAGGCGGGCGCTGAAGTCCTCGTCCCACTGCGACAGCCAGGTGTCCACCCCGGGCTCCCAGCCGAACTCGGCGCGGTCGGCGGCCAGGAAGTCGCGGATCGAGGCGCGCAGCGCAACCAGTTCGGGTTCGTTGGCGCACAGCGCGTCGAAGCTGCTCATCCCTGCTCTCGCATCCTCCCCGACCGGCACTCACTATCGCACGGGCGCACAGCAGGAATTGTCATGTCCGTGGTCGCCCCAGCGGACCATACTCGACTGATGGCCACCGTCTACTACACCGCTTCGAGCCTGGACGGCTTCGTCGTCGACACCGACGGCAGCCTGGACTGGCTGACCTCGCGGGCCATCGACCAGGCCGGGCCGTTCGGCTACGACGAATTCATCGCCGCGGTCGGCGCCGTGGTGATGGGGGCGAGCACCTACGAGTGGATCGTCCGCAATCAGCCGGGGGAGTGGATGTACAGCCAGCCGGCGTGGGTGATGACGCACCGGCCCGAGATCGTCGAGGCCGGCCACCCCGTCCGGACCTTCGCCGGCGCCGCCACCGAATTGCACCCCACGCTGGTCGAGGCGGCCGCCGGTAAGGACGTCTGGGTGATGGGCGGGGGCGAGGTCGCCGCGCAGTTTGTCGCGGCCGGTCTGGTCGATGAGATGATCGTCAGCTACGCCCCGTGCAGCCTGGGCGCGGGCGCCAGGGTCTTGCCACTGCGCTCGGAATGGGCTTTGGTGGAGAGCGGGACCAACGGGGATTTCGTCTGCGCTCGTTGGCGCCGAGCCGCCTGAGGCGGTTGTCCTGCTGCCACTATGTCGCGCTGTGGTTTAATCGGAGAATCATGTTCTTCGATTATGATAACGCCGCTCCCGGACGGTCCCGATGAGTATCTCGCTGCTGCTCGAGATGGCGCTGTCCGGAGATCCGGACCGCGTGGCCGTGGTGTCCGAGGAAACCCGCCTGACCACCCAAGAGCTTTCCGATCTCGCCGACGGCGGCGCGGGCGTCATCGCCGGCAGCGGCGCCGAGCACGTGGTGTACGTGGGCACCGGCGGCGCGCTGCTGCCGCTGCTGCTGTTCTCCTCGGCCCGGGCCGCGCGGACCTTCACCCCGATCAACTACCGGCTGTCGGCCGAGGGCATCCAGGCGCTCATCGAGCGGCTGCCCAAGCCGCTGGTGGTCGTCGACGAGCGCTACCGCGACATGGTGGGTGACGCCGGCGCGGCGGTCATGGAGTCCGGCGAGTTCCTGGCGGCGGCCAAGTCCGCCGAGGCGGTCGCCGAGTTCGCCGATCCCGACGACGTCGGCGTCGTGCTGTTCACCTCGGGCACCACCTCGGCGCCCAAGGCCGTCGAGCTCTCGCACAACAACCTGACGTCCTACATCACCGGCACCGTCGAGTTCGGCGCGGCCGAACCCGACGACGCCGCGTTGATCTGTGTGCCGCCCTACCACATCGCCGGGGTGTCGGCCGCGCTGTCGAACCTGTACGCCGGGCGAAAGATGGTGTACCTGCCCAACTTCGACGCCGCCGAATGGGTGCGGCTGGTGGGCGAGGAGGGTGTCACGTCGGCGACGGTGGTGCCGACCATGCTCGACCGGATCGTCACCGTGCTCGAATCCGGTGACCATTCGCTGCCCACGCTGCGCAACCTCGCCTACGGCGGCTCCAAGGTGGGCCTGCCGCTGGTGCGCAAGGCCCTCGGGCTGCTGCCGCACGTCGGGTTCGTCAACGCCTACGGCCTGACCGAGACGTCCTCGACGATCGCGGTGCTGACCCCCGACGACCACCGGCTTGCGCACCGCGCGCATCAGGACGGGGCCGACGAGGCGGTCGCCCGGCGGCTGGGCTCGGTCGGGCAGCCCGTGCCCGGCATCGAGGTGCAGATCCGCAGCGAGGACGGGACCGTGCTGGGGCCGGGCGAGCCCGGCGAGTTGTTCGTCCGCGGCGAGCAGGTCTCGGGCAAGTACACCGGGATCGGCTCGGTGCTCGACGAGCAGGGCTGGTTCCCCACCAAGGACATCGCGACCCTCGACGAGGACGGTTACCTGTTCATCACGGGCCGCTCCGACGACACCATCATCCGCGGCGGGGAGAACATCGCCCCCGCCGAACTCGAGGACGTGCTGATCGAGCATCCGGAGGTCCACGAGGTGGCCGTCGTCGGCGTCGAGGACCCACAATGGGGCCAGGCCATCGTGGCGGTGGTGGTGCCGGCCGTCGGCACCGACCCGGACCCCGAGGAACTGCGCGCCCACGTCCGCAAGCACCTGCGGGGCTCGCGGACCCCGGACCGGGTGGTCTTCCGGGCGGAACTGCCGACCAACGCCACCGGCAAGCTGCTGCGACGGGAGATCGTCGCGAGCCTCAATGACACCGCAACACAACCACAGGGGTAGCAAATGGTGAAGAACGGCACCCGCCTGCAGAGCCAGGTGGACGACACTCAGGTCATCGTCGTGAAGACCTCCGACGCGCTCGCGGATCTCCGCTGCGGCGGCACGCCGATGGTCGCGCTGGACGCCGAAAAGTCCGGCGCGGCAATCGACCCGGCGTTCTCCGACGGCACCGCGATGGGCAAGCGCTACGTCGACGAGGCCGGCGCCGAGGTGCTGGTGACCAAGGCCGGCCAGGGCACGCTGTCGGTGGGCACCACCGCGCTGAGCCTCAAGGAGGCCAAGCCGCTGCCGGCCAGCGACTAGTCAGACAACACACTAGCCAGACAACAAACGCGCCGCCCCGGAATCCGTTCCGGGGCGGCGCTTTTGGTTACTGCAAGCTAGGCGACCTCGATGACCATCGCCGCGCCCATGCCGCCGCCGGCACACATCGACACCACGCCGATGCCGCCGCCGCGACGACGCAGCTCGTAGATGGCCGAGGTGACCATCCGGGCGCCGGTGGCCGCGATCGGATGGCCCAGGCTGATGCCCGAGCCGTACACGTTGACGCGCTCCTCGTCGAGGCCGAGCTGACGCGTGCAGGCCACGGCCTGGGCGGCGAACGCCTCGTTGATCTCGAACAGCGTGACGTCGGAGAGCTTCAGGCCGGCCAGGTCCAGCGCCTTCGGGATGGCGTAGATGGGGCCGCTGCCGGTGCGCTTGGGCGGCACGCCGACCTGCGACCAGGACAGGATGTTGGCCAGCACGTCCTGCGAGGTGTTCGGTGCGGCCAGCGCCACGACGGCCGCACCGTCGTTGGTGCCCGACGAGTTGCCCGCTGTCACCGAGAACCCCTCGATCTCGGGGTGCAGCACCTTGAGGCCGGCCAGCGACTCCAGCGACGAATTGCGCCGCGGGTGCTCGTCGACGGCGAAGGTGATGGTCGAGCCGTCCTGCTGCGGCACCTCGATGGGCACGATCTCGTCGACGAACGAGCCGGCGTCGATGGCCTTGATCGCGCGCTGATGGCTGCGCAGCGCCCAGGCGTCCTGATCCTCGCGGGTCAGGCCGTATTCGACGGCGCAGTTGTGCGCGACGGTGATCGACATGTCGTACGGCGGTGCGTCCGGGGTGTCGACGGGGTTGGCCATCGGGGCCCACCGCTCGAAGTCACCGGCCTCCTTGCCGGAGGTGAACGCCTTGCGCTTGAGGAACTGCGGCATGTTCGACATGGATTCCATGCCGCCGGCCAGGATGGCGGTGCTCATACCGGAGGCGATCTGACCCGCACCGAAGGCGATGGCGGTCAGGCCCGAGGCGCACTGCCGGTTGACCGCGGCGCCGGGCAGCTCCTCGAAGCCCAGGTCCACCGCGATGTAGCGGGCGCTGTCGCCGCCGCCCTGCAGGCTCTCGGCCAGCACCAGGTCGTCGAAGTCCTTGGCGCTCAAGCCGGAACGCTCGACCGCGGCGGCCACGATGGGCTTGGCCACCTCGATGGGCTGCATATTGGCCAGGGTGCCCTTGCGGGCGGTGCCGAGGGCACTGCGGGCTGCCGCGACGATGGCGGCCTTGCTGCTTGCGGTCATGAGGTCTCCGAGATTTCGAGTTGCCGAGAAGAGTCTTCTGGTTTACAGAGAACGATATTACCGTAACGGCGCCCGGCAGAGAACGGTGAGCGGGCCCCCGTTCGCTCACGCGGGGGCCCGCTCACCGGTGCGTCAGTCCTCCGGGGTGTACCCGAACGGCAGCAGCACGGACTTGGACTCGCAGTAGCCCGCGATGCCCTCGGGCCCGCACTCCCGGCCCACGCCGGAGTTCTTGTAGCCGCCGAACGGCGCGCCCGGGTCGAAGGCGTACATGTTCACGCCGTAGGTGCCGGTGCGGATCTGGGCCGCGATCTCGAGGGCCTTCTTGTTGTCGGTGGTGTACACCGACCCGGCCAGCCCGTACACCGAGTCGTTGGCGATGCGCACGGCGTCGGCCTCGTCCTCGTAGGCGATCACCGCCAACACCGGGCCGAAGATCTCCTCCTGGGCGATGGTCATCGAGTTGTCGACGTCGGCGAACACCGTGGGCTGCACGAACCAGCCGGTGTCCACGCCCTCCGGGCGGCCGCCGCCGGCCACGATCCGGGCACCCTCCTCGACGCCCTTCTTGATGTAGCCCTCGACGCGCTCGCGCTGCTTCTCGCTGATCAGCGGGCCGATCACGGTGCCCGGGTCCTCCGGCAGCCCGGCCGGCATGGCCGCGACCGCGTTGGCCAGCTTCTCGACGACCTCGTCGTAGCGGGAACGCGGGGCCAGGATGCGGGTCTGGCCCACGCAGGCCTGCCCGGCGTTCATCAACCCGGAGAAGACCAGCATCGGCAGCGTCGAATCCAGGTCGGCGTCCTCGAGGATGATGGCCGCGGACTTGCCGCCGAGTTCCAGCGTGCACGGCTTGAGCCGCTCGGCCGCGATCTTGCCGATCTCCTTGCCGACGGCCGACGACCCGGTGAACGTGAACTTGTCGATCTCGGGGTTGTCGGTCAGCGCGCGGCCCGTCTCGGGCCCGCCGGGCACCACCGACAGCACGCCCTCGGGCAGCCCGGCCTCGGCGAACACCTCGGCCATCAGGTTGGTGGTCAGCGGGGTCTCGGCGGCCGGCTTGAGCACGATGGTGCAGCCGGCCAGCAGCGCCGGCCCCAGCTTGTTGGCGGCCAGGAAGAACGGCACATTCCAGGCGACGACGGCGCCCACCACGCCGATCGGCTCCTTGAGCACCAGCGTCTGGCCGTAGGCGCCGTCGCGGATGTCCTTCCAGGCGAACTTGTCGGCCGCCGAGGCGTAGAACTGCAGCGTCGACATGGCCGCGCCGTACTGCATCATGTCGACGATGGTCTGCGGCTGCCCGGTCTCCAGGGTGAGCAGCCGCTTGAACTCGTCGGCGCGGGCCTCGATCAGTTCGACGGCCTTGGCGATCACGGCCTGCCGCTCGTGCGGTGTCTTCCGCGGCCAGGGTCCCTCGTCGAAGGCCTTGCGGGCCGCGGTGAAGGCGGCGTCGACGTCGGCCTTGGTGGCCAGCGGCACCTGACCGACCTTCTCGCCGGTGGCCGGCGAGAAGACCTCGATGAGCTCCGACGACGACGGTTCGACCCACCGTCCGCCGATGAACAGCTTGTCGTAGTCGGTCTTGAGGGCAGCTGCCGAAGTCTGTGTCATAGCGCACACAATACCCACTGCCGGGGCCCCGATGAGAACCTGTTTCAGTCTAGGGTTTCCGGGGCGCGCAAGACCAGGACCAGGTTGCTCACCAGAAACTCCCGTAGCACCGGCACCGCGGTCAGCCACCACGCCCATCGCGGGTGGTAGCGGGGAAATGCGGCGATCAACGCGCCCGTGCTGGCGGCCCAGTCCAGCCCGGCCGCGGCCGAGACGGCAAACAGCGACGACCCGTAGTAATTCTTCGGCGGATGGCCGTGTTTCCGGGTGTAGCGGGCCGCCGCGCGCGCCCCGCCCAGATAGTGCGTCAACCCCATCTCGTGGCCGCCGAACGGGCCCAGCCAGACCGTGTAGGACAGGATCGCCAGCCCGCCCGGCCGGGTCACCCGCAGCATCTCCCGGCCCAGCAGCCACGGCTCGGGCACGTGCTCGGCGACGTTCGACGACAGGCAGATGCCCACGCTGGCATCGGCGAACGGCAACGCCATCCCGGAGGCCCGCACGAACGTGCCGTCGCCGCGCTGCGCCGGGGTACCCGCGTGCATCTCCCGCGGGTCGGGTTCGACGCCGATGTAGGACATCCCGCGGGCCGCGAACGCGTCGGCGAAATAGCCCGGGCCGCCGCCCACGTCGAGCACGGTCTGCCCGGCCGGGGACTGCCCGGTGGCGGCCCACAACTGCGCCACCATGTCCGCGGTGTCGGCGGCCAGCGCGCCGTAGAACCGGGCCGGGTCGGACCGCTCGAAGCGGAACTCCGCCAGCAGGCGCACCGAGCGGGCCAGCGATGCGCGCCGAGCGAACAGGTCGGTGATGGCCACCGGGCAACCCTACGCAGGCCGACGGCGCGCGGCGGCAGGTCTACTCTGGGACCGATGTCCGCTTTGCCCGTTCGCTCAGTGCTGATGCTGTGCTGGCGCGATACCGGCCACCCGCAGGGCGGCGGGAGCGAGGCCTACCTGCAGCGCATCGGCGCGCAACTGGCCGCCTCGGGCGTCGCGGTGACCCTGCGCACGGCCCGGTACCCGGGTGCCCCGCGCCGCGGCACCATCGACGGCGTGCAGATCAGCCGCGGCGGCGGCGCCTATTCGGTGTACATCTGGGCCGGGCTGGCCATGGTGGCCGCGCGGCTGGGGCTGGGCCCGCTGCGCAGGGCCCGACCGGACGTGGTGATCGACACCCAGAACGGGATCCCGTTTTTGGCGCGGCTGGCCTACGGGCGGCGCGCGGTGGTGCTGGTTCATCACTGCCACCGCGAGCAGTGGCCAGTCGCGGGGCGGTGGACCGGACGATTCGGCTGGTTTGTCGAATCCAAGCTCTCGCCGTGGCTGCACCGCCGCAACCAATACGTCACGGTGTCGCTGCCCTCGATGCGCGACCTGGCCGAGCTCGGCGTCGACCAGCGCAGCATCGCGGTGGTGCGCAACGGCCTCGACGACGCGCCGCCGGCCTCCCTGACCGCGCCGCGCTCGGCGGTGCCGCGGGTGGCGGTGCTGTCCCGGCTGGTGCCGCACAAGCAGATCGAGGACGCGCTGGACGCCGTGGCCGCGCTGCGGCCCCGCATCCCCGGCCTGCATCTCGACGTCGTCGGCGACGGCTGGTGGCGTCGCCGCCTGGTCGACCATGCCGCGGCGCTGGGCATCTCCGAGGCGGTGACCTTCCACGGTCACGTCGACGACATCACCAAACACCAAGTGGTGCAACGAGCCTGGGTGCACGTGTTGCCGTCGCGCAAGGAGGGCTGGGGCCTGGCAGTGCTGGAGGCCGCCCAGCACGCGGTGCCCACCGTCGGCTACCGCTCCTCGGGCGGGCTGACCGACTCGATCGTCGACGGCGTCACCGGGATCCTGGTCGACGACCGCACCGAGTTGATCCAACGCCTCGACGAGTTGCTCAGCGACCCGGTGCTGCGCGACGAGTTGGGCCGCAAGGCGCAGGCCCGCACCGCCGAGTTCTCCTGGCGGCAGAGCGCGGCCGGGATGCACGCCGTGCTGGCGGCGGTTCAGTCCGGCCGGCGCGTCAGCGGCGTGCTCTGACGGGCCGCGCCCACCGCGCCGGCCAGCAGCACCGCCAACCAGATCAGGTGCGCGGCGATCAGCACTTCGCGATGCGCCGCGGCGGGTAGCGCCACCGCGCCGTCGACCCGATACAGCCGCAGATCCTCGTCGGCGTAGACCAGCGGCAGCCGGTCCAAAGTGGCTGCGGCCAAACCGTTGTCACCGCCGGCGCCGACCTCCACGACCACCCAACCCACCCCGGCCTCGGCCAGCGCGGCCGGGTCCGCCCCGGTCAGCAGCAACTCCTGCAC
>JAEWRC010000139.1 GCA_023460175.1 Actinomycetes bacterium
GCCCAATGGCTACTGCCAGGACCTGACACCGGACCGGGCTGAAGCGCTCTACTACCATCGCCAACGGCACCCTCACACCGAGGAGGCACTCAGATAAGAGAACCTCCCGACATTCCGGGGCGGATCATTCGTCGATGAAATAAAACGTCTCCAATTCGGGGTGCAAGCCGCGGGAAAACAAGTCAGAGCCCTTATAGCCAGGTAGGTACAGCAGAAGGTCCTCCCGGACGGTGCCGAAGAACCGCTCGACAGGCCCCTTGTCCCGAGGCTCATGCAACCGCGCGGGTTGCACCGAGATGCCCAGACGTTCGCACACGCTCGTCAGGTGCGCCGACACAAAGATCTTGCCGTGATCGACGACCAAGGTTTCAGGCACCACAGACGGCGTGGCCGCCCCACCTTCGATCTGGGCGGCTGATTCCTCGACCAAAATCGTGCGTGGCATTCCGTGATCGGGCCATATCGCTTCGGGCGGCCAATCCACGCCAGGGAGACGCGGACGAAATGATTCGAACAGCACCCGCGCACTGTCGGTGGACTTCGTCGACACCGGCGTCAGAACCAGCCCGACAATGCAACGGGAATACCAATCCATCGCCACCGTCAACTCGACCTGCAGCCATTGCAGCGTCATCGGATCCATCGCCCACACATCCAGACGGGTGGTATCCATCAAGACATATTCGCCCGGGCGGGCCGGCCGCAGCCGCCCGTAGACGTGCTGGGGACGCTCGGCGATATCGCGATTGCGTTTAGTGCTGTGTTTGATCAGCGCAACTTTGTGCTCATTGTCACCGATCACCCGGTAAGCCGTAGTTCGCTTCGGGCAGGCCACGACGCCAGGCCCGTACCGTGTGGCGACACGGGCGTTGGTGAACGAGATCAGAGCTTTCATCGATGGCTTGGACGCGTAGACCGCCTCGTTCATCACCTCCAGATTGGCCTGGTCCCAACGGGGATCGACCCGTCGGCCCCGGCTCGGCCGTACCGTAGTCGCAGAAACCAGGCCCGCATACCCGTTGCGGCGGAACTTTTCGATCCAGCGTTCGACAGTACGTTTTCCCCTCCCGAGCTCATCGGCCTTGGACTGACACCGATCACCGAGCGAACGATGCAACGAAAACTCGGGGCGAGGCTCGCCGGGCCGCCGCAATTGGTCTGTACCGGAACGAAACCCGGTCAGAACCTCGCGCACATGGTCACCAAGTGCGAGTACCTCTTGCCGCTCGGAGTGGTTGAGATATGCCAGGCTAACCGCGGCCGTCTCCTGGTCGTCGTCACTGGACGGTCCAGGCTCCTCATCCACAAGACGGGCGCGATCACCATAGAGCAACTCACGAACGGCAAGTCGAGCAACCGCTCCGGTTCTCGGGCAGCGGGCGGTGACCTCAGTACCGCCGTGCATTTCGATGACCTCCCACAGCTCGCCATCGAACATGATCCGCGTTCCTACACCCACCGAAACCCGCGCGGAGCTCATGATGGTGCTCGCATCATCGTTGTCTGCGACAGGATGCTGTTCAGGTCAACCACGAGCTCCTGGTTCCACAACATGTGCAACAACACCGGACGCACCAACGCGTCGGCAACATCGTCAAGATGCACATCCCCGATATAGGAACCCGCCAAAGAATCGACGCGAGAGCGCAATTCGGCAAGCAGAGCGGGGTTGACCAGCCAATCCCGCCGGTAGCCAGCCAAAAAGCGCAGATTCTCACGGCGCACTTCATCCAGCTCGGTCAACACGTCATATCGCCAGCCCAAACTTTCGATCAACTCGCGTGTCCACGCTAGGAGGAACGCCACCTTCGGTTTCCGCGCGCGTTCCTCAGTGGTGACATCGACGACCACCGGCACACCGTGCTCCAACAGCAGGAAGTCCGGTGTGTGCTGGCGACGTTTCCCATTGACGACGACCTGGAGCTGAAAAGGCTGAGTGAGAATCCTCGTCACCGAACGGTCGAAATCAACGCACACGAGGTGCGCAAGCTCATTACGCGACTCGTACATGAGGTGCCGGCGCTCCGTCGCGGACCAGTACGAACCCAAATAGTTCTGCTGACCTTTGTACCAGCGGAATGTTCGCCACGGACGGGCATCCAACAGCGCATCGACGGGCGGCTGGGTCAGCGGTAGACACACTTCGGTCTTCGCGGTGGGTCGGAACTCTACGACCCCCGAGCCGACATCTACATCCTGCTTCACAGCCATCTCGGAAGCACCTCAACGCAGCGACGAGCAACCGCGTCACCTCCAGCATCGACCTGTGGGAGTGCGCTGTCAACGGTGCGGCTTCACTCACGAAAGAGCCCCGTGAAACACCCTCGGCGCCTCAGATAAGAAATTGTTCACGTTCCAGGTAGCTGGCCACCACCTCAGCCAGGGCTACCTCGTCATCGACGACAAGGGGCCCGAAAGCCTGGCGCGGCCGGTGACGCAGTCGCATTCGCGCCCAAGCGCCCGTTGATAGCACTGCAGCACCTACAGCTTGCGCTGTCGGCAGAAATTCTTGAGCAAATCTTCACATAACGCTAATCAATTCCACTCGGTAGCGGGCCGAGCCTGAACTGACGAAAGGAGGCGGTCGGTATGCCGTCGTGCGCACACATCTTGACCCCGCGCCGGGGCGCATCCGAGGGCTTCCAGCACGCCCAGAGCGACCGATCTGGATTGCCGGCACCAACCACTGGGACGGTGGCCCCGCCTAGTCGACGGCGCGCTAAGCGGCGCGCATGTGCCCGGCGCTTCCAAGGTTCGTATCTCGGCTCGGCCGCAGGAGGGCACCGGTCAGCTCGCGGCCAGACAATGCCGCGCCCCTTCGGCGTGTTGTCGACCCTTCGAACGCGCTGTGCGCGCGCACGGCGTGCAGTACCCGTTGATCGCGTGCCCGATCGTCTGGGGCGACCCGGCAGCAAGTCTGCGGGTAACTGGCAGAACTGCAGCTTTATTGGCAGGGGCGACAGTTGCTGGCGTGGTTCGCGTTGGCTGTCGGGTGGTTACCACAGTGCAGGAGCCGTCGAAGACGCCGAAATCGGCGATCGGCTACCGGGGAGCCGCAGTGCGATAACAAGATGGCGTCAAGTATCCGAGACGCGGGAGAGGTTCGCATCCGCTGTTAGTGTCAGCGCATTGTGACGTCGACCGCTAACGTAACTCGCGCGACGCACAGTGCCGCCATCGCGGCGCTGGCGCTGGCGCTGGGGTTGTTGGTAATGGTGATCGGCGTCGGGTGGGCATCGGGGAGCGCTGAGCCGTCGGGGTCTCATGGCCCGCACGCGACGGTCGCCGGCCCCTACGGCGAGTTTGCTGTCGCAGCTGACCATCCGCACTTCGAAAACGGGTCGCTGCCGGTGGTGCCTGACATCGTCGCCGAGGCCGTGCTGCCCCGAGCAGCAACCGCACTGGTGGCCCTGGGTCTGGCTGTCGCGATCGGCCTGGTGGCCTTGCTGTGGCGCCCCCGACTATGGCGGGGAGTGCGAGGGCCACCTCGCCGCAGGGGCGCCGTGTGGAGCGGTCGGCAGAGGTTGACCCGCATGTGCATCGCGCGCCGCTGACGGTGTCGCGCCAGATCGCCTTGCCTATCCGGCAGGGCCGTCGGTGACCGCTGCCAGTACCCGCAGCCGCGTCCCAACACATGCCGCGGCATCCTTTCGGAAGCGACGAAACCATGAACCACATTCTGTCCGCTCAGCCCCCACATCTGCACGCCTCCCGCCACCATTTCCTGGGCCGTTGCGACCGGCCTGCCACGATGGTCGGCCGGACTCCGGTGCTGCGCTTTGGCGCCCCGTTCACCACCGATGGCCGTGGCTTTTGGGCCAAGCTCGAAGGCTTCAATCCCGGCGGCATGAAGGACCGCCCGGCGTTGTACATGGTCGAGCGGGGCCGGGCTCGCGAAGAACTGCGACCCGGGGCGCGCATCATCGAATCGACCAGCGGCACCCTGGGATTGGGCTTAGCGCTGGCCGGCACGGTGTACGGCCATCCGGTCACGCTGGTCACCGACCCCGGATTGGAGCCCATCATCGCTCGGATGCTGACGGCTTTCGGTGCCCAGGTCGATGTGGTGAGCTCGCCCCATCCCGAGGGTGGGTGGCAGCAAGCACGGCGCGACCGGGTCGCCGAGTTGCTGGGCGCCGATCCGCACGCTTGGTACCCCGATCAGTACACCAACCCCGACAACGTCGAGGCGTACCGGCCGTTGGCGCTGGAATTGCAGGCTCAACTCGGCCACATCGACGTGCTGGTGTGCTCGGTGGGCACCGGTGGGCATTCGGCCGGGGTGGCACGGGTGCTGCGCGAGTTCAATCCCGAGCTGCGGTTGATCGGGGTGGACACGGTCGGATCGACGATCTTCGGACAGCCGTCCGGCACCCGGCTGATGCGCGGGCTGGGCTCGAGTATCTACCCGCGCAATGTGGATTACGCGGCGTTCAGCGAGGTGCACTGGGTGGCGCCGGCCGAGGCGGTGTGGGCCTGCCGCACGCTGGCGGCCACCCATTACGCCAGCGGTGGGTGGAGTGTCGGAGCGGTCGCCTTGGTAGCCGGCTGGGCGGCACGCACGCTGGGACCCGACGCCACCATCGCTGCGATCTTCCCCGATGGGCCGCAACGCTACTTCGACACCGTCTACAACGACGACTACTGCCGCGCCCACGGCCTGCTCGGAGTCGTCCCGCCTCCTGAGCCGGCCGTCATCGACGATCCGCGCATCAGAATTGTGTCGTCGTGGACCCGTTGCACCCACGTCGTCGACCCGGTGGCGGTGATGGGGTGATCGGCATTCTCACGCAGTTCCGCAGCTTTGGCTGGCCGAGCCGACTGTTGATGATCAACCAGTTCGGGATCAATCTCGGGTTCTACATGCTCATGCCCTATCTGGCCGGCTACCTCGCCGGCCCACTAGGGTTCGCCGCGTGGGCGGTGGGACTGGTGCTCGGCGTGCGCAACTTCTCCCAACAGGGAATGTTCATTATCGGGGGCACCCTGGCCGATCGGCTCGGCTACAAGCCGCTGATCGTGGTCGGCTGCCTGTTGCGCACAGCCGGTTTCGGGTTGCTGGTCATCGCCGAGTCGCTGCCGGGGCTGCTTATCGCCTCGGCGGCCACCGGATTCGCCGGTGCGCTGTTCAACCCCGCGGTTCGGGCCTACTTGGCCGTTGACGCCGGGCCGCGCCGCGTGCAGGCGTTCGCGGTGTTCAACATCTTCTACCAGGCCGGCATCCTGGCCGGCCCGCTGGTGGGGCTGGCGCTGATGATGCTCGATTTTCGCGTCACTGCCGCAGCGGCCGCGGTCGTATTCGCACTGTTGACCATCGCCCAACTGTTCGCACTGCCCCAGCACAGCACCGACGTGCCGGCAGGGACAACTTCGGTGTTGGTCGACTGGCGCACCGTGGCAGCCAACCGGTCATTTATATTGTTCGCCGCGGCGATGATCGGCTCCTACGTGCTGTCATTCCAGGTCTACCTTGCTTTGCCGCTGCAGGCCGGGATACTCGCCCCGAGCGACCAATCGCTCATCGTGGCAGGGATTTTCGTCGTATCAGGTGTGGTGGCTGTCTTTGGGCAAATGCGCATCACCCGCTGGTTCGCCGCACGCTGGCGGCCGGGGCGATCCTTGGTGGTCGGGTTGGCGGTCTTGAGCGCGGCGTTCATCCCACTGATGGTGATACCCGACAGCGAGCGCCTGGGCCACGGCGCGGCGGTGGCCGCGCTGCTGGTGGCAGCGGGGCTGCTGGCGGTCGGTTCCGCGGCGGTGTTTCCGTTCGAGATGGACACCGTCGTGTCGCTGGCGGACGGTCGCTTGGTCGGCACCCACTACGGCTTCTACAACACCATCGTCGGGATCGGAATCCTCGCCGGCAACCTTGCGACGGGATCGCTGATGCACGCTGCCCACCTCGCCGGCGTCGACGAACTCGTGTGGGTAGGGCTCGCACTGATCGGACTACTGTCCGCGACTGCTCTCTACCGACTCGACCGCACGGGCCGCCTGCAACCTCTACCGGCCACCGGACCCATCGCGACAGCAGACTGACCGCCTCCGACCGCCCGGTACAGCACTCCCATTGCGTCCTGACGACAGCACTTTGCTCTCAGCAGACTTGACACCGTTGTGCTTGCTTCCATCGTGCGCCGCACGGGCCGCGGCAGTCGTCGGTCCATCCGGTCCGGGCTCCGATCGCGCAGATCCCACGGCTTGAGCCTCCGCCGCTGAGCTGAAAAACGACGCCGACCAGCGAGGCCGGACGATTTGCGCCAGGTCACCGATGCCCTGGCTGGTGCGGCGACTCGGCGCTGCCGTCCTCGTCGGTCACGGCGGCAGGTGCAGGGAGGTCCAGCGCAACCGTGGGCGTGCTGGATCCCGGCGTTCGCGGTGAGTAGCTGATGCCGTTGGGTCCCTCGCCGACCGGGATGGTTACCGACACCGTCTGGCCGGCCAGGTCGACGACCGAGACGCTGTTGTCGTAGCTGTTGGTGACCCAGGCCAGCGTCCCCGCGGGGTCGATCACCACACCGTGCGGCCCAGCACCGGTCGCGACGGTGGTACGCACGGTCATCGTGGCCGTGTCGATCAGTGATACCGCATGCCCGGGGGCATCCGGGGTGCCCTGGTCAGCCGAGACCACCGTCGCGTTGTCGGGCGTGAGGTAGACCTGCACCGGGGCCGCCGACACCGCGACGCTGCCGGCCACCGTGCGCGCGTCGAGATCCACCTTCACCACCGCCGCCGGCTCGGTGATGCCGGTATAGGCGTAACGTCCGTCGGCGCTGACCGCTACCTGCGCCGGCCCGTCGCCCACCGGCACGGAGAACTGCATCTGATCGGTCTGGGCGTCGATCACATCCAGCGCCCCGGTCATGTGATTGGCGACGACGATCACCGAGCCGTCACTGGCCGCGCGTAGACCGTGCGGCATCCCACCCACCTCGATCAGGCCCAGCGGCTGCAGGCTTTGACTCTGGAATATCGACACCGTGCCGTCGTCGGCGTTGGCCACATAGACCTTGCCGTTGGGCGCCTCGATCACATGCGCCGGGTGGTGCCCGGTCTGGCCGGTCGCCCTGACCTGGTAGGTATCGGCGTCGATAGCCACCACGGTGTCGGTTCCGACGCTGGTTGCATACACCGTGGCGGCGTCCTGCCCGACCTGGACGTTGTGCGGTCCTTGGATGCCGGTCAGGGTGGTCACCACCGTGTTGGCCGCCGCATCGAGGACCGTCAGACTGTTGCCGATCTCGTCGGCAACCCACACCGACCCCGCTACCGGGGTCGGCTCCGGTGGGACGGGACTGGTTGGTGACTGCCCGGCCTGCCCGGTGTCACCACCAGAACAGCCCGCCAAAACCGCGGCCAGCAGCACTGTGGACAGAACGGCGATGAGTGTGGTGCGCGCCGACCCAGCCCGCCACCAGCCACCGCCCGGTGGCCGGATCCCAGACGACGTCGTAGTGGTGACCGATGACATGACCCGACCATACCCCCGGCAGGTATGTGCCCAAGCGGGGATTTGCGATGGCATACTGAACCCTTAGCTGACCGGACTGCTTCACTCAGTTGCGCGCGCTGATCCGCAGGAGGACCGCAATGCCACGGATGCACCTCGACCTCGACAACCTGGAATCGGCGTTGGCTCTCAAACCCATTGCCCTAGTGCACTTCTGGTCAGTGGGAAGCCCCGGCGGCGATGGTTTTGAACTGATCTACGACCGCTCGGCACGACGACATCCCGCGGTGCTGCACGCCGACGTCAATACCGATCAGCAACAGCACCTCGCTCAAATCGCCGGAGTAGCCGACGTTCCGACGACGCTGGTATTTCGTGACGGCGTATTGATCTATCGGGAACCGGGCGCGCTGTCGGCTCGCGTGCTCGAGGAACTTATCCAGCAAATCAAGCTGGTGGATATGGATAAATTGCGTGCCGCGACCGCCGTCCGGGATCCCAGCTCGACGCCACGTCCCTGGACTTGACCCTTCGATGTATAGAGTGCCAACGGCAGTTCGACCGACAGCCGACTGGTTCGGCAGTACCTGCTGACGGTACGTGCCGCTGACAGCGCCGGCCATGTAACCCGGGGTGGTCGAGTCGCACCGTCGCCGTCTTCGCTACGCGCGGCCGCCGCCGGTGCCGTCATTGAACATTTCAGTAAGTCCAACCAACTGCTTATTTGGTTATGCTGCTGCGAGTGTAGGTCGCCGAACTTGTCGAATCTGCGTTCCCGCGCCTGGGGTTTCTCAGAAACGCGTCGACCGGGTGATTCTCGCTACGAAGGAAAGCGGGCATCCATGTGTCCGCGCTGGCCGAATGGTCCCTGGATAAGATCCGTTAGCGGCAGCCGTTGGTTTCGCGAGTCTTTGAAGAGTTCCGAAGTCCGCACCGAATTCGTCTCCGCGACAGGGGCTTTCAACCTTTCCTTGAGGGCTGTCGGGGATGGTGTGCTACGCCGGTTTCGGTTGGCTTTCACGCCCGAGGACGCGCCAAACTGCGCGATGTGGCGCCACTACGCCCGGGGAGTGCCGGTGATGGGCAGGTCGATGGTGAACCGTGCGCCGTGGCCGGGGCCGTCGCTGTCGGCGCTGATCCGGCCTCCGTGGGCTTCGACCAGCGCGCGGGTGATCGTCAGACCGATGCCGCTGCCGCTGTGGCGACGGCTGCGGGCGAGGTCGGCTTGGTAGAAGCGGTCGAAGATGTGGCCGAGGTGTTCGGCGGCGATACCTTCTCCGGTGTCGGCGACCACGATCTCGGCGTGGGTGGGGTGGGTCTGCTGGCAGGTGATGGTGACGGTCCCGCCGGTGGGGGAGTGGCGCAGCGCGTTGTCGAGCAGGTTGCCCAGTACTTGCCCGAACCGGTCCGGGTCGACGGTGACCGGCACGGATCGGTGGATGCGGGCCTCGATGGTGACGCCCTTCTCGTCGTAGCGTGTCCGAACGGAGTCGACGGCGGCGGTGATCAGGGTTGTGGTGGTGGTGGGTACCGGGAGGATGCGGGTGAGATGTTCTTCGGCGCGGGAGACGGCGGTGATGTCCTCGGCGAGGCGGTCGAGCCGGTGGGTGGCGGCACGCAGGATCTGTACGGTGTCCTCGTCCAGGCTGCGGACGCCGTCTTCGAGGGCTTCGAGGTAGGAATCGAGGGTGGCGATCGGCGTGCGCATTTCGTGACCGAGGTCGGCGAGCATCCGGCGCCGGGTACTTTCGGTGGCTTCGAGGCGGCGGGCAACTTCGTTGACGGTGACGGTGAGTTCGTCGAATTCGCGGCCGAGTCCGGGGCTGTGTATGCGGGTGTCGTAGCGGCCTGCGGCGATCCGTGCAGTTGAGGTGGTCACGGCGGTCAGAGAGCGTTGCACCCGCCGGGTGATGTACCAGCTCACCGCCAGTGCCAACAGCACCGCGATCGCGACGGCCAGCCCCCACGCGAGGACGATCGACCAGGTGAAGGCTTCTTCAACGTGACTGGCCTGGCTGGAGTTGTGGTCGATGCCGGCCTGCCCGAGGTGATCTTGGAAGATTCCGGGCGCGAGTGCGGAGGCCACGAGCCAAGCACTGACGGCGCAGCCGATCACCACCACGGTCAGGGCGAGAAACAATCGGGTACCAAAGCTCGACCCGGCGAAGGTGCGCCGCACTGATCCTCGCGTAGCGGAGATCGGGGAGTTCATGTGCCGGTGCCCATCCGGTAGCCGACGCCGCGGACGGTGCGCACATAGCGACCGCGGGTGGCGTCGTCGCCGAGTTTGCGGCGCAGGTGACCGATGTGCACGGCGACAAGGTGTTCGTCGCTGATCCAGTTCGGCCCCCACACCGCGTCGATCAGCTGAGCGCGGGTGAGCACCACGCCGGGATCACGTGCCAGCGCCGCGAGAATGTCGAATTCGGTGCGGGTCAGGGCGACCGGCGTCCCGCCGACGGCGACCTCGCGGCCGTCGACATCGAGGCTCAGGTCACCGAAGGTTCGGGTGGGGAGGGCACCCGCAGGCCAGCCCGGTGCGGTGGTGCGAGGGCGAGGGCGGCGCAGCATCGCCTGGACGCGGGCCATCAGTTCGCGGGGACTGAACGGTTTGCTCATGTAGTCGTCGGCGCCGACGGACAGCCCGATGAGGGTGTCGATCTCCTCGGTGCGGGCGGTGAGCATCACCACGTACGCATCTGAGAACGTCCGCAGTTGCCGGCACACCTCCACCCCGTCCAGGCCCGGCAGTCCGAGGTCGAGGACGACCACGTCGGGATCGACCTGTCGGGCGAGAGCAACGGCGTCGACCCCGTCTGCGGTGATCGTGACCTCGAAGCCGTCGCGTTCGAGATATGAGCCGACCAGGTCTGCCAGCGGGGTTTCGTCTTCGATGATCATCGCCCGCAAGCCGGTGGGTGGGCGCTGCGCCGTCGCCGGGTCGCCGATCGGTGCGGGTATGCGAGCGGAGGAGGTCATGGCGTCCATCATCGCCAGCACCGTCCCGTCCCGGCGTCGGGACGGGCTTCTTGAGCAAATCTTCATACGACCTCCATCGAATCCTTGGGGTGGGCGCTCGAAGCTGAAGACACGAATCGAGGATGGAGGCGACGATGATGGCCTGGGTCGGTGACATCGGCTGGGCGGGATGGGCCGTCATGGTCGGGTGCATGCTCGTGTTCTGGATGGTGGTGATCTACCTGATAGCCACGATGTTCCGCACCGACCGCGCAGACGGTCCTGCTCGCCTCGGGCGACAGGGTGATCCGCTGCGGGGGCTCGAAGAGCGGTTCGCCCGAGGCGACATCGGCGCCGAGGAGTTCGTCGGCCGCCGACAGGTCTTGACGCAGATCGGCAACCCCGCTGCGAAAGCCGATCGGCGAGGGCAGGTTCGTGGTTAGGTTGCCCCGGCGCTCTTTTCTGATCGGTTCGTTGCTTGCCGGTGCTGGGGCGCTGGCGGCCTGCTCCGGGCCGGGAGCGGCCGCCGGTGCGCCGGTACGCGCAACATCACCCGTGGTGCGTCGGCTTGAGCAACAGCGCCGCACCCCCGGCCAGCAGGTGGTTTCGGCGCGGTTGACGTCGCGTCCGGTCGAGGTGGACTTCGGCGGCCGGATAGTGACTACCTGGGGATACGACGACTCTCTGCCTGGTCCGCTGCTGCGCGCCCGCGCCGGGGATCTGCTGCGAGTGGAGGTAGACAACCAACTGCCGGTGGAGACGAGTGTGCACTGGCACGGGCTTGCGTTGAGCAACGACATGGACGGGGTGCCTGGGCTGACACAGGACCCGATCGCCGCCGATGGTCGGTTCGTCTACGAGTTCACCGCCCCGGACGCGGGCACGTACTTCTACCACTCCCATTCGGGCGTGCAGCTCGATCGTGGTCTGTACGGCGCTCTGATCATCGACGATCCACACGAGCCGGGGGATTACGACCACGAATGGGTCGTGGTGCTCGACGACTGGCTCGACGGCACCGGCCGCACCCCCGACGAGGTGGCCCGCGAACTCGGAATCGGCGCCGGGAGCGGTGACGGTGCCGAAGACCTGGGCGGGATGGGCCACGGCAGCATGGGTGAGATGGGCCACGGCACCATGGGCGAGGAAACAATGCTCTCCCGACTGCTCGGTGGCGCAGGGGACGTGAGCTATCCCCATTTCCTGGTCGGCGGGCGCGTGCCCGACGATCTGATGGTCTTCACCGCGACACCCGGTCAGCGGGCAAGGGTCCGATTCGTAAATGCCGGCGCGGACACCGCTTTCAGGGTCGCATTGGGTGGGCATCGGATGACCGTCACCCACACTGACGGCTTCCCGGTCGTGCCGCAGGACACCGACGCGCTGCTGATCGGTATGGGCGAACGTTTTGATGTGCTCGTGACCCTCGGCGACGGCGTGTTCCCGTTGTTCGCCCAGGCCGAAGGCAAGACCGGGCACGGACAGGCCCTGGTGCGCACCGCCACCGGCGATCTTCCACCTCAACCCCGGCCGCGTGAGCTGGACGGGCGGGTGCTGCTCGGCACCGATCTCGCGCCCCGCGACCATGTGCGGTTGGCCGAGCAGGATCACGATCTTTATCACAGCGTCGACATGGGTGGAACCATGTCGCCCTACCGGTGGACCCTCAACGGCCGCACCCATCCGGACGTCCCGCCACTGAACGTCAACGCGGGACAACGGGTGCGCATGCGGATGCGGAACATGTCCGACATGTTCCACCCGATGCACCTGCACGGACACACCTTCGCGCTGACCGACACCGGACTGCGCAAGGACACCGTCACCATCAGGCCGATGCGCACCGTGGAGATCGAATTCGACACCGACAACCCCGGGCAATGGGCGCTGCACTGCCATAACGCCTACCACCAGGAAGCCGGAATGATGACCACCGTGTCCTACCTGGCCTGATCCCGGCAGTCGCCCAGCGGCGACCGGACTCGGTCGTCCCGATACCCGTAATTGTTCGAGAAAGGAACACACCCGATGAACAAGAAATGTCTCGCCGTCGGCGCCACCGCCCTGGCCGTGGTGTTCGCCGCCGCTGCCTGCAGTAACTCCGACACCGAAACCACCGCGGCGAGTTCCCCCGCGTCGCCCTCGGTGAGCACCTCTGTCGAGGAGGCGGCGGCGCACAATGACGCTGATGTGATGTTCGCCCAGATGATGCTCCCACATCATGCCCAGGCGATCGAGATGAGCGACATGATTCTGGCCAAAGAGGACATCCCCGTCGAGGTGACCACGCTGGCCGGGCAGATCAAGGCCGCCCAGGGTCCGGAGATCGAGCAGCTCGAGTCCTGGCTCGAACAGTGGGGTGCACCCACGTCGATGCCCGAGGGGCATCACGACATGCCCGGCATGGACGAGGAATCGGGCATGGGCGGAATGAAAGGGATGATGAGCGCAGAGGACATGCAGGCCCTCTCGCAGGCCCAGGGCACCGACGCTGCCCGCCTGTTCCTCGAGCAGATGATCGCCCACCACGAAGGCGCCGTCGAGATGGCGCAGACCGAGGTCGACGATGGGCAGTTCCCCGACGCGGTGGCGTTGGCCCGCAGCATCATTGATACCCAGCAGCAGGAGATCGAGACGATGCGTCAGCTGCTGAGCAGCCTGTAACGCCCCAGCTCACCACCGTCGGTCCGCCACAGTCAGGAGCTTTCGATGTCACACCCGGAACACGGACCCCCCCACTGGGAGCTGGCCGAACACGATCACGGTATCCCCACACAGAGCCCGCCCACCGACGCCCACGATGCACATGCCGGGCACGGGGAGCACCTCGCCCACCTCGGCGGGTCCGCAGAGCACGGCGGCCACGACCGGCACGCAGGACACGGCACGCACGGGGAGATGTTCCGCCGCCGCTTCTGGGTGTCGTTGATCCTGTCGATACCGGTCGTGGGTTTCAGCCACATGGTCGCCGAACTGCTCGGCTACCACATACCCGACTTCCCCGGCGCCATGTGGATTCCGCCGGTGCTGGGCACGGTGATCTTCGTCTACGGTGGCATGCCGTTCCTTACCGGCGGCTGGGCCGAACTCCGCTCACGCCGGCCAGGGATGATGCTGCTCATCGCGATGGCCATCAGCGTCGCGTTCCTCGCCTCGTGGGTCACCACCCTCGGCCTCGGCGGGTTCAATCTGGACTTCTGGTGGGAACTGGCGCTGCTGATCGTGATCATGCTGCTCGGGCACTGGCTCGAAATGCGCGCCCTCGGCTCGGCATCCGGCGCACTCGACGCGCTGGCGGCGATGCTTCCCGACACCGCCGAGAAGATCACCGACGACGGCACTCAGGAAATCTCGTTGTCGGAGTTGGCCCTCGACGACGTGGTGCTCGTGCGGGCCGGGGCTCGGGTCCCCGCGGACGGCACCGTTGTCAACGGGCGCGCCGAAGTCGACGAATCGATGATCACCGGCGAATCCAAGACCGTCACCCGCGAGGACGGTGACACCGTGGTCGCCGGCACCGTCGCCACCGACAGCGCCCTGCGCGTGCGGGTCACCGCCATCGGTGAGGACACCGCCCTGGCAGGCATCCAACGCATGGTCGCCGCCGCCCAGGCCTCCTCTTCGCGGGCGCAGGCGCTGGCGGACAAGGCTGCGGCGTTCTTGTTCTACTTCGCCGCCATCGCCGGTCTGGTCACATTCGTGGTGTGGGCGCTGCTCGGCAACATCGACGAAGCGGTGGTGCGGACGGTCACCGTGCTGGTCATCGCCTGCCCCCACGCCCTGGGATTGGCGATCCCGCTGGTGATCGCGCTGTCCACCGAACGCGCCGCCAAAGCCGGAGTACTGGTCAAGGACCGTCTCGCGCTCGAACGCATGCGTACCGTCGGGGTGGTGCTGTTCGACAAGACCGGCACCCTCACCCAGGGCCGACACCAGGTCACCGGCATCACGACCGCCCACGGGATCAACGAGTCGTATCTGCTGGCTCGCGCCGCCGCGGTCGAAGCCGACAGCGAACATCCCGTCGCTCAGGCGATCGTGGCCGCTGCCGAGGACCGCGTCCCGGCGACCGATCAGATCACCGCCACCAACTTCCGATCACTACCCGGACGAGGAGTACGCGCAGTCGTCGACGGCAGCGAGGTGACCGTCGGCGGCCCCGCCATGCTTACCGCGCTGTCGTTGTCGGTCCCAGCCGAGGTCACCGCGATCACCGAGCAGTGGGTGCGGCGAGGCGCCTCGGTCCTACACATCGCCGAAGGCGATCAGGTGCTCGGCGCGGTCGCGCTTGAAGACGCAGTCCGCGAAGAATCCCGCCAAGCGATCGACGCCCTGCACGCCCGCGGAGTCAAAGTCGCGATGATCACCGGCGACGCTCGGCAGGTCGCCGACGCGGTGGCCACCGATCTCGGCATCGACGAGGTATTCGCAGAGGTGCTGCCCGAACACAAGGACGCCAAGGTCACCGAGCTACAGCAACGAGGCCACAAGGTCGCCATGGTCGGCGATGGCGTCAACGACGGCCCAGCCCTGGCCCGAGCCGACGTCGGAGTGGCAATCGGGGCCGGCACCGATGTGGCGATCGAATCCGCCGGGGTGGTGCTGGCGGCGAACGATCCACGGGCGCTGCTGTCGATCATCGAACTCTCCCACGCCAGTTACCGGAAGATGTGGCAGAACCTGGTGTGGGCGACCGGCTACAACATCCTCGCCGTCCCACTGGCCGCGGGTGTGCTCGCCTTCGCTGGCATCGCGATCTCCCCGGCCGTCGCCGCAATCCTGATGTCCATCTCCACCATCGTGGTCGCCCTCAATGCCCAACTACTGCGCCGCCTCGACCTCGACCCGAACCGCCTGGCCCGTACCTGACCGATCCGAAACGAGTTCCGTATTTTGATGGCGAAAGTTCTCCTGCGCCGGTTGACGCCCGTCCTCGTCGCGGCTACTGCGGCGGCTGTGCTTGTCGGGTGCTCAACCAGCGAACCACCCACCACAACCGCCGAGTCGGTCTCGGCCACCGAGTCAACCGCGCCCAGTGTGACGTTGACCCCGGCACTCGATCACCTGCACGGCCTGCACCTCGGCGCCGACGGCACGGTACTGGCCGGCAGCCACACCGGCCTAGTCGCCATCGCCGCCGACGGGCGCACCACCCGCATCGGCACCTCTGACGATGACTTCATGGGACTGGCTGGTGTGCCCGGCACCGATCACCTGTTCGCCTCCGGCCATCCCGGACCGTCGAGTTCGGCCCCTAACCCGTTGGGGCTGATGGACAGCACCGACGGTGGCCACACCTGGACACCGACATCCTTGACGGGAGAAGTGGACTTCCACGCTCTGGCCACCGACGGGAAGGTGCTCGTCGGTTTCGACGGGACTACCGGGCTGTTGGTCTCCACCGATGTCGGCGCCAGCTGGAGCGCCGGAGCCCCACTGGCCGCAGCGGCCTTCGCCGTCACCGACGGTGGCGTCTGGGCGGCCACCGCTGAGGGGTTGCAGCACAGCACCGACACCGCTCGCACCTTTACCGCCGTACCCGGTGCCCCGAGATTGACGTTGCTCTCGGCCGCCAGTGACGGGTCACTGTGGGGTGTCGACAGTCACGGCGTCGCCTGGTGCAGCCGCACCGGGCAAACCTGGGTCCAGCACACCGTCGTCGGCCCCGTCGAAGCGTTACTGGCCGTCGATGCCGACACCGCCTATGCCGCCACCTCGCGACAGCTCTACACCATCGAATGACCCATGGCCAGGGATGGCGACACTGCACCGTCTCGTTACCGTGGCGGATCCGCCACGCTTCCGCCAACCCAAGTGAGATTCCGCCACGCCTACTGGGATCCCACAGCCGGGGCATTGACAGCGATCGTGACGGCTGTTACAAATTAATTATCTAGCCGACTAATACTGGGAGACGCCAATGACGTCCACCGCGGACGCCGCCGTCGGTCTCGGGGTTGCCGAGTTGACCGCGATCTTCACCACCGCAACCCGGATCAAGGTGTGCGACGAGAAGTTTCGCTCGCTGATCCTCACCGGTCAGGTCAGCGCGCAGTACTATTCGCCGCGCGGCCAAGAGATCATCTCCGCGTCCATCGGCGCGCTGCTCGAGCCCACCGACTACGTCGTCACCACCTACCGCGGCCTGCACGATCAGCTCGCCAAGGGCGTGTCGCTGCGCGAGTTGTGGGCCGAGTTCTTCGGCAAGGCGACGGGCACCTGCAAGGGCAAGGGCGGCCCGATGCACATCACCCATCCCGAGTCCGGCCTGATGGTCACCACCGGGATCGTCGGCAGCGGCCTGCCGATCGCCAACGGCTTGGCGCTGGCCTCGCAACTGCGGGGCGACGGCCGCGTCACCGTCGTCAACTTCGGCGACGGCGCCACCAACATCGGCGCCTTCCACGAGGCCTGCAACCTGGCCGCGCTGTGGAAGCTGCCGGTGGTGTTCTGCTGTCACAACAACCGCTACGCCGAACACACCTCCTTCGAGGGCGGCACCAGCGTGGACCGGGTCGCCGACCGCGCCGCGGCCTACAAGATGCCCGGCGTGCGGGTGGACGGCAACGACCCCGTCGCGATGTACGAGACCGCCCGGCAGGCCATCGAACGGGCCCGCAGTGGGGAGGGCCCAACATTGTTGGAGGCCATGACGTTCCGCTTCTTTGGCCATCAGATGTCGGATCAGAACGAGTACATGCAACCTGGCGAGCTGGAACGGGAACGCGCGGCCGATCCGGTGCTGCGATTCCGCGCCTGGCTGATCGACAACGATGTGCTCTCCGAGGCTGACGTCGAAACCATTGAGGCGCAGGCCAAGGCGGACGTGCAGGACGCCTTCGAGTTCGCCGAAGCCAGCCCGGTGCCGGACCTGGCCGAGGGCCTGACCGACGTCTACGAGGAGGCACTGGTATGACCCAGACCCAGGTGGAAACCCAGCCGATGCTCGGCTTCCAGGCGATCGGCAGCGCACTCGACGACGCGCTGGGCCGCGACCCCTCGGTGTTCCTGCTCGGCGAGGACATCGCCGACCCCAGCGGGGGCGTGTTCAAGGTGTCCGCCGGGTTGTCCACCAAGTACGGCGCCGACCGGGTGCGGGCCACCCCGATCAGCGAGCAGGCCATCGTCGGGGCCGCGGTCGGCGCGGCGGTCGCCGGCATGAAGCCGGTCGCCGAGATCATGCTGATGGACTTCCTGGCCGTGTGCCTGGATCAGGTGTCCAACCACGCCGCCAAGCTGCGCTACATGTCCGGCGGGCAGACCACCGTGCCGCTGACCATCCGCTGCGCCGCCGGCGCCGGGATGCAGTTCGGCGCCCAGCACTCCGAGATGCTCGAGGCCTGGCTCACCCACATCCCCGGCCTCAAGGTCGTCGTACCCAGCAACCCGGCCGACGCCAAGGGCCTGCTCACCGCCGCGATCTTCGACCCCGACCCCGTGATCTTCGTCGAGCAGAGCCTGCTCTACTTCGCGCCGCCGCAACCGGTCCCGGTCGGTCATCACGTGGTCCCGCTGGGCTCGGCGGCCACCGTGCGGGAGGGTGCCGACATCACCTTGATCAGCTACGGCCGGCAGGTGCACACTGCGCTGGCGGCCGCCGAGCGGTTGGCCCAGGAGTCGATCGAGGCCGAGGTGATCGACCTGCGGACGCTGGTGCCCCTCGATGAGCGCACCGTGCTGGAATCGGTGGCGCGCACCCGCCACGCCGTGGTCATCCATGAGGCGGTGCGCCGCAACGGATTCGGGGCCGAACTGGCCGCGCTGATCACCGAGCACCTGTTCGACGAACTCGGTTCGCCGGTGCAGCGCGTCGCCGGGCCCGACACCCCGATCCCGTACGCCAAGGTGCTCGAGGACGCGTTCGTCCCCGGTGAGGACGACATCGTGGCGGCCGCCAAGCAAGCGCTGTCGCGGTCCCGGGTCGCCGCCGGATCGAACGGCTAACCTTCGTGGTTCACGCGATCGAGCAGTACGCTGGCGAGGATCCCGGCGCGGTCGCACTGTTCGACGGCACCACCTCCTGGACCTGGCACCAACTCAACGAACGCCTCAACCGGGCCACCAATTGGCTGCTGGCCCAGGAGATCCCCGCGGAACGGCGGGTGGCGGTACTGGGCGCCAACAGCGTGCACGTGGTACTGGCGCACCTGGCCAGCACCTACGCCGGGCTGTCGGCGGTGCCGGTGAACTACCACCTGACCGCTGACGAGATCGGCTACATCCTGCGCGACGGCGCCGTGCACCTCGTGCTGTGCAGCCCCGAGGCCGCCGCCACGGTGCGCGCCGCCGCCCCGGACGTGCAGGTGGTCTCCTGGCTGGACCTGGACACCGTGCTGGCGGCGCACCCCGACACCGAACCGTCGGCGAACATCGCCCCGGCCAAGCCGCTGTACTACACCTCCGGCACCACCGGTTACCCCAAGGGCGTCGAGCTGCCGGACCAGATGTTCCCAGGCGGCGCGTCGATGGCCGAATACGTTCAGCGGGTGATCGATTCACCGATCCGCACCCCCGGCAAGCACCTGGTGGTCGCGCCCATGCACCACACTGGCCCAATGGCGGGGGTGCGCGGCATCCTGGCCGGTCAACCGCTGGTGATCCTGCCGCGCTTCGACGCCGAGCAGGTGTTGGCCGTCATCGAGCGCGAGCGCGTCCAGGCCACCATGATGGTGCCCACCCACTTCTCCCGGCTGCTGCAACTGCCCCCCGAGATCCGCGGGCGCTACGACGTCAGCAGCATGGGCAGCATCGTGCACACCGGTGCGGCCTGCCCGGTCGAGGTCAAGCGCGCCATGATCGACTGGTTCGGTCCCATCCTGATCGAGGCCTACGGTTCCACCGAAGCCGGCACCGTCACGCTGATCACCTCACCCGAATGGCTGGAGCACCCGGGCTCGGTCGGCCGGGCCATGCCCGGCTACGAACTGAGCATCCGCACCGCGGACGGCGAGGTACTGCCCACCGGCGCCGAGGGTTTGGTCTGCGTGCGCTCCACCACCGGACACCGGCCGACCTACCACGGCGACCCGGAGAAGACCCGACGCAGCTACGTCGCCGACGGGGTCTTCGCCGTCGGCGAGATCGGCTACCTCGATGCGGACGGTTACCTGTTCCTCACCGACCGCGCCTCCGACCTGGTGATCAGCGGCGGGGTCAACATCTACCCGGCCGAATCCGAAGCCGTACTGCGCGCGCACCCGGCCGTCGCCGACGTGGCGGTCATCGGCATCCCGCACGACGACCTCGGCGAGCAACTGTGCGCCCTGGTGGTCAGCGCCGATCCGAATCTAGACCCCGCCGACCTGGTGACCTGGACCCGGGATCGGCTGTCGCACTACAAATGTCCCAACCTGGTCGAGTTCGTCGATTTCGACCTGCGTTCGGTGATGGGGAAACTGAACAAGCGGCAACTGCGGACCGAGTTCCTGGCCCGCCGCGCGGCCGCGACGATGCCGGCCGGGAGGCCCTGATGGACACCGCCGAACTGACCCGCGACGCACCCGCGGAGTTCGCGTTCACCGACGAACACACCGCGCTGCGCGGCATGCTCGCCGAGTTCTTCGTCGATCCCGGCGAAACCGGCTGGCGCCGACTGCTTTCCGAGGTCGGCGCCGACGAGATCGTGTTCGACACCGGTAACCCGGACGCCTCGGCCACCGCGATCGACCTGGCCATCCTGGCCGAGCAGGCCGGCGCGGCGCTGTTCGGCGGCCCGCTGCTGCCCAGCGTCGCCGCGGGGGTGGTGGGCGGCGCCGTGGGCGACGCTGCACTGCTGGCCTGGCTGCGCGACGGGACGTGCACCGCCGCGTTGGCCACCGGCGCCTCGATGAGCACCAACGCCGCGGGCATCGACGTCACCGTCGCACCGGTGTGGCACGCCGCCGACGCCGACGTCGTCGTGGCCGCCGGCACCCTCGACGGGGCACCGGCGGTGGCGCTGTTCACGGACCTGGGCGGTGGCCTCGAGGTGCGCACCGGACTGGACCTGTCCCGGTCGGTCGGGCGACTCAACCTGCGCGGCGCGCGTCCCGCCGTCCTGTTGAGCGGCCCGGATGCCGCCGCCGTGCACACCGCGCTGGCCCGCCGGATCGACCTGGTGACCTCCGCCGAACTGCTCGGGGTGGCCCAGCACGTGCTGGACGGGACCGTCGAGTACGTCGACAAGCGCATCCAGTTCGGCCGCAGCATCGGTTCGTTCCAGGCGGTCAAGCATCGGCTGGTGGATCTGCTGGCGGCTGTCGAACTGGCCCGTTCGGCGGTGTATGGGGCCGCCTGGCGCCTGGCCGGGGCCCCGCAGGCGCTGGGCACCGACATCGACCTCGCGGTGGCGGCGGTGCTGTCCCGCAAGGCCGCGCTGGCGGTCACCAAGGCAGGCGTCCAGCTGCACGGCGGGATCGCGATCACCTGGGAACACTGGGCGCACCGCTACCTGCGTCGCGCCAATTCGGTTGTCGCGCTGACCGGCTCGCCCGCCGAGTACCGGCGCCGGCTGGCCGAGCTGATCGATCGGCGGGACGCATGACATCCTCCGACCAACTGCGCACCGAGGTCGACCGCTGGGTCGGCGAGCATTTCCCGGCGAAATTCCGCGGCGCGGGCGGCGCGGCGCTGCTGGCCGACATCGATCCGGCCGCGGCCGCGGGCTGGTACGCCGCGCTGGGGGAGCGCGGCTACACCGTGCCGCACTGGCCCGGCGAACACGGCGGGCTGGGCTGCACCGAGGAGCAGGCCGCCGCGATCCGCTCGGTGCTGGTCGCGCACGGCGCCGGGCTGCCCGACCACTACTTCGTGCCGCTGATGCTGATCGGCCCGGCGATCATGGACTGGGGCACCCCGGAGCAGCAGCGGAAGTACCTGCCCGGCATCGTGTCCGGGGCCGACATGTGGTGTCAGCTGTTCAGCGAACCCGGCGCCGGTTCGGACCTGGCCAGCCTGGCCACCCGGGCCGTGCGCGAGGGCGCGTCGTGGCGGATCAACGGCCAGAAGGTGTGGAGTTCGTTCGCCACCGACTCGCGCTACGGGATGCTGTTGGCCCGCACCGATCCCGAGCGGCCGAAGAACGCCGGCATCACCTGCTTCCTGGTCGATATGGCCTTACCGGGCGTGACCGTGCGCCCGCTGCGCCAACTCACCGGCGACGAACACTTCTGCGAGGTGTTCCTCGAGGACCTGCTGCTGGGCCCCGAGACCATCCTCGGCGAGGTCGACGACGGGTGGCGGGTGGCGATGTCGACGCTGAACGCCGAACGCTCCGGGCTCTCGGAAACCTCGAGCGCCAGCGGCGTCCCGTTGAACCCGGTGCTGGAGTTGGCCCGGCGCACCGGAGCCTGGGCGGATCCGGTGATCCGGGATCGGCTGGTCGACCTGTTCGCCGTCGAGCACGCGCTGGCGCTGACCAACCTGCGCTCCATCGCCGAGTCCCGCAACCCCGGGGGATCGCCGACCGGCTCCATCACCAAGCTGGTGCTCTCCGAATTGTCCCAGGAGATCAGCGAACTCGGGTTCGAGATCGGCGGGGCGGAGGCGGCTTACTGGGACGAGGAGATGCCGCCCGAGACCCACAACCTGCTCGACAGTCGCCGGTTCACCATCGCCGGCGGCACGTCCGAGGTGCAGCGCAACATCGTCGGGGAACGGGTGCTCGGCCTGGAACGCGAGATCGATCCGGGCCGGGGCAAGCCCTGGCGTGAGCTGCGGCGCAGCTGACATGCCGACCGTCACCGTCCAGCCGTCCGGGATCACGTTCGTCGCGGCGCCGGGCCAGACGGTGATGGCGGCCGCGCAGGCCGCCGGGCTGCGCTGGCCGACGGTGTGCGGCGGCAACGGCGACTGCCTGGTCTGCCACGTCAGCGTGCTGGCGGGCCCGGACCGGTTGTCGGAGCCGTCGACGGCCGAAACGTCGGCGGTGCGCAATCTGACCGGCAGCCAAGGCGGGCGCGGCGAGCACGTGCGGTTGGCCTGCCAGGCGGGGGTGCGCGGCGACGTGGTGGTGGAAAAGCGTGGGGTGCGCAAAAAGCGCGCCCGAACAGGACAGGAGGAGCCGGGTGGCTGAGGTCATCGATCCCGACATCATGGAGGTCAGCGACGGACGGCTGCGGCTGATCGGTGGCCGCTGCGGGGCCTGCGGCGAGGTCGAGTTCCCGCGCAAGCCGTCGTGTCGGGACTGTGGCGGTTCGGACATCAGCGCGGTGCCGCTGGCCGAGCGGGGGGTGCTGTGGAGCTGGACCGTGCAGCGGTTCCCGCCGCCGAGCCCGCCGTACTTCGGTGCCGCCGACGAGTTCGAGCCGTTCGGGGTGGGCTACGTGGAGCTGCCCGGCGAGGTGATCGTCGAGGCGCGGCTGACCGAGTCGGACCCGCGGCGGCTGCGCATCGGGATGCCGATGACGCTCACCACCGTCGACGTGGTCACCGAAACCGGGGCGCACAAACCGACTTTCGCTTTCGCGCCGGAACAGGAAGGGGATCGATGATGTCTGGGGCGAATTCCGTGGCGAACTCGGTGGCCGTCATCGGCGTCGGCTGCCGGCCGTTCGGCCGCTACCAGGACACCACCGTGCGCACCGAGGCGGTGGCCGCCGCGCGCGCCGCGCTGGCCGACGCCGGCGTGTCCTGGCCGCAGATCCAGTACGCCGTCGGCGGCAGCATGGACGGCGGACCGGCCGACACCCTGGTCGCCGACCTGGGCCTGACCGGGGTGCCGTTCGTCAACGTGTTCAACGGCTGCGCCACCGGCAGCAGCTCGCTGATCTCGGCCGTGCACACCATCAGCTCCGGCGCCGCCGATCTGGCACTGGTCATCGGGTTCGACTCCCACCCGCGCGGCGCGTTCGCCATCGATCCGACGGCGATGGGGCTGGGGCAGTGGTACGGCAGCTCCGGGCTGGCGCTGACCTCGCAGTTCTTCGCCTTGAAGATCCAGCGCTACCTGCACGAGCACGACCTGTCGCCGCAGCTGCTGACCAAGGTGGCCGCCAAGGCCTTCCGCAACGGCTCGCTGAACCCCAACGCCTGGCGCCGCAAACCGCTGACCGAGGCCGACATCGACGCCTCGATGATGCTGTCGGATCCGCTGCGCCAGTACATGCTGTGCTCCCCGGGCGACGGCGCCACCGCGCTGGTGCTCTGTAATGCCCAGCGGGCCAAGGAGTTCAGCCCACACCCGGTGTACGTCGCCGCCTCGGCGGTGCGCACCCGACGGCCCGGCTCCTTCGAGGTGCTGGCCCCGTCCCTGTCGGTGCGGCGCGGGGTCAGCCCGTCCGTCGACGCCGCGGCGGCGGCCTTCGAGCTGGCCGGCATCGAACCCGGCGACGTCGCTCTGGCGCAACTGCAGGACACCGACGCCGGCGCCGAGATCATCCACATGGCCGAGACCGGCTTGTGCGCCGACGGCGAACAGCAGGCGCTGATCGAGGCCGGCGAGACCGAACTGACCGGGCGACTGCCGATCAACACCGACGGTGGGGTGCTGGCCAACGGGGAACCGATCGGCGCCTCCGGTCTGCGGCAGATCCACGAGAACGTCCTGCAGTTGCGCGGCACCGCGGGGGAGCGGCAGGTGCCTGGGCAACCGAAGGTCGCGCTGTCCCACGTCTACGGTGCTCCCGGCCTGAGCGGCTGCACCCTTCTGAAGCGGTGAGGGCAGCGGCATGAAAGTGCGGGTGAACCCTGACCGCTGCGTGGGCAACGGCATCTGCGAGGCCGTCGCACCGGAGCTGTTCATCGTCGAAGACGACGGTCAGGCAAGGCTTTTGGTCGACGACATCCCGCCCGCACAACACGAACTCGCCACCGAGGCGGTGCAGTCCTGCCCGGCCCAGGCGCTCGACATCCTCGACACCGAAAGGCGACCCTGATGGAAATCAAGATGCCCAAGCTCGACGTGACCATGACCGAGGGCACCTTCCTCGGCTGGCTGGTGCCCGACGGTACCGCGGTGGACGAAGGCGAGGACCTCTACAGCGTCGGCACCGACAAGGTGTCCACCGACGTCCCCGCCCCGATCGCCGGCACGTTGCGCTACGGGCCGGTCGCGGAGGACGAGACCTACCCCGTCGGAACCACTTTGGGCACCCTCGACACGCTTTAGGTTCAGCCCCGCAGCAGGGCCACCACCCGCTCCTCGGCCGAGGCCGGGACCAGCTCGAGTGGCAACTCGTCGGTGCCGGGCAACCGGCCGTCGGGGTCGGCGAACTCCTGATAGGTCTTGTCGCCGGTGAGCGCGAACAGCAGGAAGCCGGTCAGCAGCGCGCGCACCGACTTCTGGGTGCCGCGATCCGAGCCACCCGCGCCGACGAACTTCGCCAGCTTGCGGCCCTCAGCCAGGCCAGTCGACTCGGCCTTGCTGAGGATGTGCAGCGCGGAGTTGGGCCAGGCGCGGGCCAACTCCACCGCGTTGGACCGCAGATCCGTGCCGTCGCGCGGGGCGGTGAACACCACGCCGGGCACCTTCAGACCGGCGGCCGGTTCGGTGGCGTCGGGTTTGGTCACCGACGGGAACAACGCCGCGACGGCCCTCGGCGGCGTGGGGGAGCCGCCCAGGCCGGCGGCCGCGAAGATCGCCGCCGCGGCCCCGAAGCCGTGGCCGACCAGGCCCAGCTTGCCCGGGTGGACGCTGATCTCCCCGGCGCCCAGCCGCACACCGGTGACGATGTCCAGCGTGGTGCCCAGGTCGAAGCCCAAGTTCAGCACCGAGGGGGCCAGGCCGCGCTCGGTGTCCGGCGCGGCGGCCACAATGCCCCAGGACGCCAGATGCTCGAGGGTTCCGGCGTAGCGGTCGGCGCCTGTGACCCAGTCGTGCCCGAACGCCACCGCCGGCAGATTGAAGCCGCTCGCCGGCGTGTAGACCAACCCCGGCAGGCCGGCAAACGCCAGGTCACCGCGGAGAACGCGGTGCGGACCCCGGCGGCTCAGCTTGGACACGAGCTTCTTGATACTGGCCACCCGATGACGTTAACTCACATCCGCCGACGAGGGTTCTTGCGCCGCTCTCCACTACCCTGATTACTCATGTGCGGAATCGTCGGTTATGTCGGGCATCGACCTGCCCGTGGCATCGTGGTCGACGCGCTGCGCCGGATGGAATACCGCGGCTATGACTCCGCGGGCGTAGCGCTGCTCGACGGCAGTGGCCAGATGACCGTGCGGCGCCGCGCCGGGCGGCTGGCCAACCTCGAAGAAGCCCTGGCCGAGACCGATGACGCGGCCCTGGCCGGCGCCACCGGCATGGGCCATACCCGCTGGGCCACCCACGGGCGTCCCACCGACCGCAACGCGCACCCGCACCGCGACGCCGCGGGCAAGTTGGCCGTCGTCCACAACGGCATCATCGAGAACTTCGCCGTCCTGCGCGAGGAACTCGAAGCCGAGGGCGTGGAGTTCGCCAGCGACACCGACACCGAGGTCGCCGTGCACCTGGTGTCGCGGGCCTTCAAGGACGGACCCACCGCCGGAGACTTCCTGGCCTCGGTGTTCGCCGTCCTGGGTCGGCTGGAGGGGCACTTCACCCTGGTGTTCGCCCACGCCGACGATCCGGGCACCATCGTGGCCGCCCGCCGGTCCACCCCGCTGGTCGTGGGCATCGGCGACGGGGAGATGTTCATCGGATCGGATGTGGCCGCGTTCATCGAGCACACCCGGCACGCGGTGGAACTCGGGCAGGACCAGGCCGTGGTGATCACCGCCGACGGCTACCGCATCACCGACTTCGCGGGCAACGACGACGCCGCCAACGCCCGCGAGTTCCAGATCGACTGGGACCTGTCGGCCGCCGAGAAGGGCGGCTACGAGTACTTCATGCTCAAGGAGATCGCCGAGCAGCCCCAGGCGGTCGCCGACACCCTGCTGGGCCACTTCGTCGACGGCCGCATCGTGCTCGACGAGCAGCGGATGAGCGATCAGGAACTGCGCGAGGTCGACAAGGTCTTCATCGTCGCCTGCGGCACGGCCTATCACTCCGGGATGCTGGCCAAGTACGCCATCGAGCACTGGACCCGGCTGCCCGTCGAGGTGGAACTCGCCAGCGAGTTCCGCTACCGCGACCCCGTGTTGGACCGCAGCACGCTGGTGATCGCCATCTCGCAGTCCGGCGAGACCGCCGACACCCTCGAGGCCGTGCGGCACGCCAAGGACCAGAAGGCCAAGGTGCTGGCCATCTGCAACACCAACGGCAGCCAGATCCCGCGCGAATGCGACGCGGTGCTCTACACCCGCGCCGGGCCGGAGATCGGCGTCGCCTCCACCAAGACGTTCCTGGCGCAGATCGCCGCCAACTACCTCGTCGGCCTGGCGTTGGCGCAGGCCCGCGGCACCAAGTACACCGACGAGGTGGCCCGCGAGTACCACGAGTTGGAGGCCATGCCCGCGCTGGTCGCCGAGGTGCTGACCCGGATGGACAAGGTGGCCGCGCTCGCCGGCCAGTTCGCCGCGTCACCCACCGTGCTGTTCCTCGGCCGCCACGTCGGCTACCCGGTGGCGCTCGAGGGTGCGCTGAAGCTCAAGGAGCTGGCCTACATGCACGCCGAGGGCTTTGCCGCCGGCGAGCTCAAGCACGGCCCGATCGCGCTGATCGAGGACGGCCTGCCGGTGATCGTCGTGATGCCCTCCCCGAAGGGCACCGCGATGCTGCACTCCAAGCTGCTGTCCAACATCCGCGAGATCCAGGCGCGCGGCGCGGTGACCGTGGTGATCGCCGAGGAGGGCGACGAGACGGTGCGGCCCTACGCCGACCACCTGATCGAAATGCCCGCGGTGTCAACGCTTCTCCAGCCGCTGCTGTCGACGATTCCGCTGCAGGTGTTCGCCGCGGCGGTGGCCCAGGCCCGCGGGTACGACGTGGACAAGCCGCGCAACCTCGCGAAGTCGGTCACCGTCGAGTAGCCCAAGAGCGTAATGCCCTCCGATCTCGCCGTCCCCGCCGTCAACATCGGCGGCGACCGCGAGCTCGGGCACTTTCGTAGTGCCGAGGCCTTCGACCGGTACCTGCGGCTCTATCGGGCTGGCATGGCGGCGCTGCCGCCGTTCACGTTCCAGGACGTCGCGACGACGTTCGGCACCGTGCGGACCTACCGGTTCGGCGGGCCCGACGGCACCCCGGTGCTGCTGCTGCCCGGCCGCAACGCGTCCGCCCCGATGTACGGCATCAACCTGCCGCCGCTGCTCGCGCACCGCACCGTCTATTGCGTCGACCTGCTCGGCGAGGTCGGGCTGTCGGTGCAGCGCCGCCGCATCACCGGCGCCGAGGACCACGCCCGGTGGCTCGACGAGACGCTGGCCGGGCTCGCGCTGGACCGGGCCCATCTGCTGGGGGTGTCGTTCGGCGGCTGGACCGCGACCAACGCCGCGGCCCGCCGGCCCGGGCGGGTGGCGTCGCTGACACTGCTGGACCCGGTGCTGACCTTCGCCCGACTGCCGATCACCACGGTGCTGGCGTCGGTGCCGATGGCGGTGCCGGGAATGCCCGAGGCGCTGCGCCGCCGGGCCCTGCGCTGGATCTCCGGCGGGGCGGAGCTCGAGGACGCCGAACCGGTGGCCTCGCTCATTGCCTCCGGCGGAAGAGATTTCGTGCTGCGCACCCCGGTGCCGCGCCGCATCCCCGACGATCAACTCCGCGGGCTCGACATTCCGGTGCTGGCCCTGATCGCCGGGCGCAGCGTGATCCACAATGCGCACCGGGCCACCGAGCACGCGCGGAAAGTCCTGGCGCGCGGACAGATCGAACTATGGCCGCAGGCCTCCCACGCCATCAACGGTGAATACCCCGAGCGGATCGCCGAAGTGGCCTCCGCGTTCTGGACGAAAACTGCCGGCTGACGACGCCGCCGATCGACCGCGACGCCCCGGCCCGGGGCGTTCGTCAGCCGTGTCGGGGCCCAAAGACCCTGGTGGGCGGGGTCGCTGGGCGCCGACAATGAAGGCGCCACACCGGCACGCCAGTGTGCTGGACGGCTCGGACACGTGAAGGTGTGAGGAACATGTTCACCAAACGCGCGATGATCGCCGCTTCGGCCGCCCTGGCGCTGACATCAGCGCTCGCCGTCGGGGGATTTACCGCCGGCGCCACGGCCGACATCGCCGCACCGGTGACGGCGATCTCGATGAGCAGCGGTGTGCATCCGGCCCACCCGTGGGGTCCCCAGTGCTGGGGACCGGACGGCACCTGGAACCCAGATTGCGGCCCGGCCCACGAACCGGGAATGGGGCACGGACCGTGGGGGCCGGGAATGGGACACGGTCATGGGGGCCCCGGCATGGGACACGGCCACTGGGGGCCGATGGGTTGGTGACGGCCCAAGCCGCAGTTAACCCGTAGCCTGACTCGGATGCGGCACTACTACACCGCCGAGGTGATCCGCGGCGCCGAAGCCCCACTGCTCGCCGCGCTGCCCGAC
>JAEWRC010000140.1 GCA_023460175.1 Actinomycetes bacterium
TGTTCGGAGCCCCGGCCTGACGGCCGGCTAGGACGCAGAGACCCAGAAAGACTTAGTAGACATGGCAATTCGCAAGTACAAGCCGACGACCCCCGGTCGCCGCGGTGCCAGCGTCTCCGATTTCGCCGAGATCACTCGCGACCACCCGGAGAAGTCGCTGGTTCGTCCGCTGCACGGCAAGGGCGGGCGTAACGCGCACGGCCGGATCACCACCCGGCACAAGGGCGGTGGCCACAAGCGTGCCTACCGCGTGATCGACTTCCGTCGGCACGACAAGGACGGCATCAACGCCAAGGTCGCCCACATCGAGTACGACCCCAACCGCACCGCGAACATCGCGCTGCTGCATTTCCTCGACGGCACCAAGCGCTACATCATCGCGCCGGAGGGCCTCAAGCAGGGCGACGTCATCGAGTCGGGCGCCAACGCCGACATCAAGCCGGGCAACAACCTGCCGCTGCGCAACATCCCCGCCGGCACCGTGATCCACGCCGTGGAGCTGCGGCCCGGCGGCGGCGCGAAGCTCGCCCGGTCGGCCGGTGTCAGCATCCAGCTGCTCGGTAAGGAAGGCACCTACGCCTCGCTGCGTATGCCCTCCGGTGAGATCCGCCGCGTCGACGTGCGCTGCCGCGCCACCGTCGGCGAGGTGGGCAACGCCGAGCAGGCGAACATCAACTGGGGCAAGGCCGGCCGGATGCGGTGGAAGGGCAAGCGCCCCTCGGTCCGCGGTGTCGTGATGAACCCGGTCGATCACCCGCACGGCGGTGGTGAGGGTAAGACCTCCGGTGGCCGCCACCCGGTGAGCCCCTGGGGCAAGCTCGAGGGCCGCACCCGCAAGCCGAACAAGCCGAGCGACAAGCTCATCGTCCGCCGCCGGCGCACCGGCAAGAAGCGCTAGGAGTACATAGCGATGCCACGCAGCCTGAAGAAGGGCCCGTTCGTCGACGACCATCTGTTGAAGAAGGTCGACGTGCAGAACGAGAAGAACACCAAGCAGGTCATCAAGACCTGGTCCCGTCGGTCGACCATCATCCCCGACTTCATCGGCCACACCTTCGCCGTCCACGACGGCCGCAAGCACGTGCCGGTGTTCGTCACCGAATCGATGGTCGGGCACAAGCTCGGCGAGTTCGCCCCGACGCGGACCTTCAAGGGTCACATCAAGGACGACCGGAAGAGTAAGCGGCGATGAGCACTGCAACAGTTACTGAGTACCCGTCCGCGACGGCCAAGGCGCGGTTCGTGCGCGTCTCGCCGACCAAGGCCCGTCGAGTCATCGACCTGGTCCGCGGCAAGTCCGTGGCCGAGGCGCTCGACATCCTGCGGTGGGCACCGCAGGCCGCCAGCGAGCCGGTCGCCAAGGTGATCGCCAGCGCGGCCGCCAACGCGCAGAACAACGACGGCCTGGACCCGGCGACCCTGGTGGTCGCCACCATCCACGCCGACGAGGGGCCGACCGCCAAGCGCATCCGGCCGCGCGCCCAGGGCCGTGCCTTCCGGATCCGCAAGCGCACCAGCCACATCACGGTGATCGTCGAGAGCCGCCCGGACAACAAGAAGAACGCCGGGACCTCGGCCAGCGCCGCGCGGTCGCGTCGGGCACAGGGCAGCAAGGCTGCCGGGGCGCAGAAGAGCACGAAGCCGGCTGCGAAGACCACCGCTACGACCGAGGCTTCTGACGAAGCGAAGGGAGGCTCGCAGTAGTGGGCCAGAAGATCAACCCCCACGGCTTCCGGCTCGGCATCACCACCGATTGGAAGTCCCGGTGGTACGCCGACAAGCAGTACGCCGACTACGTCAAGGAAGACGTCGCGATCCGCAAGCTGCTGGCCACCGGCCTGGAGCGCGCCGGCATCGCCGACGTCGAGATCGAGCGGACCCGTGACCGGGTGCGCGTCGACATCCACACCGCCCGCCCGGGCATCGTCATCGGCCGGCGCGGCACCGAGGCCGACCGCATCCGCGGCGACCTGGAGAAGCTGACCGGCAAGCAGGTTCAGCTCAACATCCTCGAGGTCAAGAACCCCGAGTCGGTCGCGCAGTTGGTGGCCCAGGGTGTCGCCGAGCAGCTGAGCAACCGCGTGGCGTTCCGCCGCGCGATGCGCAAGGCGATCCAGTCGGCCATGCGTCAGCCCAACGTCAAGGGAATCCGGGTGCAGTGCTCGGGCCGCCTCGGTGGCGCCGAGATGAGCCGCTCGGAGTTCTACCGCGAGGGCCGCGTCCCGCTGCACACGCTGCGGGCCGACATCGACTACGGCCTGTACGAGGCCAGGACCACCTTCGGCCGGATCGGCGTGAAGGTATGGATTTACAAGGGTGACGTCGTCGGCGGCAAGCGTGAGCTGCCCGTGTCGGCACCGGCCGGCGACCGTCCCCGTCGGGAACGTCCGTCGGGCAGCCGGCCGCGCCGCAGCGGTGCCTCGGGCACCACCGCGACGAGCACCGATGCCGGACGCGCCGCGTCCGAGGCGCCGGTGGCCACCGAAGCACCGGCAGCCGGGGCCGCGCCGGCACAGCCAGAAGCAACGGAGAGCTGAGTCATGTTGATTCCGCGTAGGGTCAAGCACCGCAAGCAGCATCACCCGAGGCAGCGGGGTCTCGCCAGTGGCGGCACCACCGTGAGCTTCGGCGAGTACGGGATCCAGGCGCTCGAGCATGCCTACATCACCAACCGGCAGATCGAAGCCGCCCGTATCGCCATCAACCGCCACATCAAGCGCGGCGGCAAGGTCTGGATCAACATCTTCCCGGACCGCCCGCTGACCAAGAAGCCCGCCGAGACCCGGATGGGTTCCGGTAAGGGTTCGCCCGAATGGTGGGTGGCCAACGTCAAGCCGGGACGCGTGCTCTTCGAGCTCAGCTACCCGGACGAAAAGACCGCGCGGGACGCGCTGACCCGTGCAATCCACAAGTTGCCGATCAAGGCACGCATCGTGACCCGAGAGGAGCAGTTCTGATGGCAGTGGGAATCTCCGCTGGCGAACTGCGCGAGCTCACCGACGACGAGCTGACCGACCGCCTGCGCGAATCGAAGGAAGAGCTGTTCAACCTGCGGTTCCAGAACGCCACCGGGCAGCTCAACAACAACCGTCGGCTGCGCACGGTGCGGCAGGAAATTGCGCGCGTCTACACGGTGTTGCGCGAACGTGAACTGGGTCTGGCCGCCGGGCCCGGTGGTGAGGATTCGTAATGGCAGAAGTATCAGAAGCTAAGGGTCCCAAGCACACCCCGCGCACCGAGCAGCCCCGCGGCCGTCGTAAGACCGCCATCGGCTACGTGGTGAGCGACAAGATGCAGAAGACCATCGTCGTCGAGCTGGAATCTCGCAAGAGCCACCCGCTCTACGGCAAGATCATCCGGACCACCAAGAAGGTCAAGGCCCACGACGAGAACGGTGATGCCGGCATCGGCGACCGCGTCTCGCTCATGGAGACCCGCCCGACCTCGGCCACCAAGCGGTGGCGCCTGGTCGAGGTGCTGGAGAAGGCCAAGTAGGCAAACCTCCGGTGCCGTAGGGCACTTGACGCGCAGAACCCCCGCACGCCCACGAGGCGGCGGGGGTTTTTGCATGCTTTCGGCCCCGACGCGACGATGCGCCCAGCGGACTGATCTCGGCGGAGGAGGTGCCGCCGGCCGCACTGATCCGGGGCTTGATCTGGTGAGAATCGCAGCAGATCGGCGCCCCGCGAAGGGTAATGTCCGAACCGGTTCGGCACGATCATCGAGGTTGGGGGCGAGCAATGGCTACTGAGTTCAACGGCAGGATCGAGCTGGATATCCGCGACTCCGAGCCGGACTGGGGGCCGTACGCGGCGCCGACGGCACCCGAGGGCGCGCCCAATGTGCTGTATCTGGTGTGGGACGACGTCGGCATCGCGACCTGGGACTGCTTCGGCGGACTGGTGGACATGCCCAACATGAGCCGCATCGCCGAACGCGGCGTGCGGCTTTCGCAGTTCCACACCACCGCGTTGTGCTCGCCGACGCGGGCGGCGCTGCTCACCGGCCGCAACGCCACCACCGTCGGCATGGCGACGGTCGAGGAGTTCACCGACGGCTTCCCCAACTCCAGCGGCCGCATCCCGAACGAGACCGCGCTGCTGTCCGAGGTGCTCGCCGAACGCGGCTGGAACACCTATTGCGTCGGCAAGTGGCACCTGACCCCGTTGGAGGAGTCCAATCTCGCTGCCAGCAAGCGACATTGGCCGCTGGGCCGCGGCTTCGAACGCTTCTACGGTTTCCTGGGCGGCGAGACCGACCAGTGGTATCCCGACCTGGTCTACGACAACCATCCGGTGTCCGCCCCGGCGACCCCCGAGGACGGCTACCACCTGTCGAAGGACCTCGCAGACAAGGCCATCGAGTTCATCCGCGACGCCAAGGCGATCGCCCCGGACAAGCCGTGGTTTTCCTACCTGTGTCCGGGAGCGGGCCACGCGCCGCACCACGTGTTCGCCGACTGGGCCGACCGTTACCGGGGCCGCTTCGACATGGGCTACGAGCGCTATCGCGAGATCGTGCTGGCGAACCAGCAGCGGATGGGTCTGGTGCCGCCGGACACCGAACTGTCCCCGCTCAATCCCTACGAGAACGTCACCGGACCCGACGGCCAACCGTGGCCGCAGCAGGACACGGTGCGGCCGTGGGACTCGCTCGACGACGACGAGAAGCGGTTGTTCTGCCGGATGGCCGAGGTGTTCGCCGGCTTCCTGAGCTATACCGACGACCAGATCGGCCGCCTCCTGGACTATCTCGAGGACTCCGGCCAGCTGGACAACACCATCGTTGTGGTGATCTCGGATAACGGTGCCTCCGGGGAGGGCGGCCCGAACGGTTCGGCCAACGAGGTCAAGTTCTTCAACGGCTACCTCGACAGCGTCGAGGAAAGTCTGCGCTACTACGACGAACTTGGCACGCCGTCGACCTACGGGCACTATCCGATCGGTTGGGCGATGGCATTCAACACGCCCTACAAGCTCTACAAGCGCTACGCCTCGCACGAGGGCGGCATCGCCGACCCGGCCATCATCGCGTGGCCGAAAGGCATTGCGGCCCAGGGCGAGACCCGTGATGTCTACGTCAATGTCTGCGATGTCACCCCGACGGTGTTCGACCTGCTCGGGATCACCCCGCCGGCGACCGTGCGCGGCATCCCGCAAAAGCCGTTGGACGGCGTGAGTTTCGCGGCGATGCTCAAGGATCCGGAGTTCCCCACCGGTAAGGACACCCAGTTCTACTCGATGCTGGGCACGCGCGGGATCTGGCACAAGGGGTGGTTCGCCAACGCGGTGCACCCCGCGGCGCCGTCCGGCTGGGGCAACTTCGACGCCGACCGCTGGGAGCTGTTCCACCTCGAATCGGACCGCAGCCAATGCCACGACCTGGCCGAGCAGCAGCCCGAGCGGCTCGAGGAACTCAAGGCGCTGTGGTTCAGCGAGGCCGCCAAGTACAACGGTCTGCCGCTGGCCGACCTGGACGTCTTCGCCATGTTCGGCCGCTGGCGGCCCTATCTGGTCGGGGACCGGCAGCGCTTCACCTACTACCCGGGCGCCGCCGAGGTGGGGCCCGGCGCGGGCGTCGAACTGCGCGGGCAGTCGTTCTCGGTGCTCGTCGAGGTGTCCGTCGAGGACCCGGGGGCCGCCGCCGGGGTGCTGTTCAAGCACGGCGCGGGCCACGGCGGCCACGTGCTGTTCGTGGCCGACGGCGCGCTGCGCTACGTCTACAACTTCATGGGCGAGGACGAGCAGACCGTGCTGGCCCCGGGCGCGGTGACCGTCGGGGACCACGTGTTCGGCGTGCGCTACGACCGCACCGGCACGGTCGAGGGCAGCCACACCCCGCTGGGCACCGTCTCGCTGTATGTCGACGACGCCGTCGTCGCCACCCGGGCCGACGTGCGGGCCCACCCCGGCACCTTCGGGCTGGCGGGGGCGGGGCTGGCGGTCGGGCGCAACGACGGTCAGACCGTCTCGTCGGCCTACGCGGCGCCGTTCGCGTTCACCGGCGGTACCATCGCCAAGGCCGTCGTCGATATTTCCGGCGCGCCGTATGTGGACATCGAGACCGAGGTCGCGGCCGCGTTCGCCAAGGATTGAGCGCCCGGATCGAGCCCGGTCAACGCAGGCCGGGGCGGTCGTCGCACAGATTTGGTGCATCGCCGCTTGTCACCTAGACTCTAGGGGTTGCCGTGGGCAGACCTCGGTCGACGTGCGTTTTTTCGTCGGCCCCGCGTGCCCTTCGGTGACGAAGACCGAGCTCGTCAAGGTTTGTTCGGCATGCCCTGCCCTGTATGCAGGGGGTGTCGGGGATTTCTTGGCGTGCGCAACGAGGAGACCAGCGCGTTTCGGCCGGGACCGAACGACACGGGCTGGGAAATATAGGGAGATCTAGTGATTCAGCAGGAATCGCGGCTCAAGGTCGCCGACAACACGGGCGCCAAGGAGATCTTGTGCATCCGCGTTCTCGGTGGCTCGTCGCGTCGCTACGCCGGCATCGGTGATGTCATCGTGGCGACCGTCAAGGACGCCATCCCCGGCGGCAACGTCAAGCGCGGCGACATCGTCAAGGCCGTCGTGGTGCGCACCGTCAAGGAGCGGCGTCGCGCCGACGGCAGCTACATCAAGTTCGACGAGAACGCGGCCGTGATCATCAAGGCCGACAACGATCCGCGCGGTACCCGCATCTTCGGCCCCGTCGGTCGTGAGCTTCGCGAAAAGCGCTTCATGAAGATCGTCTCGCTGGCCCCGGAGGTTTTGTAAATGAAGATCCACAAGGGCGACACCGTTCTCGTCATCTCCGGCAAGGACAAGGGCGCCAAGGGCAAGGTCCTGGTTTCCTACCCGACCCGTAACCGGATCCTGGTCGAGGGCGTCAACCGCATCAAGAAGCACACCGCGGTCTCCGCGAACGAGCGCGGCGCCTCCTCGGGCGGCATCGTCACCCAGGAAGCCCCGATCCACGTCTCCAACGTGATGGTCGTCGACTCCGACGGCAAGCCCACCCGGGTGGGATACCGCACCGACGAAGAGAGCGGCAAGCGCGTCCGCATCGCCAAGACCAACGGCAAGGACATCTGAGAAGCATGACCACTGTGGAAACCACCGAGAAGGTTCAGCCCCGGCTGAAGCAGCGCTACCGCGAGGAGATCAAGGACGCGCTGCTCAAGGAATTCGAATACGCCAACGTGATGCAGATCCCGGGCGTGGTCAAGGTCGTGGTGAACATGGGCGTGGGCGACGCCGCCCGCGACGCGAAGCTGATCAACGGCGCGGTCAACGACCTCGCGCTGATCACCGGCCAGAAGCCGGAGATCCGCAAGGCCCGCAAGTCCATCGCGCAGTTCAAGCTGCGCGAGGGCATGCCCATCGGCGCCCGCGTGACCCTGCGCGGCGATCGGATGTGGGAGTTCCTGGATCGACTGATCTCGATCTCGCTGCCCCGTATCCGCGACTTCCGTGGACTGAGCCCGAAGCAGTTCGACGGGACCGGCAACTACACCTTCGGCCTGACCGAGCAGTCGGTGTTCCACGAGCTCGACGTGGACTCGATCGACCGCCCCCGCGGCATGGACATCACCGTCGTCACCTCGGCGACAAATGACGACGAAGGACGAGCGCTGCTGCGGGCTCTCGGCTTCCCGTTCAAGGAGAACTGAGCAGATGGCAAAGAAAGCTCTGATCAACAAGGCCAACAAGAAGCCCAAGTTCAAGGTGCGTGGCTACACCCGCTGCAACAAGTGCGGTCGGCCGCACTCGGTGTACCGCAAGTTCGGCCTGTGCCGGATCTGCCTGCGCGAGATGGCGCACGCGGGCGAGCTGCCCGGCGTGCAGAAGTCCAGCTGGTAACCCACAGCCCACAACGACCAAGTAAGGGCGCGGCAGGCCCGGACCAGAAGCCGGGAACCGCCGCGAGGAAGGTGACATACCTGTCATGACCATGACGGATCCGATCGCAGACTTCTTGACGCGTCTGCGCAACGCCAACTCGGCGTACCACGACGAAGTGGCTCTCCCGCACTCGAAGCTCAAGGCGAACATCGCCGAGATCCTCAAGACCGAGGGTTACATCACCGACTACCGGACCGAGGACGCCCGGGTCGGCAAGGACCTAGTGGTCTCGCTCAAGTACGGCCCCAGCCGTGAGCGCAGCATCGCCGGCCTGCGCCGCGTGTCCAAGCCCGGTCTGCGGGTTTATGCAAAATCCACCAATCTGCCTCGGGTGCTCGGCGGCCTGGGCGTGGCGATCATCTCCACGTCCTCGGGTCTGCTCACCGACCGTCAGGCAGCGCGACAGGGCGTGGGCGGCGAAGTCCTCGCGTACGTCTGGTAGCGGGATAGGAGCTAGGAGACTATGTCGCGTATTGGAAAGCAGCCGGTCCCGGTTCCCACCGGGGTCGATGTCACGATCGACGGACAGAACGTGGCCGTCAAGGGACCCAAGGGCACGCTGTCGTTGGATGTCGCCGAGCCCATCGTGGTGGCTCGGGACGACGACGGTGCCATCGTGGTCACCCGCCCGGACGATGATCGGCGCAACCGCAGCCTGCACGGGCTGTCGCGGACGCTGATCTCCAACCTGGTGGTCGGTGTGACCGAGGGCTACACCACCAAGATGGAGATCTTCGGCGTCGGTTACCGCGTGGTGGCCAAGGGCAGCAACCTCGAGTTCGCCCTCGGCTACAGCCACCCGGTCGTGATCAGCGCCCCCGAGGGCGTCACCTTCGCAGTGGAGAGCCCGACGAAGTTCTCGATCTCCGGAATCGACAAGCAGAAGGTCGGCCAGCTGGCGGCCAACATCCGTCGTCTGCGGAAGAGCGACCCCTACAAGGGCAAGGGCATCCGCTACGAGGGTGAGCAGATCCGCCGCAAGGTCGGAAAGACAGGTAAGTAGACATGGCTGAAACCACCTCTCCCAAGAAGCACCAGCCGGTCGGGCAGAGCATCTCGGCGACCCGGCGGGTGGCGCGGTTGCGCCGGCACGCGCGGCTGCGCAAGAAGGTGTCCGGCACCCCCGAGCGTCCGCGCCTGGTGGTCAACCGCTCCTCGCGGCACATCCACGTTCAGCTGGTCGACGACCTGAGCGGCACCACGCTGGCCGCGGCCTCCTCCATCGAGGCCGACGTGCGTGGGGTCGAGGGCGACAAGAAGGGCAAGAGCGTCCGGGTCGGTCAGCTGATCGCCGAGCGCGCCAAGGCCGCTGGAATCGAAGCCGTGGTGTTCGACCGTGGCGGATACACCTACGGCGGCCGTATCGCGGCGCTGGCCGACGCCGCCCGCGAGAACGGACTGAAGTTCTGATGACTGACAACGGAAGGACCGCATGATGGCGGAGCAGACTACGGGCGGAGCGGCCGCGACGGCCGCCAGTTCGGGCGCCCCGACCGCAGGTACCCGGACCGATACCGAGCGTGGCGGGCGCGGCGGACGTGACGGTGGCCGTGGCCGCCGGGACGACCGCGGTGGCCGCGGCGGCCGCGACAGCGCCGACAAGAGCAACTACCTCGAGCGGGTCGTCACGATCAACCGCGTGTCCAAGGTGGTCAAGGGCGGTCGCCGGTTCAGCTTCACCGCGCTGGTCATCGTCGGCGACGGCAAGGGCATGGTCGGCGTCGGCTACGGCAAGGCCAAGGAAGTTCCGGCCGCCATCGCCAAGGGCGTCGAGGAAGCGCGGAAGAACTTCTTCCGGGTTCCGCTGATCGGCGGCACCATCGTGCACCCGGTGCAGGGCGAAGCCGCCGCCGGTGTCGTGATGCTGCGTCCGGCCAGCGCGGGTACCGGTGTGATCGCCGGCGGTGCGTGCCGCGCGGTGCTGGAATGCGCCGGTGTGCACGACGTCCTGGCCAAGTCGCTGGGCAGCGACAACGCGATCAACGTGGTGCACGGTACCGTTGCCGCGCTGAAGATGCTGCAGCGTCCCGAAGAGGTGGCGGCCCGTCGCGGTCTGCCTATCGAGGACGTCGCGCCGTCGGGCATGCTGCGCGCGCGTCGGGAGAGCGAAGCGCTGGCTGCCGCAGCGGCGCGTGAAGGAAGCAACTAGTCATGGCTGAAGTGAAGATCACCCAGGTGCGCGGCGTCATCGGTGCGCGCTGGAAGCAGCGGGAGAGCCTGCGCACTCTCGGCCTGCGGAAGATCCGCCATTCGGTGGTCCGCGAGGACAACGAGCAGACGCGCGGTCTGATCCGCGTGGTAAACCACCTCGTCGAGGTTGAGCCAGTTGAGGAGGGCGGCAAGTGAGCGTCATCAAGCTCCACGACCTGAAGCCGGCCGCCGGGTCGAAGACCACCAAGACCCGCGTGGGTCGCGGTGAGGGTTCCAAGGGTAAGACCGCGGGCCGCGGCACCAAGGGCACCAAGGCCCGCAAGAACGTGCCGGTCACCTTCGAGGGCGGGCAGATGCCGATCCACATGCGGCTGCCCAAGCTCAAGGGCTTCAAGAACCGGTTCCGCACCGAGTACGCCGTCGTCAACGTCGGCGACATCGCCAAGGCGTTCCCCCAGGGCGGCACCGTCGGCGTCGACGAACTCGTCGGCGCGGGCCTGGTCCGCAAGAACGTTCTGGTGAAGGTGCTGGGCGACGGCAAGCTGTCGGCCAAGGTCGACGTGACCGCCCACAAGTTCAGCGGTAGCGCGCGGGAGGCCATCACGGCCGCCGGCGGCAGCGCCACCGAACTGTAGGCACAGCGAACGAGAGAAAGGCCCCCGCCGCGGCGGGGGCCTTTCTCATTGGCGTCCGATGTGCGCCGGAAACTTCGGGAGGCGCGGTCGCGCCACCGGCGACTACACTGCGTCTGGCGAGGAGCGAGGAGAGCCATGAAGCATCGGAGTACCGCCGGCGTACTGGCGGCGGCCTGCATCGGCGCGAGCGCGTTGCTGGGTGCCGGTGCGGCCCAGGCCAACACCGATGATCAGCGCTTCACCGATGCGGTCGCCACGTTGAACATCCCGATGGCCCCCGACGTCGACGTGCCCGAGGTGGGCCGGGAGGTGTGCGGCATGATCACCTCCGGCCGCGCGACCACCGTGGATCCGGTCCGGACCGTGCGTGGCGTGGTGAGCACCCTGGAGAAGAGCGGGATGAATCGCGGTCAGGCCGTGGGTCTGATGCGGCTCTCGGTCGCGGTCTACTGCCCTGAGCACGGCTCCATCGCCGGACGCTGAGTCGGGCGCTGGGTCGACGCCGGCGGTCACCGAGATCGACGTAGCGCCGAACCGCACTCGCAAAATGTGGCCCGAACGTCCGGTTGGGCGGACTCGGTAGGCTCGATTTCATGCTTGCTTTCCTGCCCGGTCTGCCCGGCCCCGACGATGTGCGGGCCCTGGCCAAGAAGGTCGACACCGCCCGCCACAACGGCGTGCCCGACGGCTGCATCATCGAACTCGACCTGCAGTCGGTGCCGCCGGAGACCGGCGGGACCGGCCCGGTGGCGATGGTGTCCAACCTCGTCGGGCAGCGCCGGCCGTTGACCCTGCGGCAGACCGTGGCGGCCATCCACCGCGCCGCCGAGGACGACCGCGTCGCCGGGCTGATCGCCCGGGTGCAGCTCAGCGCCGCGCCGCCGGGGCCGATCCAGGAACTGCGCGCAGCGATCGCGGCGTTCACGGCGGCCAAGCCGTCGTTGGCGTGGGCCGAGACCTATCCCGGCACGCTGTCCTACTACCTGGCCTCGGCGTTCGGCGAGGTGTGGATGCAGCCCTCGGGCACCGTCGGCCTGATCGGCTTCGCGACCAACCCGATGTTCCTGCGCGACGCCCTGGACAAGGCGGGGGTCGAGGCGCAGTTCATCACCCGCGGCGACTACAAGTCGGCCGCCAGCCTGTTCACCGAGGACGGCTACACCGCCGCGCACCGCGAGGCCGACACCCGGATTGTGCAGAGCCTGGCCGAGCAGGTGTGGCGCGAGGTCGCCGAATCCCGCGGCACCACCGTCGAAGCCGTCGACGCCCTGGCCGACCGGGCCCCGCTGCTGCGCGACGACGCGGTGGCCGGCAAGCTGATCGACCGGATCGGGTTCCGCGACGAGGCCTACGGCCGGATCGCCGAACTCGTCGGTGCCGAGAACATCTCGCCGAGCACCGGGGACCCGGACGGTGACGACGCCCCGCCGCGGCTGTACCTGTCGAAGTACGCCCGCAGCGGCAAGCCCGAACTGCCCGCGGTGAACATCCCCGGCCGCAAGGGCCCGGCCACCATCGCCGTGATCACCCTGGCCGGTCAGATCGTCAGCGGCCGCACGGAACCGCAGGTGCTCCCGGTCGGCCGGCCCAGCGCCGGCGCCGACACCATTGCCGCGGCGCTGCGCGAGGCCGCCGCCGACGAGGACGTCTCGGCGATCGTGCTGCGGGTCGACAGCCCAGGCGGTTCGGTGACGGGTTCGGAGACCATCTGGCGGGAGGTGGTCCGCGCCCGGGCAGCCGGCAAGCCGGTGGTCGCGTCGATGGGGGCGGTGGCCGCCTCGGGCGGGTACTACGTGTCCATGGCGGCCGACGCGATCGTCGCCAATGGCGGCACCATCACCGGGTCCATCGGGGTGGTGACCGGCAAGCTGATCGCACGCCACCTCAAGGACCGCCTCGGCGTGGCCTACGGCGGCGTGCGCACCAACGAGAACGCCGACGCCTGGTCGATCAACGCGCCGTTCACCGCCGAGCAGCAGGCCCGGGTGGAGGCCGAGGTCGACCTGTTCTACACCGACTTCGTCGAGCGCGTCGCCGACGGCCGGGGGATGACCACCGACGCCGTCCACGACATCGCGCAGGGGCGGGTCTGGACCGGTGCCGACGCCCTGGAGCGCGGGCTGGTCGACGAACTCGGCGGGCTGCGCGCCGCCGTGCGCCGGGCCAAGGTGCTCGCCGGGGTCGACCCGGACGCCAAGGCCCGGGTGGTGGCCTATCCCGGATCTTCGCTGCGCGACATGCTGCGGCCCGCGCCGTCCTCGGTGCCCGCGGCCGCGGAGCTGTCCGCGGCGCTGCCGGCGATGCTGCTGGGGGCGGTCACCGAGACCGTCGAACAGGCGCAACGACAGTTCGCCGGCGCCAACGCGATCTGGTTGGGGCAGCACCGCTTCTGATTCGGGGCGTGTTGTCGGCGCGTCCGACGGTTTGCTGCGATACGTTCGGGGTACTTAGACCGGAAAACGTATCGAAAGCCGAGGAGGCGCGCTGTGGAGCGCGAGAACCAGCAGGAGTTGACTGCCGAGGGCCCGCAACCACCGCCGGGAGTGCTGAAACGCGCGATCGCCGCCTCGGCGATCGGTAACGCCACCGAGTGGTTCGACTACGGTTTGTACGCCTACGGGGTGGGCTACATCTCGGCGGCGATCTTCCCCGGCGACACCGAGAGCGCCACGCTGTTGGCACTGATGACGTTTGCCGTCTCGTTCCTGGTCCGACCGCTCGGCGGTTTCGTGTGGGGACCGCTCGGCGACCGGATCGGGCGGCGAGCGGTGCTGGCGGTGACGATTCTGTTGATGTCGGGGGCCACGCTGTGCGTGGGGCTGGTTCCTACCTACGACATGATCGGGTTCTGGGCGCCGCTGTTGATGGTGCTCTTGCGGATGATCCAGGGCTTCTCGACCGGCGGTGAGTACGGTGGCGCGGCCACGTTCATGGCCGAGTACTCGCCCACCCGGCGACGCGGATTCCTGGGCAGCTTCCTGGAGTTCGGTACGCTGGCGGGGTTCGCCATGGGTGCGTTGATGATGTTGGGCATGTCGCTGATGCTCAACGACGAGCAGATGCACAGCTGGGGCTGGCGAGTGCCGTTCCTGATCGCCGCACCGCTGGGGTTGGTGGGCATCTATCTCCGTTCGCGGCTGGATGAGACGCCCATCTACCAGGAGCTGGAAGACGAGGGCCGCACCGAGAAGGGGATCGCAGAGGAGTTCAAGGACCTGCTGGTGCGGTACCGGGGTCCGATCCTGCGGCTGGGCGGCTTGGTGGTGGCGCTCAACGTCGTCAACTACACGCTGCTGACCTACATGCCGACCTATCTGGGCGCGACCATCGGGCTGTCGGAAACCATGTCGCTGCTGGCGCCGATCATCGGGATGTTGGCCATGATGGTGTTCTTGCCGATCGCCGGTCAGCTGTCCGACCGGGTGGGCCGCAAACCGCTGTGGTGGTTCTCCCTGGTCGGGTTGTTCGTCATGGGTATCCCGATGTTCATGTTGATGAGCACCGGCGTCGCGGGCGCGGTGATCGGGCTTGCGATCCTCGGGTTGTTGTATGTGCCGCAGCTGGCCACGATTTCGGCGACATTCCCGGCGATGTTCCCGACCCAGGTGCGCTTCGCCGGGTTCGCGATCGCCTACAACGTGTCGACGTCGCTGTTCGGCGGCACCGCGCCGCCGGTCAACGACTGGTTGATCAACGCCACCGGGAACAATCTGGTACCGGCGTACTACATGATGGGCGCCTGTGTCATCGGCGCGATCGCACTGTTCGGAATGCCGGAGACCGCTCGGTGTCCGATGGTCGGCACCGAGATCCCGGGCACCCCGGAGGCTCCCGATCAGCTGGAGTACGCGGTGGCCGGGGCGAGGTGAGCGTCAGCTCTCCGGTGAGTTCTAGCTCAACGTGGCGCTGACGTAGACGATCTCACCGAGCGGGTCGACGCTCTCGGCGGTGGGGGCGGGCCGCCGGAACCGGGCGAACAGGTCGTCGCGCGGGATGCCGCTGACCTGCCAGCCCAGACTGGCCAGGTAGTCCATCACGTGGCTGCGCTGTCCGGCGTACACCAGCGAGGACATGTCGATGTCGAGACCGTGTTCGCGCAGCGGCGCCGAGAGTTCCCGCGCCTGTTCGGCGTTGAAGTCCATGATGCCCGGGGCGTATTCGGTGGCCACCGTGCTGCCGGCCGCCGACAGCGCGGTGATCAGGTCGAACAACCGGTCCTGCGCCTCGGGCGGCAGGTAGATCAGCAGACCCTCGGCCAGCCAGGCGGTAGGTGCGGCGGGGTCGAAGCCGGCCGCGCGCAACGCCGCCGGCCAGTCCTCGCGCAGATCGATGCCCACCGTGCGGCGTTCGGCCGTCGGCGCCGCGCCGATCCCCGCCAGCGTGCCGGACTTGAACTCGATCACGGCGGGCTGATCGATCTCGTAGACCACCGTGCCGCTCGGCCAGGCCAGCCGGTGGGCTCGGGCGTCCAGGCCCGAGGCCAGGATCACGGCCTGGCGCACCCCGGTGGCGGCGGCGTCGGTGAAGTAGTCGTCGAAGAACTTCGTGCGCACCGCCATCCCGTCGATCATGGCCTGCACCCGCTCCGGGGACGCGTCCGGAAGCTGCGAGAGGTCCATGTCGCCGTCGAGCATCCGGGTGAAGAAATCCAGGCCGACGGCGCGCACCAACGGTTCGGCGAACGGGTCGTCGATCAGCGGGTCGGGGGAGCGGCTGGCGATGGCGCGCCCAGCCGCCACCATGGTCGCGGTGGCGCCCACGCTGGAGGCCAGATCCCACGAGTCGTCGCCGGTGCGTGCCATGGCTGTCCTCCTCAGGTCGGTGGTGCGGACAGTTCGGCGCTCAGGTAGCCGGAATCGCCGATCATCGTCAGCAACTCGTCCTTCGGCGCCTCGTATCCCTGCGCAGTGTAGGCCTGCGCGGTGGTGCGGATGCTGGTCTGCCAGCCGCGTTCGGCCAGGTAGTCGCGGGCGCTGTTGCGTTCGCCCGAGTAGAACAGCTTCGTCAGGTCGACGCTGCTGCCGTGGCGCTGACCGCGTTCGGTCAGCTTGCGGGCCCAGTCGCCGGTGAACGCGCGGCTGTCCATGTGCTCGGTGGCCAGCCGGCTGCCCGGGGCGCTGAGCGCGGTGATGTGGTCCAGCAGCCGGTCCTGCGCGTCGGGCGGCAGGTAGATCAGCAGGCCCTCGGCGATCCAGGCGGTGGGGGCGGCGGGGTCGAAGCCGGCCGCGGTCAACGCGGCGGGCCAGTCCTCGCGCAGGTCCACCGCGACCGTGCGCCGGTCGGCGGCCGGTTCGGCGCCGAGGTCGCCCAGCACCCGGGTCTTGAACTCGATGACGGCGGGCTGGTCGATCTCGAACACCACGGTGCCGGCCGGCCAGTCCATCCGGTAGGCGCGGGTGTCCAGGCCCGAGGCCAGGATCACGGCCTGCCGGATGCCCGCGGCGGTGGCCTCGGCGAAGAAGTCGTCGAAGTATCGGGTCCGGACCACGATCTGGGCCCGCATCGTGTCGCCGTCGAACAGCGGGTCCTCGTCGAAGTCGACCGCACCCTCGGCGACCCGGACGAAGTAGTCGGTCCCGACGGCCCGCACCAGCGCCGCCGCGTACGGATCGTGGATCGGCGGGTTCGGGCCCCGGCTGGCCAACGCCCGCGAGGCCGCCACCGACGTTGCCGTCGCACCCACGCTGGAGGCCAGATCCCAGGTATCGCCTTCACTGCGTGCCATGGCTATTTCTCCGCACTCACGTAGGTGACCGCCGCGAAACCCTCGTCGGAGTCCGCCGGCGGCAGACCGTAGCGGACCAACAGTTCGTTGGCCTTGTCCGCGGTCGTCGACCAGCCGTGCGACTGCAGGTAACTGGTGACGTCGGCGCGGTCGCCGAGGAACACCAGCGCCGAGAAGTCGATGTCGAAGCCGTGTTCGCGCCAGCGTTCGGTCGAGGCCTGCATCCGCTGCCGGGCCTCGTCGTGGTCGGCGTCGGACTGGCTGGGCACACCCTCGGCGGCCAACCGGCTGCCCGGCGCGCTGAGCGCGCTGATCTGGTCGAGGAGCCGGTCCTGGCCCTCGGGCGGCAGATAACCGAACAGGCCCTCGGCGATCCAGGCGGTGGGCGCGGTGGTGTCGAAGCCGGCCGCGGTCAGCGCAGCGGGCCAGTCGGCGCGCAGGTCGACCGCGACGGTGCGCAGGTCGACGCCGGGGCGGGCGCCCAGGTCGGCCAGGGTGGTCGCCTTGAAGTCGATGACCTCGGGCTGATCGATCTCGTAGAGCACCGTGCCCGCCGGCCACGCCAGCCGGTACCCGCGCGCATCCAGGCCCGAGGCCAGGATCACGGCCTGCCGGATGCCGGCCGCGGTCGCGGCGGCGAAGAAATCGTCGAAGAACCGGGTCCGGGCCGCCATGCCGTCGGCGAACCGGCCCATCCCGGTGGGGGCGTCGTCGTCATCGAGTTCGGCGGCGGTGAGCTCGCCGCGGGCCAGCCGGGTGAAGAACTCGATGCCGACGGCCGCCACCAGCGGCGCGGCGTACGGGTCGTCGATCACCGCGGGATCGGCGTTGGAGGCCATCGCGCGGGCAGCGGCCACCATGGTGGCGGTCGCCCCGACACTGGAGGCCAAATCCCAGGTGTCGTCATCGGTTCGGGCCATGCGCATCCTTTCGGCTAGAACAGGTAACTGGAACAGGTACTTAGTTTGTATAAGGAGATACTGCGAGCCTACGCGCGCCCGGCTGAGGAAAAGCTGTGAGGAGTCCGGCCCGTGGCGCCGAGAACTTCGATCGGCCGGACAGCGTTGTGCGATGCGGATCCGACCGAGTCCGGCTGTTACTCTCGTAGACTGCTGCACGCCGCCGACATCGGCGCGTCACACCCGGACTAACCCGACGCTGGCTTGGGACATCTCGAAGCCAGCCCCATTGGCACGTCGCGGCATCCACCCGGCGGCCCAGGAGGAAGAGTGCTCTCAGCCTTTATCTCGTCGCTGCGGACACCTGACCTGAGGCGCAAGATCCTCTTCACGCTCGGAATCGTCCTGTTGTACCGCGTCGGCGCGACCCTGCCGTCCCCGGGCGTGGACTACGGCAACGTCCAGCAGTGCATCGACCAGGTCAGCGGCGGCGACTCCGGTCAGATCTATTCGTTGATCAACCTGTTCTCCGGCGGCGCGCTGCTGCAATTGGCGGTCTTCGCCGTCGGCGTCATGCCCTACATCACCGCGAGCATCATCGTGCAGTTGCTCACCGTGGTCATCCCGCGGTTCGAGCAGCTGCGCAAGGAAGGCCAATCCGGCCAGGCCAAGATGACGCAGTACACCCGCTACCTGACGATCGCGCTGGCCATTCTGCAGGCCACCTCGATCGTGGCGCTGGCCGCCAACGGCGGCCTGCTGCAGGGCTGCTCGCTGGAGATCATCCCGGACACCAGCATCTTCTCGCTGGTCATCATGGTCCTGGTGATGACCGCGGGCGCCGCGCTGGTCATGTGGATGGGCGAGCTGGTCACCGAGCGCGGCGTCGGCAACGGCATGTCGCTGATGATCTTCGCCGGCATCGCCGCCCAGATCCCGGGCGAGGGCCAGATGGTCCTGGAGAGCCGCGGCGGCATGGTCTTCACCCTGGTCTGCATCGCCGCCCTGGGCATCCTGATCGGCGTCATCTTCGTCGAGCAGGGCCAGCGCCGGATCCCGGTGCAGTACGCCAAGCGGATGGTCGGCCGCAAGATGTACGGCGGAACCTCGACGTACCTGCCGCTGAAGGTCAACCAGGCCGGCGTCATCCCGGTCATCTTCGCGTCGTCGCTGATCTACATCCCGCAGCTGATCACCCAGCTCATCCAGAGCGGCCGCACCGAGCCGGGCAACAGCTGGTGGGACCGGTTCGTCGCCGACCACCTCACCAACCCCGCCGACGTCGTCTACGTGGCGTTCTACTTCGGGCTGATCGTGTTCTTCACGTACTTCTACGTGTCGATCACGTTCAACCCCGACGAGCGCGCCGACGAGATGAAGAAGTTCGGCGGCTTCATCCCGGGCATCCGGCCCGGCCGCCCGACCGCGGACTACCTGCGCTTCGTCCTGAACCGCATCACGCTGCCCGGCTCGATCTATCTCGGTGTCATCGCCGTGATGCCCAACCTGTTCCTGCAGATGGGTAGTGGGGCCACGCTGCAGAACCTGCCGTTCGGCGGTGTGGCGGTGCTGATCATGATCGGCGTTGGTCTGGACACGGTGAAGCAGATCGAAAGCCAGCTCATGCAGCGCAACTACGAAGGGTTCCTGAAGTGAGAATCGTTTTGCTCGGACCTCCCGGAGCCGGTAAGGGAACCCAGGCGGTCAAGCTGGCCGAGGAGCTCGGGGTGCCCCAGATCTCCACCGGCGACCTGTTCCGCTACAACATCAGCAACGGCACCGACCTGGGCAAAGAGGCCAAGAAGTACCTCGACGCCGGTGACTTGGTGCCGGCCACGCTGACCAACGCCCTGGTCGACGACCGCCTCAACGACGCCGATGCCGCCGCCGGTTTCATCCTCGACGGCTTCCCGCGCTCGGTGGAGCAGGCCGAGGCGCTCGCCGAGATGCTCGCCAAGCGCAACGTGGCCCTCGACGCCGTCGTCGAGTTCCGGGTGCCCGAGGACGAGCTGGTGACGCGGCTCAAGGGACGCGGCCGCGCCGACGACACCGAGGACGTCATCCGGCACCGGATGGGCGTGTACCGGGACGAGACGGCCCCGCTGCTGGACTTCTACCAAGATCAGCTCAAGACGGTCGACGCGGTCGGCTCGCTCGACGAGGTGTTCGCCCGGGCGCTGCAGGCGCTCGGCCGCTGACGGCGGCGCCGGCTCATGGTTTCGTTGCCCGGTCTGCGCAGCCGCAAGGTCGTCGCGCAGCGTAGCGCCGCCGAACTCGACGCCATGGCGGTGGCCGGCGCGCTGGTCGCCGCCGCCCTGCGCGCGGTGCGCGAGGCCGCCGCACCCGGGGTCTCCACCCTGGACCTGGACCGGATCGCCGAGGCGGTCATCCGCGACGGCGGCGGCATCCCGTCGTTCCTCGGCTATCACGGCTTTCCCGCCACCGTGTGCTCCTCGGTCAACGACCGCGTGGTGCACGGCATCCCGTCGGCCGCCGAGGTGCTGTCGGCGGGGGACCTGGTGTCCATCGACTGCGGAGCGATCGTCGACGGCTGGCACGGCGACTCGGCGGTCACCTTCGGGGTGGGCGAGCTCATCCCGGCCGATGAGGCGCTGTCGGCGGCCACCCGGGAGTCCATGGAGGCCGGCATCGCCGCCATGGTGCCCGGCAATCGGCTCAGCGACGTCTCGCACGCCATCGAACGCGGCACCCGGGCCGCCGAGGCCAAGTACGACCGCCGGTACGGCATCGTCGAGGGCTACGGCGGGCACGGCATCGGCCGCCAGATGCACATGGATCCGTTCCTGCCCAACGAGGGAGCCCCCGGGCGCGGCCCCCTGCTGGCCCCGGGTTCGGTGCTGGCCATCGAGCCGATGCTGACCCTGGGCACCGTCAAGACCCGCATCCTCGACGACGAGTGGACCGTCGTCACGTCCGACGGTTCGCGCGCCGCGCACTGGGAGCACACCGTCGCGGTCACCGAGGACGGCCCGCGGATCCTGACACTCCCGGCGGACTGAGGTCCATCCCACCCGCATGCGGTATGAATGTGCCGATGGTCGATTCGGTTGAGTCGCGCGACCCGATCGCGCAGGCGCACGATAACTGGGAGCGCTCCGGCTGGGGCGATGTCGCCGACGGCATGGTCGCGGTCACCTCGGTCATGCGGGCCCATCAGATCCTGCTGGCGCGGGTCGAGACCGCGCTGCGGCCCTACGATCTGAGCTTCTCCCGGTTCGAGCTGCTGCGGCTGCTGGCGTTCAGCCGCAGCGGGGCCCTGCCCATCACCAAGGCCTCGGATCGGCTGCAGGTCCACGTCACCAGCGTCACGCACGCCATCCGCCGGCTGGAGGCCGCGGGCCTGGTCCGGCGGCTGCCGCATCCGACCGACGGGCGCACCACGCTGGTGGAGATCACCGAGTTGGGCCGGTCGACAGTGGAGGACGCGACGGTCACGCTCAACGAGAAGGTGTTCGCCGACATCGGGATGTCCGCGGAGCAGTCCCGGGCGCTGGTGGGCTCGATCGAGTCGCTGCGTCAGCACGCCGGCGATTTCTGAATGGCCGGTGAACAACCGGTGACACGGTAGCTCGGCGCACGTTTCCGCACGTACCCGCCGATGAGGGTCTCGTCACATTGATTCGCCGTACTTGCCCGGAAACCGGGTCATACCTCTATTGTTTGTCGACAAGATGATTTGCTGGCCCGATTCGGCCGCAAATTCGGTGGCAAACGAGAAGGATTCGCTGACATGGCACGGGTATCGGGCGGGTGGCATCCGGTGCGACGCGGTTGGCAGTTGCTCGGGGCGGCGGCGCTGTTGGGGGCGTTCCTGGCGCTGTGCGTGCCGCTGTCGCTGAGCGTCGTCGACCAGGCCGGCCAACCCATCGGCTGCGGCAGCGGTCTGAACCCGGACACCTCGGCGGCGCGCTACGTCGACACCGTGAATCGGCAACTGCGCATCGAAGGCGGCGCGGCCTTCGTCGCCAGCGATTACGTCGGCGAATGCAATGGCCTGATCGGCGACCGCCGGGCGGTCGCGGGCACGGTCGGCGGGGTGGGGACGGCCGTGCTGCTGACGGCGCTCATCGCGCCGGTGGTCGCCGGGGCCCGGCGTAGCCGAACCCCGGCGCTCGGCTACTCGCCGCGCAGCGCCTCGATGACGGCGCTGAAGTCCTTGTCCGCGTGATCCTCGGCGAACTTGGCGTAGATCTCGGCGGCGTGGCTGCCCAGCGGCGCGCTCGATCCCGTGGAGGACACCGCGGCCATGGCCAGCCCGAGGTCCTTGTTCATCAGCGCGGTCGCGAAGCCCGGCTTGAAGTCGTTGTTGGCCGGTGAGGTCGGCACCGGTCCGGGCACCGGGCAGTTGGTGTGCACCGCCCAGCAGTTGCCGGTGGCCCCGGTGATGACGTCGAACAGCGACTGCTCCGACAGGCCCAGCTTCTCGGCCAGGACGAACGCCTCGCCGACGGCGATTTGCTGCACCGCGAGCACCATGTTGTTGCAGACCTTGGCGGCCTGGCCGGCCCCGGCCGTGCCGCAGTGCACCACCTTGGCGGCCATCGGTTCCAGCACCGCGCGGGCGCGCTCCACGGCATCGTCCTCGCCGCCCACCATGAAGGCCAGGGCGCCGGCGACGGCACCCTTGACCCCACCGGAGACCGGCGCATCGAGCTGGGCGAAGCCGGCGTCGGCGGCCTGCGTGTGCACCTCGCGCGCGTCGTCCACCGAGATCGTCGAGCTGTCGATGAACAGGGCACCGGGCTTGGCCGCGGGCAGCACCTCGGCGTAGCAGCGCTTCACCACATTGCCGTTGGGCAGCATGGTGATCACCACGTCGGCACCGTCGACGGCCTCGGCGCCGCTGCCGAACACCGCGGCGCCCTTCTCGGTGGCGGCCTTCGCCAGCGCCTCCACCGGGTCGAACCCGCGCACGGTGTGGCCGGCGCCCAGCAGGTTGGCCGCCATCGGCCCGCCCATGTTGCCCAAGCCCAGGAATGCGATCGTCGTCATTGCCAACCTTTCCAGCGGTTATTGACCGGCGGCCCTGGCGCGGGCGGCCTCGGCCCGGCCGATGACCACTCGCATGATTTCGTTGGTGCCCTCGAGGATGCGGTGCACCCGCAGATCGCGGACGATCTTCTCGATGCCGTACTCACCCAGATAGCCGTAACCGCCGTGCAACTGCAGCGCCTGATCGGCGACGTCGTAGCAGGTGTCGGTCACGTAACGTTTGGCCATCGCGCACAATTCGACCTTGTCGGCGGCGCCGGCGTCAAGAGCGGAAGCCGCGCGCCACAACATGATTCGCGAGGTCTCCAGCGCCGTGGCCATGTCGGCCAGGGTGAACCGGATGGTCGGCTCGTCGAGCAGCGAGCCGCCGAACGCCTCCCGGTCGCGGACGTAGCCGGCGGCCTTCTCGTGCGCGGTGCGGGCCCCGCCCAGCGAACAGGCCGCGATGTTGATCCGGCCGCCGTTGAGCCCGTTCATCGCGATGCCGAAGCCGGTGCCCTCGCCCTCGGGGCCGCCCAGCATCGCTTCGGCCGGCACCCGGACCTTCTCGAAGATCACCTGCGCGGTGGGCTGCGCGTTCCAGCCCATCTTGGCCTCGTTGGCGCCGAAACTCAGTCCGGGCGTGTCCTTTTCGACCACGAAGGTGGAGATCCCGCGCGGCCCGTCGGCGCCGGTGCGGGCCATCACGACGTACACGTCGGACACGCCCGCGCCGGAGATGAACTGCTTGACGCCGTCGAGCACGTAGTCCGAACCGTCGCGCACCGCCCGGGTGCGCAACGCCGAGGCGTCCGAACCCGCACCCGGTTCGGTGAGGCAGTAGCTGGCGATGGACTCCATGGAGGCCAGCCGCGGCACCCAGGTCTTACGTTGCTCCAGGGTGCCGTAGCTGTCGACCATCCACGCGCACATGTTGTGGATCGAGATGAACGACGCGATGGCCGGGTCGGCCGCGGCCAGTTCCTCGAAGATCCGCACCGCGTCGAGCCGGCGCAGACCACTGCCGCCCACGTCCTCGTTGCAGTAGATCCCCGCCATGCCCAGTTCGGCGGCCTCGCGCAGCACATCGGTGGGGAAGTGCTTGGTCTCGTCCCACTCCAGTGCGTGCGGCGCAAGGCGTTTGGCGGCGAACGCGGCTGCCGTCTCGGCAATCACGCGTTCGTCGTCGTCCAATTCGAACACGACGGACCTCACCCCTCCTTGAAGGTGGGGATGGAGAACTCGGCGCCATCCTTGATGCCCGAGGGCCAGCGCTCGGTGACGGTCTTGACCTTGGTGTAGAACTGGATCGAGGCCGTGCCGTACTGGTTCAGGTCGCCGAAGCCGGAGCGCTTCCAGCCGCCGAAGCTGTGGTAGGACACCGGAACCGGGATCGGGACGTTGACGCCGACCATGCCGACCTGCACGCGCGAGACGAAGTCGCGGGCGGCGTCGCCGTCGCGGGTGAAGATCGCCACGCCGTTGCCGTACTCGTGCTCCGAGGGCAGCCGCAGCGCCTCGTCGTAGTCCTCGGCGCGCACGATGCACAGCACGGGCCCGAAGATCTCGTCGGTGTAGATCGACATGTCGGCGGTGACGTTGTCGAACAGGGTGGGCCCGATGAAGTAGCCCTTCGACAGGTCGTCGTCGCCGAAGGCCAGGTCGTCGCTGGCGCGCTCGCGGCCGTCGACCACCAGCTCGGCGCCCGCGTCGACACCCTGCTGGATGTAGTCGCGCACGCGCTCCAGGGCGGCGCCGGTGACCAGCGGGCCGTAGTCGGCCTTGGGATCCAGGCTGTGCCCGACACGCAGCTGGCTGATCCGCTCGACCAGCCGGGAACGCAGCCGGTTCGCGGTCTCCTCGCCGACCGGCACGGCCACGCTGATGGCCATGCAACGCTCGCCGGCGCTGCCGTAGCCGGCGCCGATCAGCGCGTCGACGGCCTGGTCCAAGTCGGCGTCGGGCAGCACGATCATGTGGTTCTTGGCGCCGCCGAAGCACTGCGCGCGCTTACCGGTGTTGGCCGCGCCGGAGTAGATGTACTGGGCGATGTCCGAGGAGCCGACGAAGCCGACGGCCTGGATGTCGGGGTGGTTCAGGATGGCGTCGACGGACTCCTTGTCGCCCTGCACGACCTGCAGCACACCGTCGGGCAGGCCCGCCTCGGTGAACAGCTCGGCCAGCCGCAGCGGCACCGACGGGTCCCGCTCGGAGGGCTTGAGGATCAGCGCGTTGCCGCAGGCCAGCGCGGGGCCGGCCTTCCACAGCGGGATCATCGCCGGGAAGTTGAACGGGGTGATGCCGGCGACCACGCCGAGCGGCTGGCGGATCGAGTAGACGTCGATGCCGGTGCCGGCGTTCTCGGTGAACTCGCCCTTCATCAGGTGCGGGATGCCGACGGCGAACTCGATGACCTCGATGCCGCGCTGGATGTCGCCGAGGCTGTCGGACACGGTCTTGCCGTGCTCCTTGGAGAGCAGCTCGGCCAGCTCGTCGGCGTTGGCGTTGACCAGCTCGATGAACTTCATCAGGATCCGCGCGCGGCGCTGCGGGTTGTAGGCCGCCCACTTCTTCTGGGCTTCCACCGCCGAGGCGACGGCGGTGTCGACGTCGGCGGTCGAGGCCAGCAGCACCTGGGCCTGGACATCGCCGGTGCTCGGGTTGAGCACGTCGGCGGTACGGGTGGAGGAGAGGTCGCTACGACGTCCATCGACGAAGTGCGGAATCTTAGTGGTCATGTGACGTCCTGCGGAGAGTCGGAGCAGAGATACTTGCATATCCTAGTAAATGGCTACGGCGGCGCGCAAGACCTCGAAGAGAGATGGTGCCGAGAGTGCGCCCAGGGTGGTGGCCGTCACGATCGGGCGACCCCGGTGGCGGGCGACCCCGCGTCGAGAGTGCGCTCAGGGTTGTGGTCGCGCCCGATCGCACGACCCTGGTGATGTTCTCGGCGTGGCCGAGCTTGCGGGCTAGGGCAGGCCGGCGAGGAAGTCCTGGGTCTCCTGCCAGGTGGGCAGCAGCCCGGCGGCCTTGACCTCGGCGAGGCTGGGCGCGGCCGCATCGCGCTCGGAGATGACCCGACTGGTGCCGAAAACCGTGTCCGGCCAGTCGATTCCGATCTCGGGGTCGGTGGGGGAGATGGTGTGCTCGCGCTGCGGGTCGTAGCCCGCCGAGCACAGGTACATCACCGTGGAGTCGTCCTCGAGCGCCAGGAAACCGTGCGCCAGGCCCTCGGACAGGTAGATCGAGTTGCGGGTCTGCTCGTCGAGGCGCACCGCGTCCCACTGCCCGTAGGTGGCCGAACCCACCCGCACGTCGACGACCACGTCGAACACCGCGCCGCGCACGCACGTCACGTACTTGGCCTGACTCGGCGGCAGCTGGGCGAAGTGCAGTCCGCGCAGCACGCCGGCCGAGGACACCGAGCAATTGGCCTGCCGCAGATCGAACCGGTGCCCGGCGAATTCGGTGAACTCGGCATCGGTGAACCATTCGAAGAAGGTGCCGCGCGCATCGGAGTGCAGCGCCGGGGTGATCTCGTAGGAGCCCGGGATCTTCAGTTCGCGAAAGGCCATCTCACTGTCCCCGCTTTGCGTATCGGTCTTCCACGGCGTCCTTGAGCGGGGACCACCACTCGGGGTTGTTTCGATACCAGTCGATGGTCTCGCGCAGCGCGTCGTCGAAGTCGGTGTGCGCCGGCGCCCAGCCCAGCTCGTCGCGCAGCACCGTCGGGTCGATCGCGTAGCGCAGGTCGTGGCCCGCGCGGTCGGTGACGTGCTCGAAGTCGTCCGGATCGCGGCCCATCAGCCGCAGGATCGCCTGCAGCACAGTGATATTGGAGAGCTCGTTGGACGCGCCAATCAGGTAGGTGCGGCCCATCCCGCCCTGCTCCAGGATGCGGCGCACCGCGCTGTTGTGGTCGTCGACGTGGATCCAGTCCCGCACGTTGGCGCCGGCGCCGTACAGCTTGGGCCGCCGGCCGGTCAGGATGTTGGTGACCTGCCGCGGGATGAACTTCTCCACATGCTGGTAGGGCCCGAAGTTGTTGGAGCAGTTGGAGATCGTGGCGCGCACCCCATAGGACCGCACCCAGGCGCGCACCAGCATGTCGGCGCCGGCCTTGGAGGCCGAGTACGGGCTCGACGGGTTGTACGGGGTGGTCTCGGTGAACCGCTCGGAGCCCTCGAGGTCCAGGTCGCCGTACACCTCGTCGGTGGAGATGTGGTGCAACCGCACACCGTGCTTGCGCACGGCCTCGAGCAGCGTGAACGTGCCCATGACGTTGGAGTGCAGGAACGGGCTGGGATCGGAGAGCGCGTTGTCCACATGGGTTTCGGCGGCGAAATGCACCACGGCATCGCAGGCCGAGACCAGCTTGTCCACCAGCGCCGCGTCGGCGACATCGCCCTCGACCAGTTCGACCGCGTCCTCGACCGGGGCCAGCGCGGTTCGACTGCCCGCGTAGGTCAGCGCATCGAGCACGGTGATCTCGTCCTCGGGATGTTCGCGCACGGTGCTCTGAACGAAGTTGGCGCCGATGAAACCCGCACCCCCGGTGACCAGCAGCCGCATGACTGGAAACCCTACCTGGGGCCTCAGCTTCGGGCCGTGAGGCCCAGCGGCCCGGCCAGGTCGGACAGAGTCGGCAGCAGGTCGTCGGGCTCGCCGAGCACCTGGATGGTGACGTGATCGGCGCCGAGTTCCAGATGTTCGGTGAGGCGCGCGGCGATGGCGTCGGGGGTGCCGTGGGCCACGACCGCGTCGATCAGCCGGTCGGCGCCGGGGCTGGCGATCTCCTCGGCGGTGAAGCCGAGCCGGCGCCAGTTGTTCACGTAGTTCGACAGCCCCAGGTAGAAGTCGACCGTCTGGCGGCCCAGTTCGCGGGCCTGCGTGGCATCGCGGGTCAGGACAACCTTGTGCTCGGGGGCGAGGAAGACGCTGTTGCCGATGGTCCCGCGGGCGCTGGCGGTGTGCTCGGGGGTGGTCAGGTACGGATGCGCCCCGGCGCTGCGCTGCGCCGACAGTGCCAACACCTTCGGGCCGAGCGCGGCGATGACCCGCCGGCTGGTCGGCACGGTCTTGGCGTCCAGGGCGTCGAGATAGCTCACCAGGGCGTCCAGCGGCTTGGTGTACTGATCGGTGTGCTCGGGATGGCCCACCCCGATACCCAGCAGGAACCGTCCGGGGTAGGCCTTTTCGATGCGGTGATAGGAGTCGGCGACCTCGTCGGCCGGGGCCGTCCAGATGTTGATGATGCCGGTGGCCACCTGCAGGCTGTCGGTGGCCGCCAGGATTGGCTCGACGAACCCGAGATCGGCCGCCGGCGAACCACCCACCCACAGCGCGCCGTAGCCGAGCTTCTCGATCTCGACGGCGGTCTCCGGGCTGACGGGACCGAAGGTCCAAACGCCGTAGCGGCCGAGGTCGGGCTTGAGCGAAACTGCGTCGGTCATCGGGTGTCCATTCCGTGTCGCTAGGCGGCGCCGGCGGTCAGACCCAACGGGCCGGCCAGTTCGGCAAGGGCGGGTATCAGCTTGTCAGCTCGGGTCAACACCTGCACGGGCACGTGGTCGGCGCCGGCGGTGCGATGCTCCTGCAGGCGCGCCGCGACCTGCTCGGCGGTGCCGTGGGCGATGAGCGCGTCGACCAGCGCGTCGCTGCCCGGTTTCGCCACGTCGGCGTCGGTGAAGCCGAGTCGTTTCCAGTTGTTCCGGTAGTTCTGCAGGCCCAGGTAGATGTCGAGCATCTTGCGTCCGGCCGTGCGGGCCTGGTCCGGGTCGGTGCTCAGGACCGCCTTGTGTTCGGGCGCCAGGAACGCGTCGGACCCGAGCACCTCGTGGGCGCGCGCCGTGTGTTCGGGGGTGGTCAGGTAGGGGTGGGCGCCGGCGCTGCGCTGCCCCGACAACGCGAGTACCCGCGGACCGAGCGCGGCAACCACCCGGCGGTGCGGGGGCACCCCGTGCCGGTCGAGTTCGTCCAGGTAGGCCACCAGCGCGTCGTAGGGCTTCTGGTACTCCGTCTGCGCCTCGGGGTGGCCGGCCCCGATGCCGAGCAGGAAGCGCCCGGGGTAGGCAGCGTCGATGCGGTGGAAGGACTCGGCGATCCCGGCGGCCGGCGCGGTCCAGATGTTGACGATGCCGGTGGCCAGCTGTAGCCGGTCGGTCGCCCGCAGGATCGGCTCCACCCAGTCCAGGTCGGCGGGCGGGGACCCGCCGGCCCACAGGGCCCCGTAGCCGAGGGCCTCGATCTCGCGGAGTTGTTCGTCGCTGAACTGCTGCCACTGGGCGTAATGGCCGAAGACGCCGAAGGCACCGAGATCTGGGGAAGTCATGTCCGAGGACAACCCGGGGATCCGGCCGGACTATTCCGCGACGGGTGCGAGCGGATCCGGCTGCGCCGCCGGCGCCCGGTCCTGGTGCGCGAGTTTTGGCACCTGGGCACCGAGCGGGTATCGTGGACCAACGGTGCGGCCACCGCGCCGACTTCTCGCGTGCTTTCTCCTGCCGTGCTGGAATTTCCAGGGGCGGATTTTCACGTTTATCGTAGTCGCAGCTGTGGCTGTGCCCACCTGGGCGCAAACGAAGTTAAGTACATACGAAACCGACATAGTTACGAAACACCAGACGACAGGATCGCCAAGAAGTTATGGCCAAGAAAGACGGTGCCATTGAGGTCGAGGGCCGCGTGGTCGAGCCTCTGCCCAATGCGATGTTCCGCATTGAGCTGGAGAACGGACACAAGGTGCTCGCGCACATCAGCGGCAAGATGCGGCAGCACTACATCCGCATCCTCCCTGAGGACCGCGTCGTAGTGGAGCTCTCTCCCTACGACCTGTCCCGCGGCCGCATTGTGTACCGCTACAAGTAAGCCGCCCCGCAATACCACCCCCGTACGAACAGAGAACAGGATCGAACAGCCGTGAAGGTGAACCCGAGCGTCAAGCCGATCTGCGACAAGTGCAGGGTGATCCGCCGGCATGGGCGGGTCATGGTGATCTGCTCCGATCCTCGCCACAAGCAGAGGCAGGGCTAGTCCGGATCAGTCCGGGGCTCTACCGGAGCCGGTACACCGGCCGTCGCAGCACCACAACTTAATGCAGACCTCCCAGCGCCACTGAGCAGATTGGCTGCTCATCACGTCCGGTACGGAGGCCGGACCCCACCAGCAGGTGGGAACGGACTGGGAACAGACCTCCGCATAGAAGAAGGAACACACCACTGTGGCACGTCTAGTGGGCGTCGACCTCCCGCGCGACAAGCGCATGGAGATCGCGCTGACCTACATCTACGGCGTAGGCCGTACCCGCTCCCAGGAGATCTTGGCTGCGACCGGTATCGACCGGGATCTGCGCACCAAGGACCTGACCGATGACCAGCTGACCCAGCTGCGCGACTACATCGAGGGCAACCTCAAGGTGGAGGGCGATCTGCGCCGCGAGGTGCAGGCCGATATCCGCCGCAAGATCGAGATCGGCTGCTACCAGGGCCTGCGGCACCGTCGCGGCCTGCCGGTGCGCGGCCAGCGGACCAAGACCAATGCGCGCACCCGCAAGGGCCCCAAGCGCACCATTGCCGGCAAGAAGAAGGCCAGGTAACCCCCGATGGCAACAGCGAAGAAGGCGGCAGCCGGGCCCAAGAAGGGCAAGACCACCCGTCGCCGGGACAAGAAGAACGTCCCGCACGGCGCCGCTCACATCAAGAGCACGTTCAACAACACGATCGTCTCGATCACCGATCCGCAGGGCAACGTCATCGCCTGGGCGTCCTCGGGCCACGTCGGCTTCAAGGGGTCGCGCAAGTCGACCCCGTTCGCCGCGCAGCTGGCGGCCGAGAACGCCGCCCGCAAGGCGCAGGAGCACGGCGTGAAGAAGGTCGACGTGTTCGTCAAGGGCCCGGGCTCGGGCCGCGAGACCGCGATCCGTTCGCTGCAGGCCGCCGGCCTCGAGGTCGGCGTCATTTCCGATGTCACGCCGCAGCCGCACAACGGCTGCCGTCCGCCCAAGCGGCGCCGGGTCTAGGGAAGAGGATTTAGACAATGGCTCGTTACACAGGACCCGTGACCCGCAAGTCGCGCCGCCTCGGCGTCGACCTGGTGGGCGGCGATCAGTCGTTCGAGAAGCGCCCCTACCCGCCCGGCCAGCACGGCCGCGCGCGGATCAAGGAGAGCGAATACCGGCTGCAGCTGCAGGAGAAGCAGAAGGCTCGCTTCACCTACGGCGTGATGGAGAAGCAGTTCCGCGGTTACTACGAGGAGGCCCAGCGCCGCGCCGGCAAGACCGGTGAGGAGCTGCTGCAGATCCTGGAGAGCCGGTTGGACAACGTCGTGTACCGCGCCGGTCTGGCGCGTACCCGCCGGATGGCCCGCCAGCTCGTCAGCCACGGCCACTTCACCGTCAACGGTGTGCGCGTCGACGTCCCCAGCTACCGGGTGTCGCAGTACGACATCATCGACGTGCGGGACAAGTCGCTGAACACCGTGCCGTTCCAGATCGCCCGTGAGACCTCGGGTGAGCGCCCGATCCCGTCCTGGCTGCAGGTCGTGGGCGAGCGGCAGCGCATCCTCGTCCACCAGCTGCCGGAGCGGGCACAGATCGACGTGCCGCTCGCCGAGCAGCTGATCGTCGAGTTCTACTCGAAGTAAGAGATGGGTCGTCGGTAAACCGGCCGGCGACCACCTAACGGCATCAAATAGCGGGTGCCGAGAAGGAGAAAAGAAACACCATGCTGATTTCTCAGCGTCCCACCCTGAGCGAAGAGGTCATCGCCGAGGACCGCGCCCAGTTCGTCATCGAACCGCTGGAGCCGGGGTTCGGTTACACCCTTGGCAATTCGCTGCGGCGCACGCTGCTGTCGTCCATCCCGGGCGCGGCGGTCACCAGCATCCGCATCGACGGCGTGCTGCACGAGTTCACCACCGTCCCCGGGGTCAAGGAAGACGTCACCGACATCATCCTGAACCTCAAGGGCCTGGTCGTGTCCTCCGAGGAGGACGAGCCGGTCACCATGTACCTGCGCAAGCAGGGCCCGGGTGAGGTCACCGCGGGCGACATCGTCCCGCCGGCCGGTGTCACCGTGCACAACCCGGACATGCACATCGCGACCCTCAACGACAAGGGCAAGCTCGAGGTCGAGCTGGTCGTCGAGCGGGGCCGCGGCTACGTGCCCGCCGTGCAGAACAAGGCCTCCGGCGCCGAGATCGGCCGCATCCCGGTCGACTCGATCTACTCGCCGGTGCTCAAGGTCACCTACAAGGTGGAGGCCACGCGTGTCGAGCAGCGGACCGACTTCGACAAGCTGATCCTCGACGTCGAGACCAAGAACTCGATCAGCCCGCGCGACGCGCTCGCGTCGGCCGGCAAGACCCTGGTCGAACTGTTCGGTCTGGCACGGGAACTCAACGTCGAGGCCGAGGGCATCGAGATCGGGCCGTCGCCGGCCGAGGCGGACCACATCGCCAGCTTCGCGCTGCCGATCGACGATCTGGACCTCACCGTCCGCTCGTACAACTGCCTCAAGCGCGAGGGTGTGCACACGGTGGGCGAGCTCGTGGCCCGCACGGAGTCCGACCTGCTGGACATCCGTAACTTCGGTCAGAAGTCGATCGACGAGGTGAAGATCAAGCTGCATCAGCTGGGTCTGTCGCTCAAGGACAGCCCGGCCACCTTCGACCCGTCCGAGGTCGCCGGCTACGACGTGGCCACCGGAACCTGGAACAGCGAAGCCGGTTACGAACCGGAAGACACCCAGGACTACGCCGAAACCGAGCAGCTCTAAAGAACAACCGTCCCGGCCCTACCTGATACGGGGGCCGGCCCCATTGAGGAGATAGTCGCAATGCCCAAGCCCACCAAGGGCCCTCGCCTCGGCGGGTCGTCCTCGCACCAGAAGGCGCTGCTGGCCAACCTGGCCACCTCGCTCTTCGAGCACGGCCGGATCAAGACGACCGAGCCGAAGGCGCGGGCGTTGCGGCCGTACGCGGAGAAGCTGATCACCCACGCCAAGAAGGGCACGCTGCACAACCGGCGTGAGGTGATGAAGAAGATCCGCGACAAGGACGTCGTGCACAGCCTGTTCGCCGAGATCGCGCCGTTCTACGCCGATCGTGAGGGCGGCTACCTGCGCATCATCAAGGTCGAGAACCGCAAGGGCGACAACGCGCCCATGGCGGTCATCGAGCTGGTGCGCGAGAAGACCGTCACCGACGAGGCCAACCGGGCCCGCCGGGCCGCGGCCTCGCAGGCCAAGGCCGAGCAGCCGGTTGCCGCCGCGGCGGCCCCGCAGGCCGCCGTCGAGCCGGAGGCGACCGAGGGTCCCACCGCCGACGACGTCACCGCGGCTCCCGAGGCCGAGGCGACCGAGGCCACCGAGTCCGAGGCTCCCGCCGAGGATGACGCTGCCAAGTAGCGAAGACGCCACGAACATGCCCGCCATCGACTCCGGTGGCGGGCATGTTCGTCTCAAGCTCGACATCGCCTACGACGGCACCGATTTCGCCGGCTGGGCGACCCAGCGGGGGCAGCGGACCGTGGCCGGGGTGCTCGAGGAGGCCTTCTCGACGGTGTTCCGGACCCCGGTGGTGTTGCGCGCCGCCGGCCGTACCGACACCGGCGTGCACGCCACCGGGCAGACCGCGCACATCGACATCCCCGACGACGCGCTGGCCCACGCCTACCCGCGGACCGTGCGCGACGGCGATCCCGAGTTCCGGCCGCTGGTGCGCAGATTGGGCCGCCTGCTGCCGGAGGACGTCCGGGTGCGCGACATCGTCCGGGCGCCGGCCGGGTTCGACGCGCGCTTCTCTGCGCTGCGCCGCCACTACGTCTACCGGCTGTCGCTGGCGCCGTACGGGGTCGACCCGCAGGAGTCCCGGTTCGTCACGGCGTGGCCGCGGCCGCTGGACGTGGCGGCCATGAACGAGGCCGCCCGAGAATTGTTGGGGCTGCGCGACTTCGCGGCCTTCTGTCGGCATCGTCCCGGCGCCACCACCATCCGCCAGTTGCAGCGCCTGGACTGGGAGCGCGACGGCGACCGGGTGAGCGCCCACGTCACCGCCGATGCGTTCTGCTGGAACATGGTGCGGTCGGTCGTCGGGGCGCTGCTGGCCGTGGGGGAGGGCCGCCGCGACGCGGACTGGATGGCCGGGCTGCTCGAACAGACCAGCCGGTCCAGCGATTTCGCGGCCGCCCCGGCCCGCGGGCTGACGCTGGTCGCGGTGGATTATCCGCCCGACGATCAGCTGGCCGCGCGCACCCTGATCACCCGCGACCTGCGCAGCGCCGACGAGCTGTGAGGTCTACAGGCGCCCGGCGACGAAGTCCGCGGCCTGGTTGACCATCCCGGCCTTGATGTAGGCCGGTGCCAGGTGGTCGGGCCAGTAGGCCTCCCAGTTATCCGGGTCGGTGGGGTTGCAGATCGGGTCGTCACCGTGGCACAGCTCGATGGTGCGTTCGGCATAGACCGGGCTGAAGGTGGAGATGGGCCCGGCCCAGCCCATACCGTTGCCGAACAGGGCGACCGCGGCGATGCGCTGCTCGGAGCTCTGCGGCAGCGGGTTCTTGAAGGTGAACACCGAGAACGGCACGGCCAGAACCACATCGGCGACCGCAGCGCCCAGCGAGTAGCCACCGACGACGATGCGGGTGTCGGGGCAGTCGGCGACGGTGGCCTGGATGCGCCGGCTCATGTCGTTGGCGCCGAGGTCCACCTCGCTGTTGGCCGGGTAGTTCACCGAGTACAGCCGGATGTTCTGGCCGGTCTTGGTGCGCAGCGCGTCGACGAACGCGTTGCCGATCTGGCCGGCGCCGGCCGGTTCCAGTCGTCCGCGCGCGAAGACGACCTCGACGTCCGGGCAAGGTGCCGCGGAAGCGTGCGGGATCGCGGGGGTAGGGGCGACGGTGGCGGGCGCGAAGAGCAGGGTTGCGGCGGCGATGACGCCGGCTCCGAACAGTGCGCAGTATCGGCGGATTTCCACCCCGTCAATAGTACCGAAGCGACCTCAGAGCCAGCGGAGGATGAATCCCGCGGCCTGGGCGGGCATGGGACCCGACTCGTAGTTGGTGTGCGCGAAGGGATTGCGTCCACCGGAGCAGATCGGGTCGCCGTCGCTGCACATGTCGATCGAGCGGGCGCCGAGATTGCCTGCGCTGACCGGGTTTCCGAACTTCGCGGCGGGATTGCCGAACACGGCGATCGCGGCCACGTTGTCGCGTAGGCCGGCCGGCAGCGGAGCGGCCGATCCGACGTCACCAATCTTGTTGCCCAGCGGCGGGATTCCGACGAGCATGTCGACCACCGCGGCGCCCTGCGAGTAGCCGCCGAGCACGATGCGCGTTGACGGGCACTGCGAGGCCATGGTCGCGATGCGGTTGGTGGCGTCGTTGGCGCCGTCCGCGGCAGCCAGGAAGTCGTAGGTCGCCGGGTAGTTGACCCCGTAGGTGCCCAGGGTGCGACCGTTCAGTTGCCCCTGCAGCGATCCGGCCAGCGCGTGGCCGACCCGGCCGATGCCGGGGGCCTCGCTGGTGCCGCGGGCGAAGATCAGCTCCACATCGGGGCACGGTTCGGCGGCCGCGGCCGGCAACGCCGCGGGGACCAGCATCGGCGCGACCAGGAGGGCCGCGGCGGCCACCGTGGTGCCGACGGCGGCAATCGACCGTCGGACGGCGTTACGGAGGGGATGAACGTCGCTCATGGCGCTAATACTCACATATCGGTGCTGGCAGACAGAAATTTCGCTCAGAGTCGGCTGGCGACGAACGCGGCCGCCTCGGCCGCCTGACCGGAGGCCAAGTAGTCGCTGTGGGCGGCGACGTCGCGGCCGTCGGAGCAAATCGGGTCGCCGCCGTTGCACAGATCGATGGCCCGCCCGGACCAGACCGGACTCGAGGTCAGTGGCAGACCCAGCTTGGCGGTCGGGTTGCCGAACACCGCGATGGCGGCCACGTGCTCGGGCGCATTGGGCGGCAGCGGCGCGTTGAAGCCGACGCCGGGCACCGGGATGGCGGCGATGACGTCGATCACCGCGGCGCCCTGCGAATAACCGCCGAGCACCAGGCGGGTGGCCGGGCAGTTGGCCATCATCCACTGGATGTGGCCGCTGGCGTCGTTGGCGCCGCCGGCGGCGGCGAGGAAGTCCCAGCTGGCCGGGTAGTTCACGGCGTAGGCGTCCACCTGCCGCCCACCGACCTGGCCGCGCAGCGAGTCGACGAACGCCTGGCCGACCCGGCCGAGGCCCGGGGCCTCGGTGGTGCCGCGGGCGAAGACCACCTGGATGTCGGGGCACTCCGCGGCGGCGGCGGTGGGGGTCAGGGACGGCGAGAGCACCGCGGGCGCGGTCAACACGGTGGCCGCGGCGAGGGCGGTGCCGGCGAGCGAGACGATGCGGCGAAGGCTGGTGGCGATCACAGCAAACATGTTAGCGAGTCGAGGTGTCGGGCAGCGCGGCGATCTGCCCCGGCTCGGTCGATCCGGCGCCCGCCGGCGCGGTCGCCGTGGTCCGCGCCAGGGCCAAGCCGGCCAGCACCACGGCGCCGCCGACGGCCTGGACGGGGGTCATGGCCTCCCCGACCAGCAGCCACGCCCACAGCACCGCGGCCAGGACCTCCGACAGCCCCACCAGGGAGGCGAAGCTGGGCCGCAGCAGCGCCACCGCTTTGATGCCCAGGGTGTAGGCCACCGCCGTGCTGAACACCGCCAGGACGATCACGGGCACGATCCAGGAGGTGGTGATGCCGGCCACCACGACATCGTTGGCGGTGAAGCGCAGCGGCATGACGCCGGTCACGCCCAGCAGCGCCACCCCCACCGCGCCGACGACCAGCCCGCCGGCCGCCAGCGAGAGGGGATTGAGGCCGGGACCGTCGGGTCGGTCGTCGACCCGCGCGCTCATCAGGAAATAACAGGCGGCGCAGACCGCGGCCACCAATCCCCAGACGACACCCACGGTGTTGATGTGTGCGGCACTGAACACGTTGAGCACCAGCATGATTCCCACCACAGCCAGGGCCACTCCGACCAGGGTGCGGTTGGCGGGCCGACGGCGGGTGACCGCCCAGACCCAGCCGACCACCAGGACGGGCGAGGTGTATTCCAGCAGCAGCGCCACGCCCACCGACAGGTGTTCGACGGCGTTGTAGTAGCCCAGCTGGGCGCCGGCGATCGGGAACGCCCCGTAGGGCAGGACGGTCCGGTAGTGGCGCAGCGCCTCGCCGATCCAGCCGGGACGCACCAAGCTCGCGTACACCGCCAGCACCAGCGCGCCGCCGGCCAACCGCGCGGTCACGGCGGCGGTGGGCGTCCAGCCGGCCGTCATCAGGGCCTTCGCGAAGGGCCCGGAGAGGCCGAAACTGATCGCGGAACCGACGGCGAACAGCAGGCCGAGCCGGAACCGGCGATCGACCGAGGTCATCAGCATTGGGTGGTCCTCGACGGCCGACGCCGCCATGTCATGAGTAAAATGAGTGTTACTCATGACGCTAACCAGGGAGGAGTCATGAGTCAAATGAATTTCAGTCATGACACCGAGCTCACCTTGCGCACCATCTGCGCGCTCGTCAACAGCGACCGCACCGACGGTGAACAGCTGGGCGATCAGCGCGCCCTCGACGACTACCTCGACGGCTGGGGCTGGACCGGGCGCCGCGACCGCGACGACGACGAACTGGCAGCGGTGCACCGGCTGCGGTCCCGCCTCGGCGACCTGTTCACCCTCGTCGACGACGAGGAAGGCACCGTCGCGGCGGTCAACGCGCTGCTGGCCGACACCCGGGCCACCCCCTGGCTGACCCGGCACCCCGAGATGCCCGAATGGCATCTGCACCTGGCCTCGGTCGACGATCCGCTGGCCCAGCGGATGGGCGCCGAGATGGCCATGGCGCTGGCCGACCTGATCCGCGGCGGCGAACTGCGCCGCCTCAAGACCTGCGCGGCCCCCGACTGCGCCGCGGTGCTGGTGGACCTGTCCCGCAACCGGTCCCGGCGGTTCTGTGACACCGGCAACTGCGGCAACCGGCAGCACGTCGCGGCATATCGCGAACGCCGAGGCCGGCGGGCCGGGGCGGAGTAATCCGCAGCGGAGTAATCTCGACGGCCATGGGGGCCGGGGGGCGCGAGCTCGACATCGTGCTCTACGGCGCCACCGGCTTCATCGGAAATCTGGTCGCCGACTACCTGGCAACTGCGGCCCCGGGCGTGCGGGTCGCGCTGGCGGGCCGCTCGCCGGGCCGGCTCGCGGCGCTGCGCGCCCGGCTGGGTACGGACTGGCCGGTGGTGGTCGCCGAGGCCGACGACCCGGCGGCATTGCAATCGCTGGCCGCGCGCGCCCACGTCGTCATCAGCACGGTCGGACCCTACGGGCGGTGCGGGCTGCCGATGGTCGAGGCCTGCGCCACCACCGGGACCGACTACGCGGATCTGGCCGGGGAGATCCCGTTCGTGCACGCCTCGGTCACCCGCTGGCACCAGGCTGCGGTGGCCAGCGGCGCCCGGATCGTGCACTCCTGCGGGTTCGACTCGGTTCCCTCGGACCTCAACGCGCTGGCCCTGCACCGGCGCGCCCGCGCCGACGGCGCCGGCGAACTGGGCCAGACCACCTTCGTCCTGCGCACCTACTCCGGCGGTTGTTCGGCCGGGTCGCTGCAGACCATGCTGGACCTGATGCGGGTGGCCGCGGACAACCCGGAGATCCGAACGGTGCTCGACGATCCGTACAGCCTCAGCCCGGACCGGGCCCACGAGCCCGACCTCGGGCCGCAACCGGATGTCGAGGCGCGCAGCGGATCCGAGATCGCCCCCGAACTGACCGGCCTGTGGACCGGCGGATACCTGATGGCGCTGTACAACACCCGCTGTGTGCGACGCAGCAACGCGCTGCAGGGCTGGGCCTACGGCCGCGAGTTCCGCTACGCCGAGACCATGAGCATGGGATCGACGGTCGCCGCGCCGATGCTGGCCGCGCTCACCGGCCTGACCATCACCGGCGCGGCCCGCCTCGGCGGCGCCTACCTGCGCCTGCTGCCGGCCGGACTGCTCGAGACGATGATGCCCGCCGGCGCCGGCTACGACCAGGGGGAGCGGGGCTACTACAAGGTGGAGACGTACACCACGACCACCCGCGGGCACCGCTACGTCGCGACCATGTCCCAGCACGGCGATCCGGGCTACTCGGCGACGGCGGTGCTGATCGGGGTCTGCGCGCTGACGCTGCTGCGCAGCCGCGGCCGACCCGGTGGGGTACTGACCCCGGCCGCCGCGCTGGGCGACGAGTTGCTGGAACTGCTTCCCGCGGCCGGGGTCTCGCTGGGTACCGCCCAGCTGGGCTGAGCGCGATCAGGGCAGGTGGAAGCCGCGGATGCGGTACCGGCAGCCGCGGCCCAGCAGCGCGTTGGCCGCCTGCAGTCCCGACATCACCGCCGCCTCGATGCAGCCGGCGTTGAGACCGGAGTCCGTCCAATCGCCGGCCAGAACCAGGTTGTCGTAACCGCTTTCGTCGGCGCGCAGCCGGTACTTGTCCGAGCCGGGCACCGACTGCACATACCGGTCGGACGGATCGATGTTGACGCTGACGTGCTGGGTGTCCAGCGCCGCGGATCCGCGGCTGTCGCCGTTGCCGCACAACAGCTCCCAGGCGAACCCGCGCTCGGTGACCGCCCCGGGCAGATACAGCCCGACGTGGCGATCGAGGTGGTCGGCCGCGGTGGCGCTCACCCGCTGCCGGCACCGCCGCAGATAGTCCGCCGGTGCCGACTCGACCGGCCACGGCGCGTCCAGGACACCGCAGAAGTAGGCGACCGCGCGGGGCCGGTCCTCGGCGGGCCAGGCCTCGGCCCACAGGGTCTGCGGCATCGACGCCCAGGTGTCGAACGGTGTGACGTAGCCGCTGGTGGTGACTCCCGGCCGGCCCCAACCCAATTGGTCCTCGCTGGACCGCAGCCACAGCTGGAAGGACTGGGTGGCCACGGTGCGCACCCGCCGGGTCATGTCCCGCCACTCGGGGCGGTCGGCGATCAACTCGCCGCAGATCAACTCCACCATGCCCAGCGAGGCGGCCAGCACCACCCGGTCGAAGTCGGTGCCGCGCCGCAACACCCGGGTCTCGACGTCGCGGCGGTCGTCGCCGAAATGACATTCGAGTCCGGCCAGGTCGCCGCGCGGCCGCAGCTGGTCGGCCAGCGGTGCGGCGGGAAACACCGGCAGGCCGCCGACGCGGATCAGGGGTTCGTAGCGGTCGTGCCCCGGTGCCAGGTGCACCTGGCGTCCCATGGTGATCGTCTCGATCGCCTGGCGGCGCGCGTCGAGGTGCAGGCCGTCGACGCGATGGAAGAACTCGAAGCGCACGCCGCGCCGGCGCAGCACCTGATACAGCGGGGCGATCACCACGTCGCCCATGCCGGCGGTCATCTTCCAGAAGAAGGCGCCCTTGTACTGGAACAGTGCGATCTCGGTGAGCAGCACGCCCAGCCCGGCCGCGAAAGTCGTTCGGGCACAATCACCATCGGCGTAACCGAAGACCATGTCGTAGAGGCCGCGGATCAGCGCGAAGTCCAGCACGTCCGGGTGCGCGCCGTGCCGCAGCAGCCAGTCGCCGTACTCCTCATCGTTGATCGCGCGAAAACCCTGCGGGTCGGTGACCAGGTTGTCGACGATCACCCCGCGCGCCGTGGCGGTCAGCACCGACAGCAGCAGCCAGAACCGGCGGTGTTCGGGGCGGTGCTCGTAATCCAGGGCGTCGCGCACACCGTCGAGCGGCGCGTCGAACAGGCGGCGCCCCGCCGGCGGGTCCGATCCGGCGTCGGCCAGCACGGCCAACGCCGTCAGCGCGCCGCGGCGCAGCTGGTCCAGTGCTCGCAGCGGGAATGCCGGGCGCGCCGGGGCGGGGGCTTCGGCGGCCAGCGAGTCGGCGAAGTCGAGGATCAGCCCGAGGGTGCGCCGGGCGAGGTCGGTCGCGGTGACCTCGCGCCCGTCGGCGCCCGGCTCGCCGGGCAGTTCGTCGTTGCGGCTGAACTTGCCGGGCCACACCGACCACTGACCCGCCCACCGATCGGCCATCCCGAGCTCGTCGGCGGGGACCAACGCCTGATCCCAGGTGCGTACGGGCGCGTCGGGATCGGTGCTGGCCCGGTCCAATTCGGCGTAGCACTCGCGCAGCAGCGCGAAGGCGTTCTCGTAGGAACCCAGCCAGATGTGCAGCCCGTGTTCCTCGATGCGGCCGTGGGCGCCCCGGCTCGACGCGGCCTTGCCGCCGAGGCGCCACCCGCGCTGATAGACCGTGATGGACTCGAACCGGTCCCGCCAGCCCGGTTCGCTCAGCCGCCACGCCGCGGACAGCCCGGCCATGCCGCCACCCAGGATGGCCACCTTGTCCCGGTCGCGCATCACCCGACCAGCGAGCGCAGCCGCGCCAGGTCGGGCCAGTCCTGACCGGCCGGAAAACGATCCAGCACCGCGAGCAGTTCGGCGCGGCGGGACTCGCCGCCCCACCTGAACGCGTCTGCTGCGGCGCGCAATTCGAACACCAACGCCCCCTGCCGGCGGGCCAGCTCGAGCGCGGCGCGCAGGTCGGCCTCGACGGCGTCGGCGCAGTCGTGGGTCTGGGCGCGGATGCGCAGCAACTCCGCGTCGTAGATGTGCCAGTCGGTCTCCTGGGCCATCTGCAGCGCCAGGTCGACGCGGTCCCGAGCCTCCTCCTTGCGGCCGGCCGCGAGCAGGGTCTGGGCCAGGGCCGCGTCGTACCAACACAGGAACGAGATGAGTTCGGCCGCGCGCCAAGCCTCGACGACGACGGTCAGGTTCTGGATGTGCTCCTCGAGCGCGGCCGGATCCCTGGCCCCGCCGGCGACCGGACTGCGGGAGGAGGTGTTGGCGCCGGCGCTCGCCGCGATCATCACCCACTCATCGAACCCGGCCTGTTGGCCGATGGCCGCCACGTCACCGAGAAGCTGTGCGGCCCGGTCGGTCTGGCCGGCCTCGGTGCGGATCAGCGATTCGATGGTGTGTCCGTAGCACAGGGTGAACGGGCCGTGCGGGAACGGCAACGACTGGCAGCGCCGCTCCATCTTGGCGAAGGACTCCTCGGCGCCGGCCAGGTCGCCCTGGATGAAGCGGGTGAATCCGACGAAGGTGTACATCCCGGCGACCGGGTCGTTCGGGGCGAACCAGGCCCCCTCGATCTCGGCGGAGTCCAGGCTCTCCACCGCCAGCGCCGCGGCCTCCAGAATGGCCCTCGCGGAATCGAACTCGCCCCGGAACACGGCCAGCGAGCCGAATACCGCGTCGGTGGCGGCGCGGTACCAGTCGGGCATGTCGGCCAACCGCAGCCGCAGCGCCTCCACCAGCTGGGTGGCGCGGCGCAGGTCGCCGCGGGTCGCGTAGTAGCTCCACAGGCCGCTGAAGGTGGCGTAGAGGGCCAGGCCGGGCTCGTCGCTGATCAGCTGCAGGCAACGCTCGAACTCGGCGGCGGCCTCGGCGCTCGCGTGCCCGGTGGCCGTCGAGGACAGAAAGCCGCGCTCGAGCCGGATGTCGACCTCGTGCAGGTCGCGGGCGTGACTGGCGGGCAGCCGCTCGACGTTCTCCAACGCGCGGGCAAGGTGGTTCTGGGATTCGATCAACGCCCCGCGCTGCCGGGCGTTGATGGACGCCTTCTGATACGCGGACGCGGCCTCGTCGAACCGCTGCGCCTTCTCGTAGTGGTGGGCCACCTGCGGCCACTCCGGCGCCCCGTCGGCGGCGCCGGCCACCAAAGCGTCGGCGATCCGGATGTGCAGCCGGCGTTGCACACTCGGGGGCGAGAGTTCGGCGGCGACCTCGCGCAATAGTTCGTGGTGGAACCGCCACCGGTTCTTGCCGACCGCCTGCAGCACCCGCCCCCGGGTCAGCTCGTCGAAGATCGCGTCGACCTCGCCGCGGTCCAGGTCGACCACCGAGCGGATCAGCCCCCGGTCGATGAGCCCGCCGGTCAGCGCTGCGGCCTCGACGACGACGCGGGCCTTGGTGCTCGACCGCACCCGGGCGATGAGTGCGTCGTAGAGGGTGTCGGGCACCTGGGTCGAGGAACCCGCGTCGGTGGGTTGCTCCCGGACCTTGGCGACCACCTCCTCGATGTAGAGGGGGATGCCGTCGCAGCGCTGCCGGACCTTCTTGCGGGCCCGGTTGTCCAGCTGCGGATGCAACGCCCGGATCAGCCGATCGGCCTCGTCGTCGTCGAGTGGCCGCAGCGCCAGGACGTCCGGGTCGCCGGCCAGCGTCGGGAGTTCGCGGTCGGTGATGAGCACCAACGCGTGCGGGTGCGGGTCGCGCAGCAGCGCCTCGACCACCTCGACGGTGTCCTCGTCGTACCAGTGCAAATCCTCGAACAGGATCACCCCCGGGCCGGGGCCCACGCAGGCCAGCAGATAGTCGCGGACCGCCTCGGCGATCTGCTGATAGAGCCGCGTGGCGCTCGCCGTCGCCAACCGGTAGCCGCTCTCGGGGGTCAGCCCCAGCACCGGGGCCAGCAGCGGCACCACCCGGTTCGTGTCCAGCCCAACGGAATTGAGTTCGGTGGTCAGCTTCTGCAGGGTCGTGGCCGCGTCCGAGTTGCGTTTGATGCCGCAGCGACGTTCCAGCAGGCGGCGCACCGGCCGCAGGCCGACGTGGGTGTGGAACGGCGAGCCGAACAGCCGCAGCACGGGCGCCCGATCCCGCTGGGCCAGTTCGACCACCGACTCGACCAGCCGGGACTTGCCGATACCGCCCTCACCGCACACCGCGATGCCGGTGGTGGCGAGTTCCCCGGCGCCGGCCCGGTCCCAGGCATCGTGTAACCGGGCGACTTCGGCTTCGCGGCCGATGAGCGGTCCGCGGACACCGGCCGTGGCGTCGCGCTCGCCGACCACCCGGAAGTGGGCGACCGGTTCGTCGACGCCCTTGACCAGCGCGGCGGGGCGCTCCTCGAGTTCGTAGTCGTCGCGCACCAGTTGTGCGATGGCCGCGGACACGACGACCGCGTCCGGGTCGGCCAGGCTGCACATGCGCGCGGCCAGGTTGGCGCCCAACCCGTAGACGTCGTCCTGGGCGATGTCGAGGTAGACCAGGCCGCGGTGCACGCCGACCCGCACCGCGATGTCGAAACCGAAGCGGCGACGCACCTTCTCGCTGAGCTGGGCGACCTCCCGGGTGATGTCCAGCCCGGCCTGCACGGCGCGGCGGGCGTCGTCCTCGTGCGCGGTGGGATGGCCGAACACCGCCAGCAACCCGTCGCCCTTGGTGGAGCCGACGTGGCCCTCGTAGCGGTCGACGATCCGCAGCACCTGATCGCGGTAGTGCCCGACGACCGTGCGATAGACCTCCGGCTCGATCCGGGTCGACAGCGCGGTGGAATCGACCAGGTCGGCGAAAAGAATTGTCAGACGTCGGATCTCGCCGCCGTCGGTAGGGGAGTCCAGCAGCCCTCGGCGTCGGAGTTGCTGCGGTCGACGGCCAACACCTGCCCGGCCAAGGCGTCGGCGGTGGCGCGGTCACCCCGGTTGATCGCGGTGACCGCGCGGTCGAGCAACTCGTCGATGCTGGGCTGATCGGTCAAGCGCTGCTCACAGTCCGACGGTGACGACGATGGGCTCGAGGTCGGCCGGAATGCCGTCGGTTCTGGTGAACCGCACCTTTCCGGTGTAATTGGCGCCGAGTCGGCATTCGTCTCTCAGGTAGACCCGGAAGTGGTCGGCGTTGGCGTCGAGCACCGCCGGCCGGAACTCGATCAGCGCGCTGTCGACGGTGTCCTCGCACCGGCCCACCCGACGGAACCCGACGGCGTCGAGGCGGCGCGGAAACGTCGCCGGGTCCACGAACACCTTCTCCGACGGCCACGGGCGCCCGAGTCCCAGGCCGCCGAACCAGGGGCCGGTGCCGGCGGCCTTCAGGTATCCCGCCACGGTGCGGATCTGCAGGTCGATCAGGTCGTGGATGGTGCGGATCCAGCCGTCGAGACCCCACTTGCCGGCCTTGTCGTCGGCGGCGGCGTTGGCGGTGATGATCCGCAGCTGATCCCACAGCGCCCGCGCGGCGGCCTCCTGTTCCCGCAGCACCGGGTTGCCGGACGACGGTTCCGCCGGGGTTTCGGCGGGCGGGGTCGGGTAGCGCGGTTGGGTGACCGTCTCGAGGTACTCCAGCGGTGTGGTCATCAACTGCTCGGTCACGCCCTGGTAGTGCTTGGTGATGTCGGCGAGGCGCAGCGTGCCGGCCGACCAGCGTCCGGCCAGATTGAAGTAGCTGGTGCCGATGGTGGCGACGGCGTCGGTCCACAGCTTGACGGCGGTGGTGACCGCGTGGTCGGCCGGGCGCGGCGTTCCGTCCGCCGCAAACCGGGCGGCGGTCGGGTCGGGTGCGGGTTCGGCCGGCACCGGCACGCCGGTGTCGTAGTGGTCGAACTCCTTGCATTCGTTGGACGGGTGCTGGGCCGCGCCGATCAGGAAGTCGCCCGAGGCGGTGCCGTAGCCGGCAATACACACCAGTCGGGCCTGGGCATACGGCGAGACGCCGGTGATGTGCACGACCTTGCGGGTCCGCACGGCCACACCGTCTTTCGCTGCGCTGTTGGTGTCGTTGTGGGCCCACATGTTGATGTAGCCGCGGTCGACGGTCACCCGGCCGTCGCCGCCCCGGCCCGGGCACGGGTCATCCAGGTCGTAATCGAGTCGCGCCCAAGGGATCTTCTCGTTCGGGTCGCTGACCGACAGGTGGTACTTCAGCGCGGTGCACAGGTGCAGGTGGTCGGTGATGTCGCAGACCCCGACCTTCTCGAGCACGCGCCGCCAGCCGTCGGGACGTTCGGGTTTGGCGATCGGGTCCATGCTGCAGAAGAAGTGCTGGTAATTGTGGTGCCAGTTGAAGGGGTTGACGACCTTTTTCAGCTCGTCCAGCGACACCGTGGCGGTGGTGCATTCGGTGTCGACCACCACGGCCTCGGTGCCGCAGACATCGATCACCGAGGCGTGGCACACCGGGATGTCGAGGATGAGCGGGTCCAGATCCAGCGTGTCGACGGTGTGCCTGCGGAAACTGTAGAACTGGTCGCGGTGCGCCATCCGCAGCGGCAACTCGGCCAGGAAGTTCTGCACGGCGCCGCCGGGTTCCCGGCAGGTGGCGCTGAAGGTTTGCCGGCGCTCCTGATAGTCCCGGATGCCGCCGGCGTTGGCCGGGGCCGGTCCCAGCAGCGCCAGCGCACGGGCGACGTAGTCCTCGAAGGGCGGTTCCGCCGGTGGTTTCCCGCGGGGCTCGGGATCCTTCGGGTCCGCCGGGCGAACGGTGTCCTGCTGCACCCGGCACAGCGCGGTCGTCGCATAGAGCAGCCGCGATTTCTCCGCGGCGCTCAGCGGGTCCTCACCGTCGGTCGTCGTCTCCAATTCGGCGACGGCGTGGGCGAAGCTCGGTTCCAGTCGCGGATTCTCCGGAAAGAACAATGTTTCGAGTTCGCGATACCAACCCGTATTCGCCGATGCGCCGGGAAGAAACTCATCGACGATACTCGGGACGACGGAATCGGAGGCATGAGTCACCGCGGCATCCAATGCCCCGTACACCTCGAGTAGCGAACGCAACGCAGCCATTGCCCCCTCCTTGGCCCGTATGCGCAGTTAGCATACCGTCACGCGGGCCCCGATTCGGGTGGGTTTCGGGGTGGGATCACCGGTGGGAATTTCGAAGGAGTCAGGCCCATGGAGCGTGGGAATGGGGCCGCATCCGGCGGCGAGCTTCCGTGGGCCTCGGTATTCGATCCGGCAGCAAATATGCGGGCGCTGACGGGTATTCAGGCCGAGGGATTACGCGCGGCCAGCGGATTGGTCGACCGATTTATCCGAATTGCCGCAACCGGGTTGAACGGAATTGAGGGCGGCACCGAAACTTCCACGGCAGATTCGCGCGGAAATGGTCGGCAGGACCGGCGCGCGGACCTGTTCGGCGCCACCGATATCGAACCCCTGCTGCGGTCGTGGCTGGTGATGATGGAGCAAATGCTGCCCGGCGCAGCGCCCCCGGACCGCGACGGCACCGAGGGGGCGACGCTGGATTTCAGCCGCTCGGTGGCCTCCGGTCGCATCCAATTGACAGCACATCCACAGGAAACGGCGCGCGCGGAGGTCTGGCTGCACAACGCCGGTAGAGCCGACCTCGGTCCGGTGCGGTTGCGGTGCGGCGATTTGCTGGCGGCGGACGGCGGCACCGTGCCGGCGACGGCCGTGCGCATGGATCCGGGCGCGGTGCCGATGCCGGCGCGGTCGAGTCGCGGGATCGACCTCTCGGTGCACGTGGACGCGGGCGTGGCGCCGGGGTGGTACCGCGGCACCCTGCTGGCGCAGGGCTACCCGGAGTTGTGGCTGCCGGTCGGCCTGCGGGTCTGCGAGCCCGGCACGTGACCAGCGTCGCCGACGACCCGGATCTGGTGGTCGCGGTCGAGGACCAGCTGCGCGCCGTGGGGCGCCAGGTCCGGCGGGCCATGCTGGACGCCCTGCCCGACGGCGACCCGGTGCAGTGGCTGTACGGGCCGATGCGCGAGTATCCCGCGCGGCCGGGCAAGGCACTGCGGGCCGCGCTGTGCCTGTCGTCGGGGCGCGCATTCGGCGCCGACTCGCAGGCACTGGTGGGCATCGCGGTGGCAATAGAGCTGCTGCACAACGCCTTCCTGGTGCACGACGACATCGCCGACGGCAGCGAGATGCGCCGTGGCCGGCCCCCCCGGTCGGCCGGCCCCGGCCTGGCGGCGGCGCGGCACCCCGGCGCCGGCCGGG
>JAEWRC010000141.1 GCA_023460175.1 Actinomycetes bacterium
ACCACGACGACTTCCGCGACCGCCGCGCCCGACGCCACGGCGACGCCGGCGCCCGCACCCACCGTGGCCGAGGTTGCCGACGCGTTGCGCGCCTCCGCCGAGGAGGCCACCGGGACGGCCGCGGACCTGTCGGGCTACCGCGCGGGCCTGCTGGCCTCGATCGCCGCGGCGTGCACCGCCTCGGTCACCGTCACCCTGCCGACCCCGGGAGGGGCCTCATGACCTCGCCGGTCAATTCGCCGGAACCGCAGCGGCCGGCCGAACCGCCCGCCGCGGCCATCTTCGACGCCCTGGTGACCGCGCACGCCACCGTTTACGCCTACGGGATCGTGTCGGCGCGCTCCACCCCAGAGGATAACTACCTGGTGGCCAAGGCCATCGGCGCGCACCGCGAGCATCGCGAGGCCCTGCTGGACATGCTGGAGCGCCGATCGGTGGACCCGCCGCTGGTGGCCGCGGGCTACCAGCTACCGATGGCGGTCGACGGGCCGATCGACGCCGCCAACCTGGCCATGCGCATGGAGAACGACGCCGCGGTGGCGTGGCGGGCCGTCGTCGAGCAGACCGACGACCGCGACGAGCGCGCCTACGCGGTCTCCGCGCTGACCCAGTGCGCGGTCAACGCCGCGTTCTGGAAGCAGACGCTGAAGATCTGGCCGGTGACGAACGCGTTCCCCGGCGGGACCGAATAGCGTCAGGCCAGCGCCGCGGCGATGGCGGCGGCCGCACCGTCGACGGCGATCTGCTGCGTCTCCCCGCTGAACCGGTTGCGCAGTTCCACCACGCCCTCGGACCAGCCGCGGCCGACCACCACGATCCAGGGCATCCCGATCAGCTCGGCGTCCTTGAACTTCACCCCGGGTGAGGCGGTCCGGTCGTCGAGCAGCACGTCCAGGCCCAGCCCGTCGAGCTCGGCGGCCAGCTCGCCGGCCCCGGTGCGCGCGACGGCGTCCTTGTTGGCGATCACCAGGTGCAGGTCGAACGGGGCGACGCTGGCGGGCCAGCGCAGGCCCAGCTCGTCGTGGTGCTGTTCGGCCAGCACGGCGACCATCCGGGACACCCCGATGCCGTAGGAGCCCATGGTCAGGCGCACCGGCTTGCCGTTCTCGCCGAGCACGTCGGCGGAGAACGCGTCGGCGTACTTGCGGCCGAGCTGGAAGATGTGGCCGATCTCGATGCCGCGGGCACTGACCAGCGCTCCGGCGCCGTCCGGGGAGGGGTCCCCGTCGCGCACGTCGGCGGCCTCGATGGTGCCGTCCGGGGTGAAGTCCCGCCCGGCCACCAGGTCGACCACGTGCTTACCGGGGGCGTCGGCGCCGGTGATCCACGCGGTGCCGTCGACGACCCGCGGATCCACCAGGTAGCGGACGCCGTTGTCCAACAATGCCTTCGGCCCGATGTAGCCCCTGACCAGGAACGGGTAGCGGGGGAAGTCCTCGTCGGAGAGCATCGCGTACTCGGCCGGCTCCAGCGCGGCCGCCAGGCGCTTGTCGTCGACCTCGCGGTCCCCGGGGACACCGACGGCCAACAGTTCCCAGTCGCCGCCGGGTTGGCGCACCTTCAGCAGCACGTTCTTCAGCGTGTCGGCGGCGGTGATCTCGCGGCCCAGACCGGCGGTGTTGGCCCAGGCGACCAGCGTCGCGATCGTCGGGGTGTCGCCGGTGTCGTGGACGACCGGCGCGGGCAAACCGTCGAGCGGGATCGGCGCGGGTGCGGTGGTGACGACGGCCTCGACGTTGGCGGCGTAGCCGGACTCCAGGCAGCGCACGAAGGTGTCCTCGCCCACCTCGCTCTCGGCGAGGAATTCCTCCGAGGCGCTGCCGCCCATGGCCCCCGAGACCGCCGAGACGATCACGTAGCGCACGTCGAGGCGATCGAAGATGCGCTGATAGGCCGCGCGGTGCGCGTCGTAGGCGCGCTGGAGCCCGGCGTCGTCGACGTCGAACGAGTACGAGTCCTTCATGACGAACTCGCGGCCGCGCAGGATGCCGGCCCGCGGGCGGGCCTCGTCGCGGTACTTGGTCTGGATCTGGAACAGGATCAGCGGGAAGTCCTTGTAGGAGCTGTACTCCCCCTTCACCGTCAGGGTGAACAGTTCCTCGTGGGTGGGCCCCAGCAGGTAGTCGTTGCGGCGCCGGTCCTGCAGCCGGAACAGCGTGTCGCCGTACTCGGTCCACCGGTTCGTCGTCTCATAGGGGGCGCGCGGCAGCAGCGCGGGGAACAGGATCTCCTGCCCGCCGATGGCGGCCATCTCGTCGCGCACCACCTGCTCGATACGGCGCAGCACCCGCAGCCCCAACGGCAGCCAGCTGTACAGCCCGGGCCCGATGGGCCGGACGTAACCGGCTCGGATGAGCAGCTTGTGGCTGGGGACTTCGGCGTCGGCGGGGTCGTCTCGGAGCGTCCGCACGAACAGCTCCGACATACGGGTGATCACAGCGGGCCAGCTTACTGAGTGCGCCGGGGCTAGAGTTCCCCGGCGTCGAGCGCGTCCTTGACTTCCTGCGCGTGCGCGACCTGCTTGGCGGTGTAGCCGATGAACAGCGCGGCCGCGCCGACCAGCACGGCGACGGCGGCGACCCACAGCAGGCCGTAGGTGTAGCCGGTGTCCAGCGCCGCCAACTGCGCATCGTTCATGTTCTTCACCGGGCCGGTGGTGCCGCCCAGGTACAGCGTGCGCGAGGTGATGACGGCCTGGATGATGGCCAGCACCATCGGGCCACCCAGGTTCTGCAGCATCAGCGCGATCGCCGAGACGGGACCGATCTGGTCGAATCCGACGCCGGCGATGGCCGACAGCATCAGCGGCACCACGATCATGCCGATGCCGATGCCGCCGACGGTGATGGGCACCACCAGGTTCGGGAAGTACGGGATCCCGGCGTGGAGCGTGGAGCCGTACAGCATGGCCCCCAGCACGATGACACCGCCGACGATGACCAGCACGCGCGGCGGGAACGACCGCACCAGCTGCGACGAGGCGCCCAGGCCGATCCCCATGCCGATCACGAACGGGATGAAGCCGATGCCGGCCCGCAGCGCGCTGTAGCCCAGGATGTCCTGCACGTACAGGCCGATGAGCACGGTCAGCGTGAACAGCACGCCGCCGGCCAGGAAGATCGCGCCGAAGGTGGCCAGCCGGTTGCGGTCCTTGAACAGCTCGAAGGGCACGACGGGGTTGACCGCCGAGCGCTCGACGATGACGAACGCCACGAAGAAGACCAGCGCCGCCAGCCCCGAGCCGATGGTGATCGGGGTGACCCAGCCGTGCTCGGGGCCGCTGGAGAAGCCGAACACCGCCGCGGTACAGCCCAGCGTGGCCAGCAGCGCCCCGGCCGCGTCGAGCTTCATCCGCTCGCGCTGGGTCTCCCGCAGCGTGGCATGGGCCAGGTAGATCACCAGCACACCGATCGGCACGTTGACCAGGAAGGCCAGCCGCCAGGACACCTCGGTCAGCGCGCCGCCGACCACCAGGCCCAGGACCGAGCCGATGCCGGTCATGGCCGCGAAGACCGCGGTGGCCGCGTTGCGGGCCGGGCCCTTCGGGAAGGTGGTGGCCACCAGCGCCAGGCCGGTGGGGCTGGCGATCGCCGCGCCGACACCCTGCAGCAGCCGCGCCACCACCAGGGTGGCCTCGTCCCAGGCGATACCGCACAGGATCGAGGCGATGGTGAACAGCGCGACGCCGACGATGAAGGTGCGCTTACGCCCGATCGTGTCGCCGAGTCGGCCGCCGAGCAGCATCAGACCGCCGAAGGTCAGCACGTAGGCCGTGATCACCCAGCTGCGGCCGGCGTCGGAGAGCGCGAGCTCGTCCTGGATCTGGGGCAGCGCGACGATGGCGATGGTGCTGTCCATGGTGGCCAGCAGTTGCATGCCACCGATGGCGATCACCGCGTAGATGAACCGACGCGACGGCAGCCAGGTCGGCAGGGACTTTCCAGTCCGCTCGAGGGCCGAACCCACCCGCGCCGGGAGCGCGCGACCTTCAGCCTTGGCAGACTCCGCACGCTCTGCATCGTTGAGAGCCGTCATAGTCGGCTACCCTACAGTAATATTAAGAGCTGTTTAAGCTCGCGAGTTCAGGGTGACACCGAACCGAGACCTCGGCGGGCCGCTCAGAAAGCTCCGGCCGACGCCTCCGACACTCCCACGACCTGACCGATCACGATGATCGCCGGCGGTCGGATGGCTTCGGCCCGAAGGGTTTCGGCAATCTTGTCCAGTCGGGCGCGTACCACCCGCTCGGCCGAGGTGGTGCCGTGCTGGATCGCGATCACCGGGGTGTCCGCGGCCCGGCCCCCGCGCAGCAGCGCCTCGGCGAACAGTTCGATCCGTTCCACGCCCATCAGCAGCACGATCGTGCCCGACAGCGCGGCCAGCGCCGGCCAGTTCACCAGCGAATCGGGATGATCGGGCGCCAGATGGCCGCTGACCACCACGAACTCGTGGTTGACGCCCCGGTGCGTGACGGGCACGCCCGCCATCGCGGGCACGCCGATGGCGCTCGTGACGCCCGGGACGACTGTGACCGGGATCCCAGCCTCGGTGCAGGCGATGACTTCCTCATAGCCGCGCGCGTAGACGAACGGATCCCCGCCCTTGAACCGGACCACGAAGTTGCCGGCGCGGGCCCGGCTGATCAGGGTCTCGTTGATGGCGTCCTGGGCCATTGCCCGGCCGTACGGGATCTTCGCCGCGTCGATCACCTCGACGTGCGCGGGCAGTTCGGCCAACAGTTCGGCCGGCGCCAACCGGTCGGCCACCACGACGTCGGCGTGCGCCAGCAGTCGCCGTCCCCGCACCGTGACCAGTTCGGGGTCGCCGGGGCCGCCGCCGACGAGGGCGACCGTGCCCTTGCGCGCCGTCGGCCCCTCCGGGT
>JAEWRC010000142.1 GCA_023460175.1 Actinomycetes bacterium
CGACCGCCGGCCGGGCCCCCGCGGGGTGGGTGCCGGCGGAGCCCGCGGGCGCCGCGGAGGAGGCCAAGGCCGCCGAGCTGATCGCCGATCTGCAACGCGTCCAGGCCGATTTCGCGAACTACCGCAAACGGGCGCTGCGCGACCAGCAGGTGGCGACCGAACGGGCCAAGGGAGCGGTGGTCAGCCAGTTGCTGCCGCTGCTCGACGATCTGGACCGCGCCCGCAGCCATGGTGACCTGGAATCCGGGCCGCTGAAGGCCATTTCGGACAAGCTCCTGGACACCCTGGAAGGGCTGGGCCTCAAGGCCTTCGGCGACGAGGGCGACGAGTTCGACCCCGAGCTGCACGAGGCGGTGCAGCATGAGGGGGACGGCTCCAACCCGGTGCTCGGGACGGTCATGCGCCGCGGTTACCGGCTCGGCGAGCAGGTGCTGCGGCACGCGATGGTCGGGGTCGTCGACGCCGAGGAGCAATCCGACACGGCCGACGGCGAATCCGCACCTCCCGCTGCGGGTCCCGACGGTCCCGCAGAATCGTAGATGAGACGGACACATAGATGAGTACAGGTAAGGAGGTGACGCTCAGTGGCCCAGCGTGAATGGGTTGAGAAGGACTTCTACAAGGAGCTGGGCGTCTCCTCCGACGCCACCAAGGACGAGATCAAGCGCGCCTCGCGCAAGATCCTCGCCGAGAACCACCCGGACCGAAACCCGGACAATCCGAGCGCCGAGGAGCGGTACAAGGCCGCCTCCGAGGCCAAGGAAGTGCTGACCGACGACGCCAAGCGCAAGGAGTACGACGAGACCCGTCGGCTCTTCGCCGGCGGCGGATTCGGCCGCCGCTTCACCAACGGGGGTCCGGGGTTCAGCGGCTATGGCGCCGACGGTGCCGAGTTCAATCTCGGTGACCTGTTCGATGCCGCCGGCCAGACCGGCGGCACCAACATCGGTGACCTGTTCGGCGGGCTGTTCGGCCGCGGCGCCCAGCCGCGGCCCACTCGGCCGCGTCGGGGCAACGACCTCGAGACCGAGACCGAGCTCGACTTCCTCGAGGCCACCAAGGGTGTGGCGATGCCGCTGCGGCTCACCAGCCCGGCGCCGTGCACCAACTGCCATGGCAGCGGGGCCCGGCCGGGTACCAGCCCCAAGGTCTGCGCCGGCTGCAACGGCGCCGGTGTCGTCAACCGCAACCAGGGCGCGTTCGGGTTCTCCGAGCCGTGCACCGAATGTCGCGGCAGCGGTTCCATCATCGAGCACCCGTGTGACGAGTGCCGGGGGACCGGTGTCACCACCCGCACGCGCACCATCAACGTGCGCATCCCGCCGGGTGTCGAAGACGGACAACGTATTCGGCTCGCGGGCCAGGGCGAGGCCGGGCTGCGCGGTGCGCCGTCGGGCGACCTCTACGTCACCGTGCATGTGCGACCGGACAAGGTGTTCGGCCGCAACGGTGACGACCTGACGGTCGCCGTGCCGGTCAGCTTCTCCGAATTGGCGCTGGGCACAACACTTTCAGTGCCGACGCTGGAGGGCAAGGTCGGTGTCCGGGTGCCGAAGGGCACCGCGGACGGACGGATCCTGCGCGTGCGCGGTCGTGGTGTGCCCAAGCGCAGCGGCGGCAACGGCGACCTGCTGGTCACCGTGAAGGTCGCGGTGCCGCCCAATTTGGAGGGCGAGGCCCTGGAGGCCTTGGAGGCCTACGCGGAGGCGGAGCGCGCCAGCGGGTTCGACCCGCGGGCCGGCTGGGCAGGGAATCGGATGTGATGGGCGATGAGCAAAGCTGATGATGCCCGCCGCAACGAGTCCCGCACCTTCCTGATCTCGGTGGCCGCCGAACTGGCCGGCATGCACGCGCAGACCCTGCGCACCTATGACCGGCTGGGTCTGGTGTCGCCGCAACGGAGTTCGGGCGGCGGCCGGCGCTATTCGGAACGCGATGTGGATCTGCTGCGCGAGGTGCAGCGGTTGTCGCAGGACGAGGGCGTCAACCTGGCCGGCATCAAACGCATCATCGAGTTGACCAATCAGGTCGAGGCGCTGCAGTCGCGGGTCGCCGAGATGGCCGAGGAACTCACCGCGGTGCGGGCCGGCCAGCGCCGCGACCTCGTCAAGCCGCAGACCTCCACGGCGGTGGTGGTCTGGCAGCCGCGGCAGTCGCGCCGCTGAATCAGCAACGGCGCCCTCAGCCGGACGGCGGATCGTGCTGAATGCGTTCCGCCGGCGCGCCTTTGGCGATCAGGGCCGCCTTGGTCGCGCTGACCATCGCCGGGCTGCCGCTGATCAGGATCTGCCGGTCGCCCCAGCCGCCGTAGCGGGTCACGACCTCCGGTAGCAGGCCGGTCTGACGGACGTGCAGCCCGCGCGGCGGCTGCACGTCCGGGTAGTCGGTGGCCCAGGGCGGGTCGGTCGAGTACTCGCTGACCGGGGTGACCGACAGCCACGGGTTGTGCGCGGCGACCTGCCAGAGCGTCTGCAGGTCATACAGCTCGCACGGGTAGCGGGCCCCGAAGAACAGGTGCACCCGCGGATTGACCCCATAGCGGGACATGTCCATGATCAGCGCCCGCAGCGGCGCGAGCCCGGTGCTGCCCGCCACCATCAGCACGTCGCCGGCGTCGCGGTCGACCTCCAGTGCGCCGTGCGAACTCGACACCGCCCACCGGTCGCCCGGCCGGGTCTCGGCGACGACGGCGTTGCTCACCATGCCGCCGGTGACGGCCCGGACGTGGAACTCGATACGGCCGTCGGGCTGTGCCGGGATGGCCGGCGACAGGTAGCGCCAGCGCCGGGGGCACTGGGGCACCTCGACCTTGACGTACTGCCCGGGCAGATAATTCAGCGGGTTGTCGAGCTGCAACCGCACCACCGCGAGGTCCCGGGACACCCGGTGATGTTCGAGGACCGTGCCCTGCCAGCGGCCCGGGCCCGGCTCGGCCTCGGCCGCGCCGCTCATGACCCCGGCGATGAAGTTGATGGCCTGGCGGGCGGCGTCGTCGACCTCGTCGGTCCACTCGTCGGACAGGTCGCTGCTCAGCGTGGCGTACAGCGCGTGCGCCAACGTCTCGTAATGATCCTGTGTCACACCGTATTTGCGGTGGTCGCGACCCAGCTGGGCCAGGAACGCCACGGGCTCCTCGGCGCGCTGGGCGATGAACTCGCCGAGCACGAAGTCCAGCACCTGCCCGAACAGGGCCCGTTGGCCGGCCATGTCCGGCGGGAACAGGTCGCGCACCGGCGGGTCGATGGCGAACCAGCAGGTGTAGAACCGCCCGATCAGCTCCTCGGCGTCGGGCCTGGTGACGGCGGCATGCAGCACCGACAGCGCAGCGCGATCTTCGAGGCCCACGCTGCCCGATCTTATGCGCGCGAGCGCCGCTGCCTCACCCCAGCCGCGACAATCAGCAACACGCCCACCGCGGCCCAGCAGCCCAGCACCACCAGTGCGGTGCCGGCCCGTGGATCGGGGAACGAGTCGCCGAAGTAGGCGGTCGAGCGCAACAGGGTCGCGTTGGCGCCCTGGGGCAGCAACTGGCCGAAGGCGCCCCACCCGCTCGGCAGCAGCTCAGGTGCGCTGTTGATGCCCGACAGCGGGTTCCCCAGCAGGATGGCGGCGGCCGCGCCGATCCCCAGGCCGACCCGCCCGAACAGCGCGCCGAGGCCGAGCAGCACCAGCCCGGTCGCGGCGATGCCGGCGAACAGTCCGGCGGTCACGCCCCAGAAGTTCTGCTCGATGGAACCGAACAGGTAGCGCAGCAGCGCGGTGACGGTCAGCGCCGCGACGGCGGCGAAGCCGATCATGGTGGCGGTCTGCAGTCCCGGCCGCCCGGCGAACACCAGGACCAGCGCGATGGCCGGCAACAGGCCGGCGAGCGTGAGCGGCAGCGCGGCGGCGGCCAGGCCCACACCGCGCGGGTCGGCCTCGGGTAAAGGTGCGAGATCCGCGGTGCGCAAGGGTATTCCGGCGCCCTGCGCCATCGAGCTGCCGATCTGGGTGAGGACCTGGGCGATCATCGGGCTGGCTCCGCTGGCCAGCAGCAGGGTGGGGCCGTCGGGGCCGGCGCTCAGGCCGCCGTAGACCTCGCGGTGGCGGATCGCGGACACCAGGGCGTCCCGGCCGTCGTAGGTGGTGACCGTGAACCCGCCGGGCGCGTTGCGGGCCAGCGCCGATTCGACCTGCGTCACGGCCGGCGGTGGGCCCGTGACCCCGATAGGGACGCCGTTGGGTTCGGACTGGGTGGCCGGCAGTGCGAACGCGACGAAGAGCACCGCCAGCACGACGGTCAGTGCCACCACGATGCCGACGGCCTGGACGGCGGCGGGCGGACGGTGCGTTGAGGTGGCCATGGGAACCCCCAGGTATTCATCGAGTGTTGAAATTGTCCCGTCGAGCGTAACGCCGCCGCCGGCCTGTTTTCAACAGCGGATGAAATGTTACTGTCGGCGCATGCCCTCACCTGCCGAAAAGCCGCGCCGGCGCGGCCGCCGCCAGGGTGCGTCGGTGTCCCGCGAGGAGGTGCTGCTGGCCGCCAAGCGGCGCTTCGCCGAGCAGGGTTACGCGGCCACCACGCTGCGTCAGGTCGCGGGCGACGCCGGGGTGGACGCCGCGATGGTGTCGTACCTGTTCGGTTCCAAGGACGAGCTGTTCCGCGAATCGATGCGGCTGATCCTCGATCCGCAGCGGCTGGCGGCAGTGATCGCGCAGGCGCCGCCCGAGGAACTCGGCGTGCGCCTGGCGCGGACCTATCTCGACATCTGGGAGCAGCCGGAATCAGGGGCCAGCATGGTCACCATGCTTTCCTCGGCCACCTCGAATTCCGCTGCGCACGAGGCATTTCGGGAGTTCATGCGCGACTATGTGCTGACCGCGGCGGCCGGTGCGCTCGGCGGTGGCCCCGATACCCGGCTGCGCGCGATGCTGGCGGCCACCAATCTGGTCGGGACCGCGCTGCTGCGTTACGTGATGGCGATCGGTCCGCTGGCGGAGGTGTCGCTGGAGGAGGCCGCCGCCATGATCGGCCCCAGCGTGCAGCGCTACCTGACCGCCGATCTCGACGAACTGCACATCCCGGCGCGCTATCGCCAGTGAACCACCCGTGCCGCAAGAGCTATCGGCGGTCGCTGGGCCGATTGCCGTCGAACTGGTTCTGCCCCAGGGTGTCCAGAAAGGCCGGGCCGTGGCGGTCGAGCTCGCGCAGATAGTCGTCGGCCCAGCCGGCGTACGGCCGGTAGGCCAGGTATTCGTTGCGGAACCGGTCGTCCTCGGAAAGCTCGGTGGCGCAGAACGACGGGATCTCCAGGTCGACGACGGGGCCGCCCCGTTCGACCTCGGCCAGCACCAGCGGGGCGTTGGCGCCGAGGAACCGGTCGATGACCCAGCCGTCCTCGCCCAGCCACACCGAGTACCGGATCTTGGCGACCACGTGATCGGCCCGGCGCACGATCTCCGAGGCCACCAGCGCGTCGAGTTCGCGCTCGGCCTCGTACCGGGTGCCGCCCACGGCGGGGCCCTTGGTGGTGATGGTGCCGATGGCGTCCTCGCCCAGGGCCGTCGCGAGTTCGCCCGGGTCGGTGCCCATTTCGACCGGGGCGGCGCCCTGCACGCGGACCCGCACGGCGTAGCCGTCGGCGGCGAAGAGGTAGGCCTGCACGATCAGCGCGGGCGAGGGGTCGGCCGCGACCACGGCGGGCAGCTCGCGAACGAAGAACTTGCGCTCGAACTCGAAATCTCCGGCACCGGTATCGGACATGACTAAACGTTAGCCCAGCTCAGCACTGCCGTGCCGGGACCGCCACGCTCAGAGGCCGTGAAATCCCTTGTAGAGCACCAGTAGACCGATGACGATCAGGATCGCGGCCATCAGCGTCGCGTGCTGGCGTTCCATCCAGTCCTTGAGCCGGGCCAGCGGCTGCGCGAGGCGGTCGCCCGAGACGGCATACGCGAGGATCGGCAGGGCCACCGTGCTGCCGGCCACCGCGACGAAGTAGACCACCGCGGCCCACACCTGCGGCTGCCCGATCCCGGCGGTACCGATCGCCAGGCCGGCGGCGATGCAGATGAACAGCACCTTGGGGTTGGCCACGACCAGTGCCGCCGCGGTCACCAGGGCGCGCGCGGGGGTCAGGCTGCCGAGCTTGCGCATCCAAGCCGGCGAATGTTCGGACTTCTTGCGGTTGGCCCAGCGGTAGAGACCGAACACGATCAGCAGCGCGCCGATCACGATGCGCAGCCAGGACGCCCACGACGGCGGCTGGTCCAGGTTGCCGAGCAGGTCGGAGACCGCGACGAAGGCCGAGGTGAGCACGCCCAGGCCGAGCAGCCAGCCGGCGGCGAACGCCAACGCGGTCGGCCGCGGCCGGGCCGTGTGCAGGGTCAGCACCGCCGGGATGATGCTCAGCGGGGACAGTGCGATGACCAGGGCCAACGGGATGAGTTCGGCGAGGGCGGAACCGAAGCTGGGGCTCACCCGCTCAACCTAGCCGGGTCGGGCGCGCAACGACGCCTCATCCAGTTCGATGCCGATCACCTGGGCGAGCCGGAACATGTCTGCGTCCCAGGCCAGCAGGGCCAGACCGCGCCGGTGCGCGACCGCGGCGATCATGCAGTCGACCATGCCGCGCGGGGTGATGCCCGCTTGTCGACAGCGGCGATAGATTCTCGTCGCGCCCTCGAAGTCGGCGACTGCGTCGAAACGTGCCAACCGGAACCGCAACAGCATGCGGCGCAGATCCGCCTCCCGTGCGTCATTGCGGGCACCGGCCAGTACCTCCATCAGAACCGGTTCGGTGAACATCAGCGGCCCATCGGTGGCGATCAACTCGGTGAGGCGCTGGTCTGCCGTGCTGCCGGTGGCTCGGTCGTATTCGATCCACGCGGAGGTGTCGGCCAGGATCACGCGGCGCCGCGGGGTCCGGCGTCGGCTGGGACGTCAGTCATTGCATGCGCGCCCCGCATTGCCAACGCCTGCTCGCGCGTCATGGGCTGGCCCGCCAGGTGTCGCAGCGCCAGGTCGACGGCCTCGGTCTTGGTGTGGACCCCGTAACGGTCCTTGATCGCTTCGACGTAGGCGTCTTCGATCTCGATGTTCGTGCGGACCCTCGCCATACACTAAACGTACACCTAACGTGCATTGGAGGCCTATCGGGCGGAACCGGCACAAAAAAGATAGAGTTGAGCGGAACAGACTCAACCTTGACTGCGTTGATGGATACGACAAGCATTTATCGGGCCACCTGCTGGCCCCTTCTACAGAAAGAGTGGAGGTGTCGTGGACTCGTTCAACCCGACCACGAAGACCCAGGCGGCGCTGACCGCGGCCCTGCAGGCGGCAACCGCCGCGGGGAACCCGCAGATCACCCCCGCCCATTTGTTGCTGGCATTGCTCACCCAGAACGAGGGCATTGCCGCACCGTTGCTGGAGGCAGTCGGAGTTGATCCCGCGACCATTCGGGTCGGCGCGCAGCGCGAACTCGACCGGCTGCCCAGCGCCAGCGGCGCGAACACCAGCCCGCAGCTGTCCCCGGAGTCGCTGTCGGCGATCACCGTCGCGCAGCAACTGGCCACCGAGATGGACGACGAGTACGTCTCCACCGAGCATCTGCTGGTCGGCCTGGCCACCGGCACCGGTGACGTCGCCAAGCTGTTGACCGAACACGGTGCCTCGCCGGACGCGCTGCGCGAGGCGTTCGTCAAGGTCCGCGGCAGCGCCCGGGTCACCAGCCCGGACCCCGAGGGCAGCTATCAGGCCCTGGAGAAGTACTCCACCGACCTGACGGCGCGCGCCCGCGAGGGCAAGCTCGACCCGGTCATCGGGCGGGACACCGAGATCCGCCGGGTCATCCAGGTGCTGAGCCGTCGCACCAAGAACAACCCGGTGCTCATCGGTGAGCCCGGCGTCGGCAAGACCGCGATCGTCGAGGGCCTGGCCCAGCGCATCGTCGCCGGCGACGTGCCGGAGAGCCTGCGCGACAAGACCGTCATCGGCCTGGACCTCGGGTCCATGGTGGCCGGGGCGAAGTACCGCGGTGAGTTCGAGGAGCGACTCAAGGCCGTCCTGGACGACATCAAGAACTCAGCCGGTCAGGTCATCACGTTCATCGACGAGTTGCACACCATCGTCGGCGCCGGTGCCACCGGTGAGGGCGCGATGGACGCCGGCAACATGATCAAGCCGATGCTGGCCCGCGGTGAGCTGCGGCTCGTCGGCGCGACCACGCTCGACGAGTACCGCAAGTACATCGAGAAGGACGCCGCGCTGGAACGCCGGTTCCAGCAGGTCTATGTCGGCGAGCCGACGGTGGAGGACACCGTGGGCATCCTGCGCGGCCTCAAGGACCGCTACGAGGTGCACCACGGCGTGCGCATCACCGACTCCGCGCTGGTCGCCGCGGCCACGCTCAGTGACCGCTACATCACCTCGCGCTTCCTGCCGGACAAGGCCATCGACCTGGTCGACGAGGCCGCGTCGCGGCTGCGGATGGAGATCGACTCCCGCCCCGTCGAGATCGACGAGGTCGAACGCGTCGTGCGTCGTCTCGAGATCGAGGAGATGGCGCTCGCCAAGGAAGAGGACGAGGCGTCCAAGGAGCGGTTGGAGAAGCTGCGTTCCGAGCTGGCCGACAAGAAGGAACAGCTGGCCGAGCTGACCACCCGCTGGCAGAACGAGAAGAACGCCATCGACATCGTCCGCGAGCTCAAGGAACAGCTCGACGGGCTGCGTGGCGAGTCCGACCGGGCCGAACGCGACGGCGATCTGGCGCGCGCGGCGGAGCTGCGCTACGGCCGGATCCCCGAGCTCGAGAAGCAACTCGACGCCGCGCTGCCGGCCGCCGAGGCCCGCGAGAACGTGATGCTCAAGGAGGAGGTCGGTCCCGACGACGTCGCCGACGTGGTGTCCGCCTGGACCGGGATCCCGGCCGGCCGGATGATGGAGGGCGAGACCGCCAAGCTGCTCCGGATGGAGGATGAGCTGGGCAAGCGGGTTGTCGGGCAACGGGACCCGGTGGCCGCCGTCTCCGATGCGGTGCGGCGCAGCCGTGCCGGCGTCGCCGACCCGAACCGGCCCACCGGCTCGTTCCTGTTCCTGGGCCCCACCGGCGTCGGTAAGACCGAGCTGGCCAAGGCGCTCGCGGAATTCCTGTTCGACGACGAGCACGCGATGACCCGCATCGACATGAGCGAGTACGGCGAGAAGCACTCGGTGGCCCGCCTGGTCGGTGCGCCCCCGGGCTACATCGGCTACGACCAGGGCGGTCAGCTGACCGAGGCGGTGCGCCGTCGGCCCTACACGGTGGTGCTGTTCGACGAGGTGGAAAAGGCCCACCCGGACGTGTTCGACGTGCTGCTGCAGGTCCTCGACGAGGGCCGGCTGACCGACGGACAGGGCCGCACCGTGGACTTCCGCAACACGATCTTGATCCTGACCTCGAACCTGGGGTCGGGCGGGACCGAGGAGCAGGTCATGGCGGCCGTGCGCGCGGCGTTCAAGCCGGAGTTCATCAACCGGCTCGACGACGTGCTCATCTTCGACGGGCTGAACCCGGAGGAACTGGTCCACATCGTCGACATCCAGCTGGCGGGGCTGCAGAAGCGGCTCGCGCAGCGGCGGCTCACCCTCGAGGTGTCGCTGCCGGCCAAGCAGTGGCTGGCCGAGCGCGGATTCGACCCGATGTACGGGGCCCGGCCGCTGCGCCGGCTGGTGCAGAAGGCGATCGGCGACCAGCTGGCCAAGATGCTGCTGGCCGGTGAGGTGCACGACGGTGACACCGTGCCGGTCAACGTCAGCCCCGACGGCGACGGCCTGATCCTCGGCTGATCCGAATCCTCGGCTGATCCGATGACGGCGAGCGGGCCCGGAATCGCGTCGAAACGCCCCATGGCGTGCGATGCTGGGCCTGCTCGCCGTCCTGCTGCGCGGTGTGTGACGGGGTTGTGACCCGCGGTCTTTCTCTGATCGGCCGTCGAGCAGATAGGCTAGGTGTAATGGTCCCGCTCTGGTTCACGCTGTCCGCACTCTGTTTCACAGGTGCGGCGGTGCTGCTGTACGTCGACAACGATCGACGTCGTGGGCTCGGTCGTCGTCGGAAGTCCTGGGCGCGTTCGCACGGCTTCGACTACGAACCCGAGTCCACTGATGTGCTCCACCGCTGGAAGCGCGGGGTGATGTCCACCGTCGGTGATGTCCCCGCCCGCAACGTGGTGCTCGGGCAGATCCGTGGTGAAGCCGTCTTCATCTTCGATCTCGACGACGTGTCCACCGTCATCGCGCTGCACCGCAAGGTCGGCACGAGCGTCGTGATGGATCTGCGGCTCAAGGGCATCAAGGAGCCCCGCGAGAGCGATATCTGGCTGCTCGGCGCCATCGGCCCCCGGATGGTCTACTCGACCAACCTGGACGCCGCGCGGCGGGCGTGTGACCGCCGCATGGTCACCTTCGCCCACACCGCCCCGGACTGCGCCGAGATCATGTGGAACGAGGAGAACTGGACGCTGGTCTCCATGCCGATCTCCAGCACCCGCGCCCAGTGGGACGAGGGGCTGCGCACCGTCCGGCAGTTCAACGACCTGCTGCGGGTGCTGCCGCCGACCGCGCAGCGTGCCATCGCCGCGCCCCGGCGCAGCGCCGCCCCCGGC
>JAEWRC010000143.1 GCA_023460175.1 Actinomycetes bacterium
GCGCCAGCCTCAGCAGGCCGCGGCCCTGGCTGCGCGAGGCCGCCCGGGCCGCCGGCGCCGGGGTCCGGGCGTCGGTCTCGGCGTCGGCCTGTTCGAGGTCCAGGACGCCGGTCTGGGTTGCGACCGCCAGCGAGGCGGTGACCAGCCCGTGGGTGCGGATCCGGCGGTGCAGGTACGCCGCAACCGTCGCCGCATCGCACACCAGGCCGGAGACGATCGCCTCCTCGATGCCACCGGAGTGCACGTGCCCCCCGGTCGGCAGCCGGGAGTCGGCCAGGGCGAGCAGGGTGGTCAGCTGGGCCATGGCTCAGAACAGGAAATAGCGTTGTGCCATCGGCAGTTCGGTGGCGGGCTGTTCGCGCCACACCTCGCCGTCGATGCGCACGGTGAAGGTGTCGGGCTCGACCTCGATGCGCGGCATGGCGTCGTTGTTGGGAAGGTCGGACTTGCCGACCCGGCGGACGTCCTTGACCGCGGCCAGCCGGCGCCGGACGTCGATACGGTCGGCCAAGCCGTCCTCGAGCGCCTGCGGCGCAACGAAATGCAGCGAGGTGGCCGCCGCGGCCGCCGGCGCGGCGCCGAACATCGGACGCGGCAGCACCGGTTGCGGGGTCGGGATCGAGGCGTTGGCATCCCCCATCGCAGCCCAGGCGATCATGCCGCCCTTGAGCACCGCGTGCGGGCGCACCCCGAAGAAGGCCGGCTCCCAGAGCACCAGGTCGGCGAGCTTACCGACCTCCACCGAGCCGATCTCGTCGTCGAGGCCGTGGGCGACGGCCGGGCAGATGGTGTACTTCGCCACGTAGCGGCGGGCCCGGTGGTTGTCGTTGCCGACGGCGCCGGCCGGATCGCCGGGCAGCGCGCCGCGGCGGCGCTTCATGACATGCGCGGTCTGCCAGGTGCGCAGCACCACCTCGCCGATGCGGCCCATGGCCTGCGCGTCGCTGCCGATCATCGAGATCGCGCCCAGGTCGTGCAGCAGGTCTTCGGCGGCGATGGTCGACGGCCGGATGCGGCTCTCCGCGAACGCCAGATCCTCGGCGACGCTGGGCTTGAGGTGATGGCAGACCATCAGCATGTCCAGGTGTTCGTCGAGGGTGTTGACGGTGTGCGGGCGGGTGGGGTTGGTCGAACTCGGCAGCACGTGGGGTTGGGCGGCCACGGTGATGATGTCCGGCGCGTGCCCGCCGCCGGCGCCCTCGGTGTGGTAGGCGTGGATGGACCGGCCCCGGATGGCCGCCAGGGTGTCCTCGACGAAGCCCATCTCGTTGAGGGTGTCGGTGTGGATGGCGGCCTGCACCCCCGCCGCGTCGCACACGGTCAGGCAGGCGTCGATGGCCGCCGGGGTGGTCCCCCAGTCCTCGTGCAGCTTGAAACCCGCGGCGCCGGCGCGCAATTGCTCCCACATGGCCTCGGCGCTGACGGTGTTGCCCTTGCCGAGCAGCACGACGTTCATCGGCCAGGAGTCCAGGGACTCGAGCATGCGGGCCAGGTGCCAGGCGCCCGGCGTGACGGTGGTGGCCTTGCTGCCCTCGGCGGGACCGGTGCCGCCGCCGATGAGCGTGGTGATGCCCCCACCGAGGGCCTCGGCCATGATCTGCGGACAGATCAGGTGCACGTGGCAGTCGATGGCCCCGGCGGTGAGGATGCGGCCGTTGCCGGCGATGATCTCGGTCGACGGGCCCACCACCAGGTCGGGGTGCACGCCGGACATGATGTCGGGGTTGCCGGCCTTGCCGATGGCGACGATCCGGCCGTCGCGGATCCCGATGTCGGCCTTGATGATTCCCCAGTGGTCCAGGACCACCGCGCCGGTGATGACGGTGTCGGGGGCGCCGTCGGCCCGGCTGGCCCGGCCCTGACCCATCGACTCGCGCAGCACCTTGCCGCCGCCGAAGACGGCCTCGTCACCGGCGCGGCCCGGCCCGCCGCTGCGGTCCTCGGTGATCTCGATCAGCAGGTCGGTGTCGGCCAGCCGGATCCGGTCGCCGACCGTCGGGCCGAACAGGTCGGCGTAGCGCTGCCGGGTCAGTTCGGTCATGTGTCGGTCAGCCTTCCTGGCGGGTCGAGACTCAGGCCGTGCACCTCGCGGGTGCCGCGCAACGGGACCAGCCGGACCCGCCGCGATACGCCCGGTTCGAAGCGCACCGCGGTGCCGGCGGCGATGTCGAAGCGGTACCCCCGGGCGGCCGCCCGGTCGAAGGACAGCGCCGAATTCGCCTGCGGCAGATGCACGTGGCTGCCCACCTGCACGGGCCGGTCCCCGGTGTTGACGATCTCGAGTTCGATGCGCTCGGCGCCGGCGTTGATCTCGATGGCGCCCGATCCCAGCAGGATCTGCCCGGGCAGTATGGGCGGGTTCACGCGATCGGGTGGTGCACGGTCACCAGCTTGGTGCCGTCGGGGAAGGTGGCCTCGACCTGCACGTCGTGCAGCATCTCCGGGATACCCTCCATGACGTCGTCGCGGGTCAGCACCGCGGTGCCGCTGACCATCAACTCGGCCACGGTGCGGCCGTCGCGGGCCCCTTCGAGCAGATGGTCGGTGATGATCGCCACGGCCTCGGGGTGGTTGAGCTTGCAACCGCGGGCCTGCCGGCGCCGCGCGAGTTCGGCGGCATAGGACAGCAGCAGGCGGTCGGTCTCATGCGGTGTCAGGCGCATAGGCAGGAATCCTGCCACGGCGGCGCCCATCCGGCAGCACTCGCACCCCGAGGGCAATTACCTTCAGGCCATTGCGTTCAGGCGATTGCGTTCAGGCGATTGCCTTCAGGCCACTGCCTCAAGCATCGAGGTTCTGCAGCCGCACCTGACCGCGCGCGACCACCCGGTCCTTCTCGTCGCGGATGGTCACGACCCACAGCTGCTGGCGCCGGCCGCGGTGCAGGGGCTCGGACTCGGCGTAGACCGTGCCCGCCGAGATGGCGCGCAGAAAGTCGGTGTTGTTGTTGACGCCGACGACGTTGCCGCCGCCGTGTTCGGCCAACCACACGAACGCCGACGTGCTGGCGACGGATTCGATGATCGCGCAGTACACCCCGCCGTGCACGATGCCCATGGGCTGCAGCAGGGTCGGCTTGACCTCGAGTTGCGCGGTGATGCCGTCGGGCGTGACGTCGGTGAAGACCAGGCCCATTTCATTGTCGAAGGGTGACCCGAATCCGTCCGGGGACCCCGCGGGTGTTTGTTGCACGCTACTTGTCTACACCGTCGTGCCCGAGAAAGCGGCGAGCCCCGTGCCAATGTGACACGGGGCTCGCCTTCGATGGACCGGGGGTCTCTGCAGCCCTCAGGACTCCGGCGCGGTCCGGTAGCTCATGCTCATCAGGATAGGCAAGGCTGCCCTAATTTGGCAAGACCTTCCCCGCGATAGGCGCGAAGATTCTGCCGGGACTGGGCCGCGGGCACGCCGCGCAGGGTCGAGCGGCCGCGCACCGGCAGGCCGAAACCCACCAACGCGTCGAGAACGGCTTGGCCGCGGCGCATTCCGACGACCTCGCTGGAGCCCGCCAGATGCGGCACCTGGGTCGCGGCGACCACGATCGCGGTGCCGACGGTGTGCCACATCGAGGCGATGCTGACCGCACCGCCGCTGACCTCGTGCAACCGGGCGAACAGCGGCGCGAGCGTCCGATGACAGCGATGGGCGATCCAGGTGGCCAGCGCCGCCTCGCTGGGCAGCTCCACCACGCCCTCGACCGAATGCGACGTCGACGCGCACGGGTCGTCGGGCAACACCCGCAGCGTCGGATCCACCACGCCGAGCCAGTCGATCGCACCCTCGGAATCGACGTGCACCCAGAGATTCTCCAGCCCGGTGTCCCAGGCGCGGCCCTCCAGCACCACGAGCGCGACCACCCGGCCGATCACCGCGTGGGCCAACGTGGCGGCCAGCTGCTGGGCGGCGGTCGTGCGGCTGTCCATCTCCATGGCCGCAGCGTGGAACATCAGATCGAGTCGCTCACCGCTCAGGGCCGACGCCAGCGGCCACCACCGTCGCTTGGACACATCGCCCATCACGGCGACGCCGTACACGCGCGGGCATTCCGGATACAGGTTCCGGAGCCGGCGGCTGGACTCGTGGAGCGGCAGTACACGTCGTATCGCCATCCCCGCGATCAACGGATCGTCGACTACAGCAGTCACAGCACCTCCTTCATGTGATTAGGTAAGCCTAACCATAAAAGCATGTCTGGCCCGCGGCAGGAACCTTGTGACTGCTCTCACACCGGGGCCCGAAACCGGGAAGGGGCGACAGTATTGCCTGCACCAGGCGGTATCCGAGGATGAGGAATGGATGGACCGGCACCGCGGTTGCCGTCAAGGGCGACGGACATACGACGCTGGGTAGTAATGGCAGGTACGCTTGCGACATCCCTGATGGAGATGAACGGATCATGGCAAAGACGGCGCGATTGGGAGAACTAGAGCAGGCGGTCATGGACCGTCTGTGGTCCGCGCCTGAGCCGCAAACGGTGCGCCAGGTGCACGAGGCCCTGTGTGAGCACCGGGACCTCGCCTACACCACCGTGATGACGGTGTTGCAGCGACTCGCCAAGAAAAACCTCGTGGTCCAGCACCGCGACGACCGCGCCCACCGCTACGCCCCCGCGCACGGACGCGACGAATTGGTGGCCGGGCTGATGGTCGACGCGCTGGATCAGGCCTCCGACAGCGGCAGCCGCCACGCCGCGCTGGTGCACTTCGTCGAGCGGGTGGGCTCCGAGGAGGCCGACGCGCTGCGCCGCGCGCTGGCCGAACTGGAAGCGAAACATGGCCTGACAGGGCCTGCTGGCGAAACCGCCGCCGACTAAGAGACACTGTCAGCGTGTCCGCGCTGGCCTTCGCCCTTCTTGCTGTGCTGCTGGTCGGTCCCGTGCCGGCCGTGCTGGCGCGGGCGCAGTGGCCGCTGCGGGCACCGCGGGCCGCGGTGGTGCTCTGGCAAGCCATCGCCATCGCCGCCGTTCTGTCCACGTTCAGCGCCGGCATCGCCATCGCCAGCCGTCTGCTGCACGTCGGCCCCGACGGCCGCCCGGTGCGCTCGATCGGCGCCGAGATCGACCGGCTCGGCTGGCCGCTCTGGCTCCTCTACATGACCGCGTTCGCGGTGACACTGCTGGTGGGCGCACGCCTGATCGTCTCGATCATCGGCGTGGCCATCGCCACCCGACGCCGCCGCGCGCACCACCGCATGCTGGTGGATCTGCTTGGCGTGAACCATGAATCGCGCGCGGCTCGCGTCCGCGCCCGCACCGGTGAGTTGCGCATCCTCGACGTCGATCAGCCGCTGGCCTACTGCCTGCCGGGGGTGCGCAGCCGCGTGGTGCTCTCCGAGGGCACGCTCACCCACCTCGCCGACCCCGAGGTCACCGCGATCCTCGCCCACGAACAGGCCCACCTGCGCGCGCGGCACGACCTGGTACTCGAAGCGTTCACCGCGGTGCACGCCGCCTTCCCCCGGTTCGTCCGCAGCGGCAGCGCCCTGGACGCGGTGCGTCTGCTCATCGAACTGCTGGCCGACGACGCCGCCGTGCGCGCCGCCGGCCCCGCTCCCCTGGGCCGCGCCCTGGTGGCCTGCGCCGGCGGGCACACCCCGGCCGGCGCCCTGTCCGCCGGCGGCCCCACCACACTGCTGCGGGTGCGCCGCCTGGCCGGCCAACCCAACAGCGCCGCCCTCGCGGCCGCCGCCTACGTGAGCGCCGCGGCCGTGCTGGTGGTGCCCACGCTCGCGGTCGCGGTGCCCTGGCTGACCGAGTTACGCCGCCTGCTCACCGGCTGACCGGACCCATCTGCTATCAAGACTGTTGCGTGACAACTCAATCGAAAGGTGTCCCATGACCGCCCCCGATCCGAAGTCCACCACCGGCACCGCACAGATCGGGGTCACCGGCCTGGCCGTCATGGGCTCGAACATCGCACGCAACTTCGCCCGGCACGGTTACACCGTCGCGCTGCACAACCGCTCGATCGCCAAGACCGACGCCCTGCTCGCCGAGCACGGCGACGACGGCAAGTTCGTGCGCAGCGAGACCATCGCCGAATTCCTCGACGCGCTGGAACGCCCGCGGCGGGTGCTGATCATGGTCAAGGCCGGCGAGCCCACCGACGCCGTCATCAACGAACTCGCCGACGCGATGGAGCAGGGCGACATCATCATCGACGGCGGTAACGCGCTCTACACCGACACCATCCGCCGGGAGAAGGCGATGGCCGAGCGCGGCCTGCACTTCGTCGGCGCCGGCATCTCCGGCGGCGAGGAGGGCGCGCTGAACGGCCCGTCGATCATGCCGGGCGGGCCGGCCGAGTCCTACAAGTCGCTGGGCCCGCTGCTCGAGGAGATCTCCGCGCACGTCGACGGGGTGCCGTGCTGCACCCACATCGGCCCCGATGGCGCCGGGCACTTCGTCAAGATGGTGCACAACGGCATCGAATACTCCGACATGCAGCTCATCGGCGAGGCCTATCAGCTGCTGCGCGACGGCCTGGACATGAGCGCCCCGCAGATCGCCGAGGTGTTCACCGAGTGGAACTCCGGGGATCTGGACAGCTTCCTGGTCGAGATCACCGCCGAGGTGCTCCAGCAGATCGACGCCAAGACCGGGAAACCGCTGGTCGACGTCATCCTCGATGAGGCCGAACAGAAGGGCACCGGGCGCTGGACGGTGAAGTCGGCGCTGGATCTCGGGGTCCCGGTCACCGGGATCGCCGAGGCGGTCTTCGCCCGCGCGCTGTCCGGCTCGGTCGCCCAGCGCCAGGCCACCACCGGCCTGGCCGCCGGCCAACTCGGCGAAAAGCCCGGTGATGCACAGCAATTCATCGAAGACGTCCGGCGTGCGCTGTACGCGTCGAAGATCATCGCCTACGCGCAGGGCTTCAACCAGATCCAGGCCGGCAGCGACGAGTACGGCTGGGACGTCACCCCCGGTGACCTGGCGACCATCTGGCGCGGCGGCTGCATCATCCGGGCGAAGTTCCTCAACCGGATCAAGGAGGCCTTCGACGCCCAGCCGGAGCTGCCGACCCTGATCGCCGCACCGTATTTCCGCAGCGCCATCGAGGAATCGGTGGACAGCTGGCGGCGCGTCGTGGGCACCGCGACCACGCTGGGCATCCCGATCCCCGGCTTCAGCTCCGCGCTGTCCTACTACGACGGCCTGCGCACCGAAAGGCTGCCGGCCGCCCTGACCCAGGGCCTGCGCGACCTGTTCGGCGCGCACACCTACGGCCGCATCGACGCCGACCGTGACCGGCGCTTCCACACGCTGTGGAGCGGCGACCACAGCGAAGTCGAGGCCTGAGCCGCGCCACTACACTCGGTGACGTGCAGTTTCTCAACGGACACCAGCCGCCGTACGACCTGACCTACGACGACGTCTTCATCGTCCCCAACCGCAGCGACGTCACCTCCCGCTTCGATGTGGACCTGTCCACCAGCGACGGGACCGGCACCACCATCCCCGTCGTGGTGGCGAACATGACCGCCGTCGCCGGCCGCCGGATGGCCGAGACCATTGCGCGCCGCGGCGGGATCGTCGTGCTGCCCCAGGATCTGCCGATGGACGCCGTGCAGCAGACGGTGGACTTCGTCAAGAGTCGCGACCTGATCGCCGACACCCCGGTGATCCTGAGCCCGGACGACTCGGTCTCCGACGCCACCGCGCTGATCCACAAGCGGGCCCACGGGGTGGCGGTCGTGGTGTTCGAGAACCGGCCCATCGGCGTGGTCACCGAGGCCGCGTGCGTCGGGGTCGACCGCTTCTCCCGGGTGCGCGACATCGCGGTCACCGACTTCATCAGCGTCCCGGCGGGCACCGAACCCCGCGAGGTATTCGAGAAGCTCGAGCACGCGCCGATCGACGTCGCGGTGCTCACCGCGCCCGACGGCACCCTGGCCGGGGTGCTGACCCGCACCGGCGCCATCCGCGCCGGCATCTACCGCCCGGCCGTCGACGAGCAGGGGCGGCTGCGGGTGGCCGGGGCCGTCGGCATCAACGGCGACGTCGGTGCCAAGGCCCGCGCCCTGGCCGAGGCCGGCGTCGACATGCTGGTGGTCGACACCGCCCACGGCCATCAGGTCAAGATGCTCGACGCCATCAAGACCGTGGCCTCACTGGATCTGGGCCTGCCGCTGGCCGCCGGCAACGTGGTCTCCGCCGACGGGGTGCGCGACCTGGTCAACGCCGGCGCCTCGATCGTCAAGGTCGGAGTGGGCCCCGGCGCCATGTGCACCACCCGGATGATGACCGGCGTGGGACGTCCGCAGTTCTCCGCGGTCTACGAATGCTCGATGGCCGCAAAGGAACTCGGCGCCCACGTCTGGGCCGACGGCGGCGTGCGGCACCCGCGCGACGTCGCCCTGGCGCTGGCCGCCGGCGCCTCCAACGTGATGATCGGATCCTGGTTCGCCGGGACCTACGAATCCCCGGGCGATCTGATGCGCGACCGCGAAAACCGCCCGTACAAGGAGAGCTACGGGATGGCCTCCAAGCGGGCCGTGGCGGCGCGCACCGCCGGGGACAGTGCCTTCGACCGGGCCCGCAAGGCGCTGTTCGAGGAGGGCATCTCGACCTCGCGGATGGCGCTGGATCCCGAGCGCGGCGGCGTCGAGGACCTGCTGGACCACATCACCTCCGGGGTGCGCAGCACGTGCACCTACGTCGGGGCGGCGACCCTGGCCGAACTGCACGAGAAGGTGGTGCTCGGCGTGCAGTCAGCCGCCGGCTTCGCCGAGGGGCACCCGCTGCCCACCGGCTGGTAACGGATAGGCCAGCACGGTCCCGTCGACGTGCACCCGCAGCGCATCACCGCACTGCACCGCGGCCGTCGGCGGCCCGTGCAGCACCACCGGGGTGTCGTCGGCCAGGCGCACGTGCAGCGCCACCTGGGCGCCGTAGAACCGGCGGGCCGTGACCACCCCGACGGCGCCGTCGTCGGAACCGAGGCGTAGCTGCTCCGGGCGCAGCACCACGACCGCCGGCCCGTCCGCCGTGCCGGTGCGCACCGGATGCGCACCGAGCGCGGTGCGCGCCACCCCGGCACGCACGTCCCCGGTCAATTCGACGGTGTCGCCGACGAATCGGGCCACCGGCAGGGTGGCGGGCCGGTCGTAGACCTCGGCCGGGGCGGCGTGCTGGGCGACGGTACCGGTCAGCACCACGGCCACGGTGTCCGCCAGCGACAGCGCCTCGCCCTGATCGTGGGTGACCAGGATGGCGGTGGTCTGGGTCTCGCGCAGGATCGCGAGGATGTCCTCGCGCACGCGGACCCGCAGTCCGGCGTCGAGCGCCGCGAACGGTTCGTCGAGCAGCAGCACCCGGGGCCGGGCCGCCAGCGCTCGGGCCAGCGCCACCCGCTGCTGCTGACCACCGGAGAGCTGATCCGGGCGCGCGTCACCGAGTCCGGCCAGCCCGACCAGTTCCAGCCAATGACCAACCGCCGCAGCCGATTCCGCGCGGCCCATGCCGTTCATCCCGAAGGCGATGTTCCCGGCGACGCTGCGGTGCGGGAACAGCGCCCCCTCCTGCGGCATCAGCCCGACCCGGCGACGATGCGCCGGCAGCGACCTGCCCGGCCCCGCCACCGGCTCACCGCCGATGTGCACGGTCCCGGAATCCGGTTCCTCGAAACCGGCCAGGATACGCAGCAGCGTGGTCTTCCCGCAGCCCGACGGACCCAGCACCGCCGTCGTCGTACCGGCGGGCACCCGCAGCTCGACGCCACCCAGGACACGTTGGGTACCAAAGGATTTGGTGACCCCGGCGACGGTGACGTCGGCGGCGCGCTCAGCCACGTCCGACCTGGGTCGGGCGGGTGGTCCACAGGCCCAGCAGGGCCGTCGGGATCGCGGCGAAGACCAGCAGCGCCACCGCGTAGGGGGCGGCCCCGGCGTAGTCGCTGACAAAGCTGTGTCCCCACAGTCGGGTGGCCAGGGTCTGGGTCCCCGTCGGATGCAGCAACAACGTCACGGGCAACTCTTTCATGCAGTTCAGCAGGACCAGGGCGGCGCCGGCGGCAATACCGGGGGCCGCACCGTGGGCGGTCACGGTGGCGAACGCGCGCAGCGGCGTGCGGCCCAGCGAGCGGGCCACCTCCTCGGTGCGCAGCGGGGTCGACTCGACCGCCGAGCGCACCGAACCCACCGCGAGCGGGATGAACAGCACCGCGTAGGCCAGGATCAGCAGCGGCGGCTGCTGATAGATCGGGCGCAGCAGCAGCACGCCCACCGAGACCATCGCGATCGCGATGACGATGCCCGGCAGGCCGTGCGCGATGTAGCTCGCGCTCTCGAGGAACCGGGCCGCCGGCGTGCGGTAGCGGGCGGCCAGCACCCCCAGCGGCAGCGCGGCCGCGGTGGTGACCACTGCGGCGACCAGCGACAACCACACCGTGGCGCCCAGCGCGTCCCACCACACCCGGCCGTCCCAGCGCACCCCGCCGGCGGTCAGCCACCGCGACAGCGCGTAGAGCGGAATCACCAGCGCCGCAACCATTACCGCGAGCGCGGGGGCCATGGCCAGGCCCTGCCAGCGGCCCAGCCGGAGCACCGGGGCCGGTCGGGAGATCCCCGAACCCACCCGCGCACCGGCCTGCCCGCGCGCCCAACGCTCGGCGATCACCAACCCCAGCGCGAACACCAGCAGCAGCAGCGAGAGCACCGCGGCCCGCGCCGGGTTGAACCCCGACCGGTAGGCGCCGTAGATCACCCAGGTGAACGCCTCGTAGCGCATCGCGGCCACCGCGCCGAAGTCGCTGAGGACGTACAGCGCCACCAACAACGCGCCCGCGGAGATGGCCGGGCGCGCCTGCCGCAGCGTGACGCCGAACAGCACGGCCAGGCCGTGGTGGCCCAGCGAGCGCGCCACCTCCTCCTGGGCGGGGTCCACCCGCGCCAGCGCCGCCAGGGTGGTCAGGAACACCAACGGATAGCTGACCAATGTCAGCACCAGCGCCGAGCCCCACAGCCCGCCGATGGTCGGGAACAGCGAAACCCACAGGAACGCCAGCAGATAACTCGGCATGGCCAGCGGCAGCGTGAGGACCACCGCCAGCACGCGGCGCCCGCGCACGTCGGTGCGCGAGACCAGCACCGCCAGGCCCGCCCCGATCACCACGCAGGCGGCGGTGACCAGCACCACCAGCAGCAGCGAGCGGGCCACCAGCTCGGCGGTGCGCTGCTGGATCAGCTCGTCGACCACGAAGGCCAGACCGCGCTCCAGGGCGCGCTCCCCCAGATAGATCAGCGGGATGAAGGTGCCCGCCACCACCGCGGTCGCGGCCAGCAGCAACGCCGCCGGCGGCCGGGTCCTGGACCCGGTGCTCGCCGGGTCGCTGCGCAACGCCGTCAGTTTGTCAGCAGACCGGTCTCCACCAGCAGCTGCTGAGTGGCTTCGAGGTCATCGAGCGACGAGAGGTCCACCGCCGGCGGGTTCAGGTCGGCCAACGGCGGCATCTCACCGCCGGGTTCCACGCCTTCGATCAGCGGGTACTCGGCGGTCTCGGTGGCGAAGAACTCCTGCGCGGACTCCCCGACCAGATAGGCCGCGAACTGCTGGGCGGCCGCCGGATTGGGCGCAGACTTCAGCACGCCGACGCCGGCCACGTTCACCAGGCCACCCGGATCGCCCGGGGCCATGAACTTGTTCTGCGCGACGACGTTGTCCGCACCCTTGCTGTCGATCAGCTCATACAGGTAGTAGTGGTTGACCAGGCCGAGCGCGACCTGACCGGAATCCACCGCGTCCCGGACCGCGCCGTTGCCCTCATAGGGCCTGGGGTCCTGGGCCTTGAACGCGCGCAGCCACTCCTCGGCGCCGTCGTCGCCGCGCAGCACCCGCAGGGCGGTGACGAACGACTGCCACGACGCGTTGCTGGGGGCAAAACCGATCTGCCCCTTCCATTCCGGGGCCAGCAGACCGTCGATGGTGTCCGGCGGGTTCGGCGCCAGCTCGGGGTTGTAGACGATGACACGGGCCCGGCCCGAGACGCCCACCCAGGTGCCGTCGGCCGCGGAGTACTGCTCGGGCACCGCGGCCAGGGTGTCGACCTCGATCGGCGCGAACAGCCCGGCGTTCGACACCGCGCCGAGCGCGCCGGCGTCCTGCGAGAAGAACACGTCGGCCGGCGACTGATCGCCCTCGGTGAGCAGCTGCGCGGCCAACTCACCCGAGCCGGCGTAGCGCACCTCGACCTCCACGCCGGTGTCGCTGGTGAACTGCTCGAACAGCGGCGCCACCAGGTCCTCGCTGCGCCCGGAGTAGACCAGGATCTTCTGGTCCTCGGCGGCCGCCCCCGGGGTGTCGGTGGCTTCGGGTTCGGACTGCGTCCCCGATCCGCAGGCGCTCATGGCGACCATGGCCGCCGCCGCCGCAAAGCTCGTTGTGATTTTCGAGATCGACATTCTCGAGATCGACTTCGCCATACTTACTCAACCCGCCAAATCGGTAGGGAACAGTGCCTTCGTTGATCGTCGGGAATGTACCACGCAGCCAAGGCTTGCCTACCAGGATGAGCAGGCACTTTTGCGCGGTGTTCTCGCGGGATTCGTTCGGGCGCTAGGATGTGTGTTCTCGTGTGCCGCTCCGGTACACGACCATCGAGTCAGGGAAGGGACCAAGTGCCGCAGGCACCCGTCGAGGCTGCCCCCACCGGGCGGGACCTCCAGGTAGCGCGGCCTTCGTCCGCCACAGCCGAACCTGAAGAACCTTCCTCTATTCGGCCGGGCAGTAGGCCCGGCGTCCGTATCGAGGCGACCCGATGAGCGGCTGGCTCACCGCGTTGAGCGTGCTCGCGATCCTGGTCCTGACGGCCGGGACCGCGTTGTTCGTCGCCGCCGAGTTCTCCCTGACCGCGCTCGAACGCAGCACCGTCGACGCCAACGCGCGCACCGGCGACCGCCGCGACAAGTTCGTGCAGCAGGCCCACCGCACGCTGTCCTTCCAGCTCTCCGGCGCCCAGATCGGCATCTCCATCACCACGCTGGCCACCGGTTATCTGGCCGAACCGGTGGTCGCGCGGCTGCTGCGGCCGCTACTGGACGCCACGGGTCTGCCGGACAACGTCGCCGGCGGCGTCGCCCTGGCGCTGGCGTTGCTGATCGCCACCTCGCTGTCGATGGTGTACGGCGAGCTAGTGCCCAAGAACCTGGCCGTGGCCCGGCCGGTGCCCACCGCGCGGGCCAGCGCGGGGCCGCAGATCCTGTTCTCCACCCTCTTCACCCCCGTCATCAAGGCGACCAACGGGACCGCGAACTGGATCCTGCGCCGGATGGGCATCGAACCCGCCGAAGAGTTGCGTTCGGCGCGCTCCGCGCAGGAACTGGTGTCGCTGGTGCGCACCTCGGCCCGCAGCGGCGCGCTGGACCCGGTGACGGCCACGCTGGTCGACCGGTCGCTGCGGTTCGGTGAGCGCAGCGCCGAAGAACTGATGACCCCGCGCTCGAAAATCGAGTCGCTGCAGGCCGACCAGACAGTGGCCGATCTGGTGGCCGCGGCCACCGAGACGGGCTTCTCCCGGTTCCCGATCGTCGAGGGCGATCTGGACGAGACCGTCGGCATCGTGCACGTCAAGCAGGTTTTCGAGGTGCCACCGGCGCGGCGGTCCCACACCCGGTTGTCGACGCTGGCGCAACCGGTCGCGGTGGTGCCGTCGACGCTGGACGGTGACGCCGTCATGACCCAGGTGCGCGCCAACGGCATGCAGACCGCCCTGGTGGTCGACGAGTACGGCGGCACCGCGGGCATGGTCACCGTCGAGGACATGATCGAGGAGATCGTCGGCGACGTCCGCGACGAACACGACGACGAGACCCCCGACGTGGTGCAGGCCGGCCGCGGCTGGCACGTCTCCGGTCTGCTGCGCATCGACGAGATCGCCACCGCCACCGGATTCCGCGCCCCCGAGGGCGATTACGAGACCATCGGCGGACTGGTGCTCGACGAGTTGGGCCACATCCCGGAGAACGGCGAGTGCGTCGAGTTGCACGCCTTCGACCCCGACGGCGGCTACGAGGACCCGGTCCGCTGGCTGGCCACCGTGGTGGCCATGGACGGCCGACGGATCGATCAACTCGAGCTCACCGAGATCGGCCGCCACGGCGGCGAACCCACCGAGAGGAGTTCGCACTGATGGGCGGCGATCTGTTCGGCGTGGTGTTGACGGTGGTGCTGCTGGTGGCCAATGCCTTCTTCGTCGGTTCGGAGTTCGCGTTGATCTCCGCGCGGCGCGACCGCCTCGAGGCGCTGGCCGAGCAGGGCAAGAAGCGCGCCGTGACGGTCATCCGCGCCGGCGAACAACTGTCGCTGATGCTCGCCGGCTCGCAACTGGGCATCACGGTGTGTTCGATCCTGCTGGGCCGGGTCGGCGAACCGGCCATCGCGCATTTGCTGGAAACCCCGTTCGACCTGCTGGGCATCCCGGATGCGGTGCTGCACACCGTGTCGTTCGTGGTGGCACTGGGCCTGGTGGTGACGCTGCACGTGCTGCTCGGCGAGATGGTGCCCAAGAACATCGCGATCGCAGGCCCGGAGACGACGGCAATGCTGCTGATCCCGGCCTACCTGGTCTACATGAAGGCCGCCCGCCCGTTCATCGCGTTCTACAACTGGTGCGCCAACATCACGTTGCGGATGTTTCGGGTGCAGCCCAAGGACGAACTCGACGTGACGGTCTCCACGGTCGAACTCGCGGAGATGATCGCCGAATCGGTCTCGGAGGGACTGCTCGACCCCGAGGAGCACACCCGGCTGACCCGCGCGCTGCAGATCCGCACCCGGGTGGTCGCCGACGTCGCCGTGCCGCTGCACAAGATCTGCGCCGTGCCCGTCGCCGCACCGGGGGCCGGCCCGACCGTCGGCGAGGTGGAGCGGGCGCTGGCCGAGACGGGATATTCGCGGTTCCCGGTCGCCGACAGCAACGGCGCGTTCACCGGCTACCTGCACATCAAGGACGTGCTGGCCCTGGGCGACGACCCCGAGGCCGTGGTCGATCCGTCGGTGGTGCGTCCGCTGCCCCGGGTCGCCGCGTCCCTGCCGTTGCCCGATGCGCTGTCGCGGCTGCGCCGGACCAACAGTCACCTGGCGCTGGCCACCGACGCGGCGGGCACCGTGGTGGCCATGGCCGCGCTCGAGGATCTGGTGGAGGACCTGGTGGGCACCGTGCGCGACGGGACGCACCGGGTCTAGGCAGTCATGTATCAGATTCTGCCCGAACGGATCTGGACCGAGCGCGCCGAAGGGCACCGGGCGCGCGTCGAGGAGTTCCTGGCCGCGCACTCCGGCGGCGGCGACCCGCACCCGGTGTGGGATTTCCTGTTCACCTACTACAGCTTGCGCCCGCGGCAACTGCTGCGTTGGCATCCCGGCTACGGGACGGTGCTGGCCGGCCCGCGCGCCCGCGGCTACCTGGGCCGCACCGGCTACGTCGAGACCGCGGACGGGGTGACCGTGGCCGACCGGTACCGCGACAGCCGGTTCGACACCGTCGGCTTCATCGCCGAGTTGCTGTCCGCCACGGCCGCGCGGCCGGCCCAGCACAACTGCTTCGGGTTGCACGAGTGGGCGATGGTGTACCGCAGCGAGGAGGTCCGCCACGAAGCCGTGCCGCTGCGCCTCGGCCAGGCCGGCACCGACGCCGTCGTCGAGTCCATGCCGCTGCGCTGCAGCCACTACGACGCCTACCGGTTCTTCACCGCGTCGGCCGCGCCCCGCAACGCCGCGCGGTTGACCCGCGAGACCCAGCCCGACCGGGAGCAGCCGGGCTGCGTCCACACCAACATGGATCTGTACAAGTGGAGCTACAAGCTGATGCCGTTGCTGGACTCGGCGCTACTGCTCGACTGTCTGGACCTGGCCGCCGCCGCCCGCGCGCTCGACATGCGCGCCAGCCCCTACGACCTGCGCGCCTACGGTCTGACCCCGATCCGCATCGAAGACCCGGCCGGGCGCGCCGAATACGTCCGGCTGCAGGCCGAGATCAGCGGCCGGGCCGCGCCGCTGCGCGCGGAGTTGATCGACCGCTGCCGCGCATTGCTGAGCCCCCGCGAGGTCGTTGCTGGCGCGGCCCGCGGCAATCCCGGCCCGGCGCCGGGCTAGGCGCCCGCTCAGCGGTGTGACCTGCGTCAGGGTCCCGCCATGTGCAAACCCGCAGGTTACCCATGGGTAGGATGGATGGGATTGCCGGCCGAGGAGGAGTAATGACTGAGCGCGTGACCGTGGGCAACCTGCGAGTGGCCAGGGTGTTGCACGACTTCATCAACAACGAGGCGCTGCCGGGCACCGACATCGCACCCGAGGACTTCTGGGCCGGCGTGGACAAGGTCGTCGCCGACCTGACCCCGCAGAACGAGGACCTGCTCGCCCGTCGCGCCGAGTTGCAGGCGCAGATCGACAAGTGGCACCGGGCGCACGTGCTCGAGCCGCACGACCCCGAGGCCTACAAGGCCTTCCTCACCGAAATCGGCTACCTGCAGCCCGAACCCGAGGATTTCACCGTCACCACCTCCGGGGTGGACCCCGAGATCGCCTCGACGGCTGGTCCGCAGCTGGTGGTGCCGGTCCTCAATGCGCGCTTCGCGATCAACGCCGCCAACGCGCGGTGGGGCTCGTTGTACGACGCGCTCTACGGCTCGGACGTCATCAGCGAGGACGACGGCGCCGAGAAGGGCACCAGCTACAACCGGATCCGCGGCGACAAGGTGATCGCCTACGCCCGCAACTTCCTCGATGAGGCCGCCCCGCTGGCGTCGGGTTCGTGGGCCGAGGTGACCGGGCTGACCGTCGCCGACGGCGCGCTGCGCGTGGCCGTCGGTGCCGACGACGCGGTGGCCCTGGCGAGCGCCGAGCAGTTCGCCGGCTACCTCGGCGACGCCGACGCCCCCACCTCGGTGCTGCTGGTCAACCACGGCCTGCACATCGAGATCGAGATCGACGCCGACTCGCCGATCGGCGCCACCGACAAGGCCGGCATCAAGGACGTCATCCTGGAATCGGCCGTCACCACGATCATGGACTTCGAGGACTCGGTGGCCGCCGTCGACGCCGAGGACAAGGTGCTCGGCTACCGCAACTGGCTGGGCCTGAATCGCGGCGACCTGGCCGAGGAGATGACCAAGGGCGGCAAGAGCTTCACCCGGGTGCTCAACGCCGACCGCACCTACACCACCGGCGACGGTGGTGAGCTGAGCCTGCCGGGCCGCAGCCTGCTGTTCGTCCGCAACGTCGGGCACCTGATGACCAACGACGCCATCGTGGCCGGCACCGACAGCGGCGACGACAAAGAGGTCTTCGAGGGCATCCAGGACGCCCTGTTCACCAGCCTCATCGCCGTGCACGGGCTGAAGGTCTCCGAGGCCAACGGCCCGTTGAGCAACAGCCGCACCGGCTCGATCTACATCGTCAAGCCGAAGATGCACGGCCCCGACGAGGTGGCGTTCACCTGCGAGCTGTTCAGCCGCGTCGAGGACGTCCTGGGCCTGCCCGAGGGCACACTCAAGGTCGGCATCATGGACGAGGAGCGGCGCACCTCGGCCAACCTGAAGGCCTGTATCAAGGCGGCCGCCGACCGCGTGGTGTTCATCAACACCGGCTTCCTGGACCGCACCGGCGACGAGATCCACACGTCGCTGGAGGCCGGTCCGATGGTGCGCAAGGGCGCGATGAAGAGCCAGCCGTGGATCGCGGCCTACGAGGACGCCAACGTCGACGCCGGCCTGGCCGCCGGGCTGTCGGGCCGGGCCCAGATCGGCAAGGGCATGTGGGCCATGCCGGACCTGATGGCCGACATGGTCGAGCAGAAGATCGGGCAGCCGCGCGCCGGCGCCACCACCGCCTGGGTGCCCTCGCCCACCGCCGCGACCCTGCACGCGCTGCACTACCACCAGGTCGACGTGGCCGCGGTGCAGGCCGAACTGGCCGGCAAGTCCCGCACCACCCTCGACGAGCTGCTGACCATCCCGCTGGCCGACCCGGCGTCGCTGACCTGGGCGCCCGAGGAGATCCACGAGGAGGTCGACAACAACTGTCAGTCGATCCTGGGCTACGTGGTGCGCTGGATCGACCAGGGTGTGGGCTGTTCGAAGGTGCCCGACATCCACGACATCGCGCTCATGGAAGACCGTGCCACGCTGCGGATTTCGAGCCAGCTGCTGGCCAACTGGCTGCGCCACGGCGTCATCACCCCCGAGGACGTGCGCACCAGCCTGGAGCGGATGGCGCCGGTGGTCGACCGGCAGAACGCCGGGGATCCCACCTACCGGGCGATGGCCCCGGATTTCGACTCCAGCATCGCGTTCAAGGCCGCCGAGGAACTCATCCTCGCCGGCGCCGAGCAGCCCAACGGCTACACCGAGCCGATCCTGCACCGGCGACGCCGAGAGCTCAAGGCCAGTCTGGGCAAGTGACTAAACTCAGCTCGAACGACCGGGTCAAAGACGAAAGTCAGGGGTGATTAGGCGTGGGTAGGCACCGTATTCCCGACCCCGACGATTCCGACGACCAGTACGAGAGCGAGCAGTACGACCCCGGCCAGGACGACACCGGTCAGTACGACGCGGACCAGTACGCCACCGAGGGTGCCGACGATCGCGGTCGGCACTACCGGGAGGACAGCCCCGGGGACGTCTACCGCGAGGAACATCCGGCCGGCGGCTACAACTACGCCGCCGAGTACGAGTCGCGGTATCCGGACGAGCCCGCCCCGTCGGAGAGCTTTGCGGCGGAAAGCTATTCGTCGGAGAGCTACGAGCGCGACGAATACGACACCGATCCCTACGGTGAGACGCGCTATCAGGACAGCGGCTATGCCGCCCGCTACGACGAGCCCGGCTATGGCGAGTCGAGCTACGACCAGTCCGGCTATGACGAGTCCAGCTATGACGACGACGCCCTGGATGCCGAGGACGGCGGGGGCGACGGGGATCGCTTCGGCTACGCGGCGACCGACGCGTTTTCCGCCGACGCCGGCGGTCCCGGGCAGACCTCCGGCGGGCACCGCAACGACGGCGAATGGACCGGCAGCCACCGCACGGTGGCCCCGGGCCGGCGCGGGGTGAGCGTCGGCGTCATCGTCGCGCTGGCCACCGTCGTCGCGGTGGTGGCCGGGTTCATCATCTGGAAGTTCTTCGGCGACGCGCTGTCGGACCGGTCCAATGTCGCCGCGGGGCGCTGCCTCGAGGGCGACGCCAACGTCGCGGTGGTCGCCGACTCCGGGATCGCCGGGCAGGTCGAGGCCCTGGCCTCGAAGTTCAACGAGACCGCGGGACCCGTTGGCGACCATTGCGTCTCGGTCAGCGTGACCACCGCGGGTCCCGACGCCGTCGTGGCCGGGCTCAGCGGGGAATGGCCCTCCGACCTGGGCGAGAAGCCGGCGCTGTGGATCCCGGCCAGCTCGGCCTCGGAGACGCGCCTGCAGGCCGCGGCCGGCCCGGAATCGGTCACCAACAGCAAGTCGCTGGTGTCCTCCCCCGTGCTGCTGGCCATGCGTCCCGAGCTCAAACCGGCGATGGCACAACAGACCTGGGATTCACTGCCGGGCCTGGACCTGCCGGACTGGGGTCCGCTGCGGTTGGCGCTGCCCGCGACCGGCAACAGCAACGCCGCCGACCTTGCCCTCGAGGCGGTCGCGGCG
>JAEWRC010000144.1 GCA_023460175.1 Actinomycetes bacterium
CTCCTGGACCACCGGCGTGGGCGCCTGGATCGTCTCGATCGGGGCGGGGGGTGCAGGGGCCGCGGGCTGCGGCGTCGACGCGGCTGCGGGCGGGCGCGGCGGCACCACCATGCTCTCCCCCGGCGTCGGGCGCTCGTCGACGGTCGGGCGGATGCTGACGGCCAGTGAGATCACCAGCGCCGCAACGCCGACCACGAAGATCGACGTCATGGCGCTGCCGACCAACAGGAACGGCCGGCGGCTGGATTGCGCGGCCGACTCGTCGGCGTCGATATCCACCGGGCCCGAGAGTTCGGGCACGTCGGCGTCGTCGACCTCGCTGTAGGCCAAAGACCCGGCGGCCTGCATGTAGCCGGCCCCGGCGAGCTGGGTGACGTCGGCGGCCGGAGCCAGCCCGACGGTGGTGGCCTCGAATCGGGGCGCGGTGGCGCTGGCGAGCGCGGCGCCGCGGGCCAGGGCCAGCTCCGCCTCGTCGGGCGCACTGACCGGAAGCGAAGTGGCCGACTCGAGCTGCAGCTTGATCGCGGCCACGCTGACACCCGAGCCGACGACGAAGACGCCCTGCGGCGGCTCGTCGAGTTCCTCGAGGCCGGCGACCATCGCGGTCAGCTGTGCGACGGCGTCCTCGGAGTGCAGGTCCTGCGTCTGGACCTTCACGATCGACCCGTCGGCGGTCTGCACCACCGAGACGGTCGCGGTGTCACGCTCGAGGAACATCAAGGCGGTGCGCTCGTAGCCGACCGCGCGTCCCACGGCTTGCGCCAGCGCTCCGGCGGCGTGCAGTTCGGAGACCAGCATGACGTCGTCGAGGTGGTGCGCGGCCAGGGCGTCGCGCAGCGCGGCGGCCTCGGCGTGGTCCCGCCAGGTGACGCCGGTGGCGGCCAGGTTGTGACCGCCCTCGGCGGCGCTCTCGCGGGTGCCCAGGATGGCGGTGACAACCTGCGCCGAGGCGGTTGCCGAGTCGTCATCCGAGCCGACGGTGAAGGCGTCGTGATCGACGGTCAGACCGTCCGCTTTTTCGCCTTCGACCAGCACCATGCGGACCGAGGTTGGTGTCATCGACACACCAAGCACGATGTCCACTGCGCCTCCAATACCGTTTGCTACGTAGCTTCGTTTTCATTCCGGGCACGCGTGCCACTCAGGCAGTCAACTACGAACTTCATCGGTGCTGCCACCTGCGGCGTTACAGGCGCAGCGGCTGTGAAACTCGTTCTGTCCGCGCGACGTCGGTGCCCCCAACACCCGGTAGCTACCACCGTACCCATGCGAAGCTGAGGGGGTGCGCGCCCCGACGGATGCGGTCGACTTCCACTTCGATCCGATGTGCCCGTTCGCCTACCAGACCTCGCGGTGGATCCGCGAGGTCCGCGAGCAGACCGGCCTGACCGTCAACTGGCGCTTCTTCAGCCTCGAAGAGGTCAACCGCGTCGAGGGCAAGAAACATCCGTGGGAGCGGGATTGGTCCTACGGCTGGTCGCTGATGCGGATCGGGGCGCGGCTACGCCGGGTCGATCCCGCGCTGCTCGACGACTGGTACCGCGTCGTCGGCCACGAACTCCACGATCTCGGCGGCAAGCCGCACGACCCGGCCGTCGCCCGGCGCCTGCTGGCCGATATCGGGGCCGCCGAGGACCTGTTCGACGACGCGCTGGCCGACCCGTCGACCCACGACGAGGTCCGCGCCGATCATCAGCGGGTCCTCGACGCGGGCGGCTTCGGGGTGCCGACGCTGTTCCTGGGCGAGCAGTGCCTGTTCGGTCCGGTGCTGGTGGACCCGCCGGTGGGCGAGGCCGCGCTGACGCTGTGGACGGTGGTGACCGGGATGGCCGCGCTGCCCCACGTGTACGAACTGCAGCGGCCCAAGACCGCCGCGGACGCCGAGCTGATCGGCCGCAGCCTGCGGCCCTACATCGAAGGCCGGGACTGGGTGAGCATCAACCGCGGCGAGGTGGTGGACCTGTCGGAGCTGACCGGCCTCGCCGCCGCCGAGAAGAAGCTGCCGGACACAAATCCCCAGGACGGGGTGTAATCCCGCTACTTCTGGATGAAGTTCTGGTAGGCCTTCGACGGGGTGGGGCCGCGCTGACCCTGGTACTTGGAGCCGACCTTCGCGCTGCCGTACGGGTGCTCGGACGGGCTGGTGAGCCGCAGCAGGCACAGCTGGCCGATCTTCATGCCGGGCCACAGCGTGATCGGCAGGTTGGCGACGTTGGACAGCTCCAGCGTGATGTGGCCGGAGAAGCCCGGGTCGATGAACCCGGCCGTGGAGTGGGTCAGCAGCCCGAGGCGGCCCAGCGACGACTTGCCCTCCAGCCGGCCCGCGAGGTCGTCGGGCAGCGAGCACACCTCCAGCGTGGAGCCCAGCACGAACTCGCCGGGGTGCAGCACGAACGGCTCCCCCTCGCCCGGTTCCACCAGGGTGGTCAGCTCGTCCTGACGCTGCGCGGGATCGATGTGGGTGTACCGGGTGTTGTTGAACACGCGGAACAGGGTGTCGAGGCGGACATCCACGCTGGACGGTTGGACCAGGGAGTCGTCGAAGGGCTCGATGGCCAGCCGGCCGGCGGTCAACTCGGCCCGGATATCACGATCGGAGAGCAGCACCCGACGAGACTATCGGCTGGTGATGCTAACCTTCCTAGCCACACACCGCCGATGTAGTTCAATGGCAGAACATCAGCTTCCCAAGCTGAATACGCGGGTTCGATTCCCGTCATCGGCTCCACTGTTCGTACCGGGGTTCCTGTAGAGCCTCGACGATTCTGGCAAACGTCCGCTGATCGCGATTCCCGGTCAGATATTGCCTGCGACGTCAGACTTCGCTGCGGGACGGACAAATTGGGCCAATTTCCAGCGACGGCGTTACATCCTTGGCAGTCTTAGTAACCATGGCAGCGGGGAGATTCATCGGACGGGTCGGCGGCTTGGCAGTGGCGTTGGGGGTCGGGGCGGCGGCCGCGACCGGCCTGGGCCCCGGGGTGGCGATGGCCCGCACCCGATGGGTCCGAATCCTCGGCGAGCTCGGACGCCAAGTCGAAGTCGGAAACCAAGTCCGACACCAACACCAAGTCCAAGGACCGCGAGACCAACGCGCGAGAAACCGCCGATCAATCCTCGGACACCAAGTCCGAGGCCGAGCCGAAGCGCCGCGGAACCGCGGCACAGCAGGCCACCGACCGTGTCCGGTCGACGTTGGACCGGCTGAGCCCGCGTCAACACCCGAGTTCGGCGCTGCGTCGCGCGGTGCGCGACGCGCTCGACGACATCGCCGACCGGCCGGTGCGGCCCTTGCCGGCGGCCAAACCCGAGCGACCGGCCCCGGAGGCCGGGGTCATCGACCCTGTCGTGGAACCGGACCCGCCGGCCGGGACGGTCCTCGATCCGGACGTTGATCCGGACGTGGAAGCGGGCGCCGACGCCGAGATGGATACCGGCGCCCAACCCGAGCAGTCCCGACCCGGGGCGACCAAGCGCCCGAGCCATTCCGCGCTGCGCGAGCAACTCGAGCAACGACTCACCGCGCCGGCCGCCGCGACCCTCGCCGAACCGGCCGCCACCGACGATCCCGATCCGGTCGAACGCCTCGCCACCCCGCGCAACGTGGTCACCGAGTTGCGGGCCGTGGCCGCCGAACTGAGCGCCGCCGTGGTGCCCGAGTCGCTGCGGGCACCCGTCGAGCTCATCCCGATCGCGACCACCGCGCCGGCACCGGAGGCCGAGCCGCTCCCGGCGCCGTCGCCGCCGCGCGTCCTCGCCAGTGCGGTGTCCAGCCTGCTGGGCGGTCTGTCGAACCCGTTGGGAGCGGGCAACTCGCCGCTGGCCCCGGCGGCATCCCCGGCGTTGTGGGCGGCGTTGGCGGCCGCGCGCCGGGAGATCGGCTTGGTCGAGCCGGCCCAGATCCTCAGTGCGGCAGCGGAAGTGCAGCAGACCGTGGCTCCGCTCGCGGTGGCGAGCGTTGCCGATCAGCCCATCGGGCTGGCGCCGGGCATCGTGGTGTCTCCGGACTTGCTCGAGCACGTCACCCGCACCGCGCCGGCGGGGCTGCTGGATCAGTTGACGAACGCGGCTCTCGGTGTGATGCGCCAGATCTCGGACGTGATCGGCGTGAACATCGCCTTCGAGATCTCGCGGTTGATGTCCTCGGACAGCCCGCCATGGTTCACCACCCTGGGCCTGTCGGTCACCCAGGACACCTACGGACCCGACGACGAGCAGCAGGTCTGGGTGATCGCGCCGAAGAACCCGTCCGGCGAGTACGTGGTGGCCCTGCACGGCGGTGGCTTCCAGATCCGACCCAACGTGCTGCAGTGGCTGGACTATGCCTCGATGGCCCGGGAAACCGGCGCCACCGTGATCGTGCCGATGTACCCGCTGGCCCACGAGGGAGGCGACGCCGCCACCGTGGTCCCGCCCGTGGCCGACTACATCACCGAACTGACCAACGAGTACGGCGCCGACAACGTCAGCATCTACGGCGATTCGGCAGGTGCGCTGATCGGGATGCTGGCCGCCCAGGAGATTCTGCGCCGCTGCAACGAGCAAGGCGCGGGACGGCAGACCTGCCTGGCCGACGACATGCCCACCCAGATGGTGCTGATCTCACCGGCGCTGGGTGGCCACACCATGTTCACCGACCCGAATGTGGAGTTGGTCGACGATCCGGTGTTCTCGGCGGCGATCATCAACGACCCGGACTCGGTGGATTGGCAGGGCGACCTGCCGATCGATGACCCGCTGTGGAATCCGATGTACGGACCCACCGAGGGACTGCCGACGACGGTGATCTACGTCGGCACCCGCGACATCGCGACCCCGGGCACGCTGCTGTTCGCCGAACGACTGCTCGACGAGGACACCGACGGCGACCCGAACCTGCGAATCGTGATGGGAATGGGCCACATTCACGACTGGGCACTGGGCGGTCCGGCCTCCAACACCGAAGCTTCGAAGTGGCGCGGCGCCATTTACCGCGAACTCGGATTGACCGACCAGCAGGAGCTCTAGCCGGCCGGGTCAGCGCAGGTAGATCTCGGAGCCCGTCGGGTAGCCGCCACCCTTGGTGGTGATGTGCACGTGGTCGTAGTGGCCGTAGCCGCCGGCCTTCGCTCCGCCCGGGGTGAAGTACACGCCGCGCCAGATGGCGTCCTGCAGATCGAACCGCTCGGCGTTCTTCAGCACAAACGCGACGATCTCGTTGCCCAGGGCGATACCCGCGGCGCTGGAGTAGTTGGGGATCATCACGTCGATCGCCAGGCCGTTGGGATGCCAGCGCAGGGCATCCGGACGCACCCCGCCGATGTTGCTGATCTCCGGGAAGGCCGCGCTGACGGCCCGGGCGGCCAGGATGGTCTTCACCTGCAGGCCGCTCTCGGAGGCCACGCCGATGGGCAGCGGCACGCGTGCGGCGCGGTCGGCGGCGACCCGCCAGTGCGACGCGGCGAGGGCCTGTAGGGGCTGTCCGGGATCGGCGGTGCTTGCGGCCTTGTGCAGCGTCGCGGCGCCGGTCAGACCGGCGGCGATGATCTCCATGCTGCAGCAGGCCTCGGCCTGCGCGACGACGGGTTCCACGATGTCCTGGGCGATGGGGGTGGCGCCGCTGCCGGCGGCCAGGAAAGCCGCGGCTGGCGCGATCATCGCCGCCAGCGCAAACGGCGACCTACGCCGTCGCGTTCTGGCCAATGCATGCCGACCCACAGCAAGCACCATAACGGTTTAGTAACGGCTGTCCAGCTATCAATCAAGATCGGCCCTTCGGGCGCTCTTAGCTTCCGCGCGCACAGGCGTGCGTGCCAGCCATGCCCGCGCTCCCGGCCAGACGCGGCTGAAGCGCGCCGATGGCTTGGCGCTCACCCGGGTGCCAGAACGCTTTTACCTGCGCTTTTCCGACAATCTCTCGACGCGCGTCGAACAGCTGTGCGCCGCCGGTCCCGATCGCCGACGCGGCAATACCCCTCGGATCGCCGGCAGGTCGGGCGACGAGCTACCGATACGAGAAATCTCACAATTGGCTTAGCAAATTGCGGGCTAATCAGCGTCGCTGCGGCGCGATTCCTTCTTGGTCCGGTCTGACTTCGCGGCGCGGTCGGCGCCCTTCTTGGTCTCGCGCTTGGTCTCGTGCTTGGTCTCGTGCGGCTTCTTGTCCTCGGTGAGCTTCTTGACGCTCTCCCGGACGGTCGTACGCACGTCGCGCAGGCCCGTGCGCTCCCGGGTTGTCTCGGTGCCGGCTTCCTCGGCGTCCTCCGCTACCTGCCGGGCCAGGAGCCCCCGCCGCAGCGGTGCGGCGCCCCTGGCATCGGCGTCAGCATCAGCGTCGGCGTCGGGGGCGGTGTCCTGCCGCGCCTCGGGCGCCCGCACCAACGACACCAGCCGCCGGCTGATCGTCTGCCGCGCCTCAGACTCGGACACCGCCTCAGACACCGCCTCCGACTCGGCCCCGGTCTCGGTCTCGGTCTCGGTCTCGGTCTCGATCGGACCGTCGATGTTCCGCGGCTCCGGTTCCTCGCCCCAGGGCGTCAGCAGCCCCGGCGGCGCGGTCCACTCGTCGCGACCAACCAGCGGCCCGATGTCCCCGTAGCCCCCGTGCAACAGGCCGTCGACGACGTAGCTCGGCGCCTTCACGACCGCCTGCAGGAATCCGGGCACGTCCCCGGTGGTCATCGGCCGGAAGATGCCGGCGTGGGCCTCCCCGGCGCCGCCGATCGCGCTCACCACCGGCCCGATCGCCCGGACCAGGGCGTAGTCGCTGAGCTTCGCGAGGTCCTCGATCTGCTCGGCGCGGTCGGGGAACTGTTCGGTCAGCACCTGCGTGGTCGCACGCTTGAGCGGACCGCTGACCAACGGCACCAGCGGCATCAGCGCCATGTCGGCCACCCGGCTGTAGTTGCGCCCGGTCAGCCGTTCGTCGGGCCAGTCGTCGACCACCGTGTTCCACAGTTCGGGGACATCGGTGGTGGCGGCCGCGAAGCTCTGCTGCAGGGTTTCGACGGCGGCCGCAGCCAGCACCTCGCCGTAGTTGGCGGTGGGCGCCACGGCCACGGAGACCACCCGCGGCGACATCGCGGCGACCTCGGGTTCCGGGATGGCCGACACCGTCGACCAGGTGATGACGCCGGCGCCGGCCAGAACCGTTGCCGCGCTGATGGATCGACGGAATTGTCCCATGAGGATCTGACCGTAGTGGACGCCGTCGCAGATCGGTGGCCTACGTCGCGCGGGCCGGCGTCAGTGAATGCGCGGCAACGGAACTCGGTCGCCCACTTCGCCGTTCTCGTCGCGCAGGGCCGGGGCGGCGAGGCCCTCGCGCAGCATCCACCGGGCGAGCTCGAGGGTTTCGACGATCTCTGCGTCGGTCAGGCGGAGCCCGTCAGGGTGCAACCGCAGCGCGATCACCCCGTTCCAGGCGCCCCACAGGTAACGGGTGAGGCGCGCCGAGTCCACCGGGCGCGCCTCGCCGGCGGCCACCGCGCGGTCGATGGTGGCCGCGAACTGTGCGAGCAACTCGCTGACCTGCTCCCGGATCCGTGTCTCGATGTCGTCGTCGGAGGACACCGGCGTCAGGCCCGGGTTGCGGTGCGCCAGAAAGTGAAATGCGCCCGGATGTTCGAGGTGGAACATCAGGTAGGCGTCGCCGCCGGCCAGCACCTGCTGCAGCGGGGTCAGGGTGTCGTCGGCGCCGCGGGCCATGTATTCGGCGAACAGCGCCAGCGAACGCTCCACCAGGTGCAGGTACACGTCGCGCTTGCCGTCGAAGTGGGTGTAGATGGACCCGACCGAGATGTCTGCGGCGGCGGCGACCTCCTCGAGCCGCGCGCCCTCGTACCCAGCCTGGCTGAAGACGACCTCGGCGGCATCCAGGATGGTCTCGCGCATGCGGGCGCGCCGACGTTCGGCCCGAGCGACCGCCTCGGGCGATCGGGTGGGCGCCTTACCTGCGGTCACGTCGGCAAGGATAGGCCACCTGAACAAATCGAATATTGGTTCATTTTTTGAATGCCTCTACAAAATATGGCTGGAGCGTGGCATTCTGGCCTGGTGTCCGAACACACCGACGTCGTGATCGTCGGGGGCCGCTGCGCCGGGTCGGCAGCGGCGATCGCCTTTGCGCGGCAAGGCCGCCAGGTCATCGTCGTGGACAGCGCCGCGTTCCCCTCCGACACGCTCTCGACGCACCTGCTCTTCCCGCCGCACTGGGCCGAACTGGGCAAGCTCGGCGCCCGCGAGCGGGTGCTGGAACTCGGTGCCCCGCTGCACATCCGCGCGGGGATCGGTGCGCCGGGAGTCGAACTCGTCGCGACCTACAGCGCCTACGACGGCTGGGCCGCCGGCGGCTGCGTGCGTCGCCCCGGCCTGGATCTCGCGCTGGTCGAGACCGCCCGCGCGGCCGGCGCCGACGTGCGGGAACGGATCCGGGTCACCGGCCTGGAACGCGACGCGACCGGCCGGGTCACCGGAGTGCGCTACCGCCGCCGGCACGGCGAGGACGGGACCATCACCGCGGCGTTGGTCGTCGGCGCCGACGGGCGCGGTTCCACGGTGGCCCGACTGGTCGGCACCCGCGAACACCACCGGTGGGACAACCAGCGGATGATGGCCTACGCCTACTACGAGGACTGCCACGAAGACCAGCGCGACGTCGCGATGCAGTGGCGCAACAACGACGACCTGGTCACCGTGTTTCCCTGCGACGGTGGACAATTCGTCGCACTGCAGATGCCGCCGGTGTGGCGCGCCGACGAGTACCGCACCGACCCCGAGACCGCGTTCGCCGCCGCGATCCAGCGGATTCCGCCCTACGCCGAGCGGCTGCGAGGTTGCACGCGAGTCGGCAAGGTCATGATGTCCTACTCGCACCCGTCCTACTTCCGGCATTCGCACGGGCCGGGCTGGGCGCTGGCCGGTGACGCCGGCCATTTCAAGGATCCGGTGACCGCACAGGGAATTCGCGACGCGCTGCGGTTCGGGCGCCTGCTCGGCGAGGCCGCGGCCCCGCACCTGGACTCCCCCGCCGCCCTCGACGCCGCGCTGGCCGCCTGGGAAATCGACCGCGACGCCCAGTGCCTGCCGATGTATCAGTGGGCCAACTCCCTGGGGCGCGACGACACCGTGTCGGTCATCGAGTCGGCCGCTTACCGCTGGTTCGCCGCCTGTCCCGAGCGCACCACGGCGCTGCTGGACGTGTTCTCCCGGAAGCGTTCCCCGACAGAGGTTTTCGCCGCCCGACGGCTGGCGGTCTGGTTGGCGGCGGCCGCGCGCGATCCCGCGGTCGATCGCCGGGAACTACTGCGCACCCTGGGCCGCGATGCGCGCCGGGAGTTCGATCGGCTGGTCGAATACCGGATGTTCGACCGGCGCCGCGCGGCCTCGGCCCGCATGCTCGCGGCGCAGCCCACCAGGGCGGCAGTCACCGAAGCGCCGCTGCCGGTCGACTAGGCGTCGTCGGTCTCGTCGCCCTCGTCGAGCGCGGTCACGGCAATGCCGTAGGGCAGGAACCGGACCTTGCGCTTCGGGTCGGTGTTGTACTTGTTGGCCCGCAGCGCGTCGAGTTCGGTGGCGTAGACCTGCTCGACGGTGGCGGCGCCGTTGTCGTCGACGATGAAGATCGCCCACACTCCCTCGCCGGTGTCGCCGGTGGTCTCGGGCTGCGGCTTGGACCGGCGGCCGAACTCGTCGAACAGCAGGCCCCAGCCGGCCCGTTCACCGGTCGATTCGAATACCTTGCCGAACGCGTCGCGCAGGCCCTCGCCCGCTTCCCGGACCATCCGGTCGAAGTCCTCCGGGTCGAAGCCAAACGGCCCGTTGTTGCTCATCGCAGCCTCCATGACGCAGTTCCCGCACCCACTGCGGTCCTCCCAGTGTGCGTGAATTCTGCGGCGCGCGCCACGACGGGTTACTGCTGCGGCTGGCCGGGGACCGGAATCGGGATCGGCGGCAACCCCGGAATGTTGAGGTGCGTCGTCGTCATCGGCGGCGGCGGGGTCGTCGTGGTGGGCACGGTGGTCGGCGTAGTGGGCACCGTCGTGGTGGTCGTCGGCGTGGGCGGCGGGGGGGGGGGG